>CAYRAX010000075.1:10870-12282 GCA_964422285.1 uncultured Chthonomonas sp.
CATCACGTGGGTGAGTCCGCCGGTTTACCAGGCGCAAGCGACCATTTTGATCCCGCAAATGGAGACCGGCGCCAACTCGATGCAGCTGTTGCAACTCAAAGCCGGTTCCGACCCGGTCGCGATCCTCGCAGGCGTGATCGAGAGTCATTCCTCGCAAAAGCGGATCGCTACGGGCACCGGCAAGAAACTGGATGAAGTCAAGGCGATGCTGAAGGTCGAGGCCGAGCAAGCATCTTCGCAAGTGATCATCAAGGGCCGCGACAACGACTCCGAAACGGCTCTGAAAGCGGTGCAACTGGCGGTCGGGAATGCCAAAGAACTGGACGCCAGCGTCGGACTGAGCCTTGCTGGTTTGCAGGCGAAAAATCTAAAGCCAGCGGTAGACAAAGCGGCCGCGACATTGCGCGAAGCTGAAGAAGCCTTACTCGAGTATCAGCAAAACGCGCGAACCGTCTTCTCGCCCGAAGACCAATACACCGGGGTCAGCTACCTAAAGAAGCTCCAAGAACTGGCGATTCAGCAAAAAGCGATCGACAACGAAATCGGCGCAACAAAGTCACTTGTCTCTAAATCGTCGAAGCAATTGAGCGAATTGCCCACCAACAATGCTGCGTTCAAGGACCTGCGCGACCAGTTGCTCCAGGCTGAAACCGAGCTCGCCGTGGCCCGAAGCAAATTTACGGACAAGAACACGGTGGTGACGCAAGCGCTCGAAAAGCGTAACGCAGTCAAGACGATCCTCGAAAACGAGGCCAGAAAATATGCTCAAGCGGTTGGCGCGTCCGTGAACGACCACATGCTCACGCTTCAAGTCAAAAAGATCGTCTTGGACGCTCAGGTTTCCAGCGCACGCAAGCTGGCCGAACAAGCACCGACCGAAGCAGTAGATTTCCAGCGCCTTTTGCGAAAAGTGCGCACGCTGACCGAGGCGTACAACCAAGTCAACGCACGATACATGCAGGCACAAGTTGAAAACCAGGCGAGCCGCGCGAAGTGGATCATTTTGGACGAGCCCTATTTGCTCGAAAAGCCGATCAACAAGAGCTTTAAGCTCAACATAGGCGCGACCGCGCTCCTGGGGCTACTGATCGGCATTGTTTGGGCCTCCAAAAAGTAGTCCGAAAGCATGCTTCGACAACTCCTTCGGTCCGGCGCTATTGTTTTTTTGGGCATTCTCGCGGGTCGCATCGCCGGCCTTGCGCGGGAATGGTTGGTCGCTTACCAGTTTGGAAGTTCGAGCAAAGCGGATATCGCCGTCGTTCTGATTACGGTTCCCGATACGTTGCTGAGCATTCTGATTGGCGGTGCAATGGGCGCGGCGCTCATCCCCGAATTTCAATCTCGCAAGGCCCGTGATTCGTGGGAGCTATACAAGCAAGGTTCGCGCGCAACATTTCTGAGCGCAGTCCCCT
>CAYRAX010000076.1:0-12167 GCA_964422285.1 uncultured Chthonomonas sp.
AGAGACCTTTGACTTGTTGAAAACTCTTGTTGGCCACACAGAAGGCGTGCTCGCAATAGACTATGATCCAAATGGAACCCGCCTCGCGACCGGCGCGCGAGATCGTACAGTGCGCATTTGGGATGTGGCCAGTGGTGGAACTGCTAAGCTGTTAACAGGGTTTGGGGGTGAGGTCACAAGTCTTGACTTTTCAAATGACGGTCGCTACCTGGTAACCGGCTGTGCAGACCGGCGAATTCGAATTTGGGACGTAGGAACAGGGAGCCTCGTATGGGAGAGCGATTCAGAAACGGGTACCGGAGTCACTGCAGTAAAGTTCTCTGCACTCGAAGATCTGATTTTCGTGGGACGGCTTGACGGAACAGTGGTCGCATTCCCCAATCCCATTTTTGAAGACTATGACCTGCTGAAGATTTCGCGCACGGTGCCAACTTTAGTTTACCAACGGGCTTCAATACCTCTTACCATTTATGGGTCTGGCTTCAAACCTGGAATAGCTGTCCGACTGGAAAAGGCTGGATCGCAGCCTATTTTGGAGTCAAATCCGACTGTCGTTCATTCACCATTCGAGCTACGGGCCCTGGTCGACCTCAGTGCGGCCAGCCCGGGGCTTTGGGATATTGTGGTTCGACAACTCGATGGTAAAGAAGTTCGCAAAGTCCAAGGCCTTTCCATAGGAGAAGGCGCCGGCAAGCCCGTATTTGTGGGAGGGATATCCGCGCCCTCGACCATGCGAGCCGGGCGGTTGGGTACTGCTAAGATTGAGGTCATTAACATTGGTACTGGCAATGGTCTCGCACCGCTAATGCAGTTCGAAGCTGGCAAGCCTGGCGATCAAAGTACAGTCGAAATGAGCCTAAGACTTGATCCAAGCATGCCTTGGCAGAAGGGAAAGATAAACTTTCAGAGTCAGGGGGCTATCGATGCAAGTGTGCTAGTTCCTGGGGAGATTTTTTCGCAAAACGTCCAGTTTGAGTCACCTGTGCAAAACCAAAACGTTGAATGGCGCCTGAGTCAAGTGACATCACTAACCCAAGAAATTCAGCAGAATGGATGGGCAGAAATGCGGTCATTATTGAAACCGCAAGACCTTGACACCGATACATGGGCAGCAATTTGGACAAACTTCACCCATTTCCTCGGACAGAATGATTCGGAATTGTTCAATAACCTGAGGCTAGTTTCGAAAGAGTATGCCTCTTATGGAAGCCGTTCCATCGCCGTTGAAGACCTGATCTCGGTGGCCCTAGCAAAAGCTACCGGAGAGTACTCGCCATTGCCGTTTCTGAGTGCTATGAGCGACATCGAAATGCCTGTGCCAGGTGGCAAGTTATCATTCGGCCGAATTTATAGTTCGTCGCTCATTTCGCGGCATACGAAGCGCACCTTTGGTTTGGGATGGAGAAGTTCTTACGACTATTACTTAGAGGTGCCAAAGCCCGGCTGGATCGTGATTAGTTCGCCCGAAGGCGCACAACAAGTGTTCTCGAAAAGTTCAACTGGCAAATACTCTGCGAATCCTGGAGACCCAAGTTTGCTGGAAGTTGATGAGAACTCTGTAGAGCGGCGATACTCGGTTTCCATGGCAAATGGAACGCGCATCACATTCGATTCCAGCGGATTGATTCGCACGATGAACGATGCGAACAACAACCTAATCACTTGTGAATATTTGGGTCCGCAGCTATCCAAAGTCACGGATGCAAATGGGCATGCTTTGACATTGGCCTACGATGGCTTCGGGCACGTTTCTGAGGCACGGCTTTCAAATGGAAAGCAAGCGACATACTCTTACAATGGCGACCTACTCACTTCGGTTAGTATTGACGGCCGCGTTTGGACATACGATTACATAAGTGCTGGCACGACGCAAAATGTTGGCACACTTACGAAGATTACTCATCCAGACGGTCGTGATCAAACCTTTGAATATTACGACAACGGGTTGCTTTTCAGCGTTTCTGGACCGCAACAAAGTCTGAAGACTACATTTGAGTATGGTTCCGGCAGTGAAATAACCATAAACAGTCCCTTCGGTACTGAAAAGATAAGTCAGGGGCCATACGGACAGGTTTTGCGATCGAGAGATACCCTTGGATTCGTGACGAGCAGAAAGTTCAACAACGCCTTTTTGCCAATAGAAACGACGCGAGATCAACGGACGATAAAGAGTGTTTGGGATGAAAAAGGCAACCTGCTGGAAGGAAAGGACCCCAGAGGCAACGTTCGCGGAGCTAGCTACACGAAAGACCTAAATCGATTGGATTGGTTCCGTGATGCACGAAATCAGGTGGTGGACTTTGAGTTTGATGTTTTGGGCAACACAACCGGCATTACATATGCGAATGGCACGAGAGAGTCATTTACGCATGAGTCTTGGGGTGGAATCAAGACGCATACGAATCGCCGGGGCCAAATAACTGCATTTCAGTACGATTCAGAAGGTCGAGTGACGTCTGTCATTTCGCCTGGAGAAGCACTTAGCTATTCGTATGATGCCCGCGGAAACCTTATACAAGCGTCAAGTTCGGTAACTGGTGCGACCCGAATGTATTATGACGCGCGCGATTACCTGAGAAGAGTAGAGCATCCAAACGGCAAGTGGTTTGAATACACGTATGACGATGCAGGACGTCGTACATCGAGAACGGGTGCCGACTCGCCTGCCCTCAGCTATGTTTATGACAGCGTTGGCCGTCTTGCAAATGTGCTCGCAGACGGACAGTTGTTGGTTCAATATCAATACGATTCGTCTGGACGAATCGCCAACGAAACACGGGGTAACGGAACAAAAACAACGTACGTGTACGATGCGGGTAGCCGACCACTTAAGATCACACATTACGGCCCTGGCAGTATCTTGCAAGCACAATACATTTACGGTAACTATGACTCGTTCGGTAATCCCGCTACACTTGCCACGCCTGGTGGAGTTTGGAACTACCACTACGATGCGAATAATCAGTTGACCTCTGTGGTGTCTCCCAGCGGAGTCAGCACAGCATTCGCGTACGATGAAGAAGGCAATCGTCTAACGCAAACATCAGGTGGAACCACGATTGCATATTCCACCAATAATATGAATCAGTACCTGTCGGCGTCAAATGAAGTTTTCACCTACGACGCAGATGGAAACATGAGAACAAGGACAAAGAATGGGCAAACGACATCGTACGATTGGAGTGCTTCCGGGCAATTGATCAAAACGCAAATGCCGAATGGAGATGTTTACGAGTATCAATACGATGCACTAGGGAATCGAACAAGGCTCACAAAGAACGGACTTGCCACTACATTTGTCTACGACGGCGGCAACATCACTGCCGAATACTCGGCCAATGGATCCCTTGCCGCTCGATACATGCACGGATTAGGCTTGGTTGCGCGCCAGGATGCCAGCACGATAGGTTACTATGGATTTGATGGAACTGGGCACACTCGTTTGGTAACGGGTGCAAGCGGCTCAATTGCGAATTCATATGAATTGTTGCCGTTCGGCGGATTTGTTGCTATCTCTGAGGCAATCCCGAATCGTTTCCACTTTGTTGGAAAGTTTGGCGTCGTCGATGATGAAACAGGCTTGTACCACATGCGCGCGCGCTATTACGACCCCGGTTTGGGAAGGTTTATTAGTGCAGACCCGAGCGGACTGAGCGGTTGGGATTCGAACCTGTATCGCTACGCAAGCAACAATCCAACTGCGAATATCGACGGCAGCGGCGAATTTGGGCTTCCAGGTCTGGTCGCGGGTGGCATTATTGGCGGCGGAATTAGTGGTGGTTTTACGATTGTTCAAAACGTTTCTCAAGGAAGATCGTGGCATGAGGGCTTAGGCTCATCAATTGCGTCAGGCGCTGTCACTGGTGCCATTACCGGTGCAACAGGCGGTGCTGGCGGTTGGGCCGCTGGGGCTGCCATTGGATTCGTGGGCGGATCGGTGAACTTCGCAGGAAGAGTAGTTTCAGGCGAAAAGGTAGGCTTGGGCGACTTTTTCTGGGATGCGGGCACAGGGGCTGCGCTTGGTGCAATACCAATACCTGGCTGGGCACCGACATTCAACAAGTATGGCCTTCCTTTGGGTGCCCCAACATCATTCAGTAGGATTTTCATGGGGCAAAACAAATACGGTAGGTGGCTTTGGTGGAACAATGCAGCTGGAAGCGCAATCGGATTTGCCACAAATGGTTTTCTGGGCTTCGGAAGCGTGATATCGCGTTTTCTGACTTCCTGGGATCCTAATGAGAAGCTCGGACCGATTGGTATCGGCACCAATCACTATGTTGAACCCGACGGTACGATGGACTACACGATCAATTTCGAAAACAAAGCCGACGCTGGTGCACACGCTCAAGAAGTAGTAGTCACCGACGTACTTGATTTGGACCTTGATATGGGCAGTATGGAACTTGGCGAAGTTCAGGTCGGAAGCCAGACTGTTTCCGATATGATTGGTTTCCAAAGTGGATCGATTCGTGTACCGCTAAAAGATAGCAACCTATTGATGGACGTCGCGGTTACCTACAACCTGTCAAGCCGTTTGATTTCGTGGCATCTAAAGGCGATAGACCCTCGCACCGGAGATCTTCCGGACGGAGTGAACGAAGGAATTTTGCCTCCAAATGACGCTAGTGGCTCGGGTGAGGCACATGTTAGGTTCCGAATTAAGCCCAAGTCTTACGCATCTCAAGGGGCTAAGATTGAGAACAAGGCAACGATCATTTTTGACAATAATCCGGCTATTGTAACCAATACTTGGACAAATACCATTGATCGATTACCTCCGACAAGTAAAGTTGAGTCGTTACCAAGCACAGTGCCAAGTAGATTTAAGGTGCTATGGAGTGGCACGGATACTTTCTCGGGAGTTGAAAGCTTTGACATTTACGTAAGCGTTAATGGAGGTACATACACCAAATGGTTGGCGGCAACTAAGGAATCAAGCGCAATTTATGAAACAGTTGCCGGAAAGCAACTCCGTTTTTATAGCGTCGCCCGCGACCTTGTTGGTAACGAGGAATTGCCTCCCACTGCGCCGGATGCGACAACCACGACCACCCGGCTGCCGCTTCCTGACGTTGATAGCATTGTCGTTACACATAGCGCAAACGACCTGAATTTGTTGATCCGTGGTGGCTACTTCAAGCCAAATGCAGAAGTTACATGGAATGGGAGCCGCATAAACGTCACTTGGATTAACGAATATCGTTTGGAGGCGACTGTGGTGGGTGCTGCGTCTGGTAACGCTGCACAAGGTTCCGTGGTTGTCTACAATCCCGACCCAGAAGGCGGTTACTCCCGTTTGGCTTTGGTAAATGTGTCAAGTGGAATTTTTGCTGGCGTAGTCGATTTGAGAAACTACAGTGGACCTATTGCGGGTATGAACGTGTCCGTTAATGTATATTCCCCTGGCACTGAGACTCTTCTCCAAAGTACTGTGGCTACGTTGTCGCCGGATGGATCGTTCGTATTAGCACTTGGTCTCGCAAGTGGATCTTATGATGTACAAGTCAAGGCACCTCACTGGATATCTAGGCGCGTAAAGGGCGTGCAAATTCAGACAGGTGTTTGGGGCTTTACGGCCAGTTTAGTAAATGGCGACTGCGATGGAGATAATTACATCGGTACCGATGACTATCTGATACTTAATGGTGCCTTTGACTCTGCAACCGGTGATGCAAACTTCGATCCTCGAGCAGACCTTAATGGTGACGGCTATGTTGGAACCGACGACTATCTGATCTTGAACGAGAGCTTCGATAGTAGCGGTGAGTAAGTTATCTTTGTTGCAAGTCAAGTCACTTATTGAACTGCCTGCAATTTTCGAGGTGCAGGGATTGACGGCAAGCTGTATTGCATGAGGTAGATGGCGCAATAACGGGCGTGTGGTGCTCTATGCACCTTTGGCATTACACATGAAAGTGCCCAATCGTAGCACCTCAGACTTTGGATGGAAGTAGGGCTTAGCGCTGGTCTGCCACTATTCTGGAATGCATTTCAGCATGAGGCCCACGTGGCGCAGACCTGTGAGACTCTTTGGCAAACTGCAAAATGAGCTGTTGAACTGGCATCTGATTGGATTTGGATCGGATCTTCGAGCCTTGCTGGGCGAGCATTAGGACTTCTACAACCACAGGCCGCCTACACCGAAGTTTGCAGCGGCTAGCCCGTGCAAATTTCTAGAACCGCCTTTCGAACACAATGCAAAAGACGTCGATTCTAACTCTCTGACCTAGTCAGCAAACGGGGACTAGCTATTAGCAATGTCAATTGCTGTAAGTTATTTCCACATTCGAATCGGGGATTTCTGCATCCTCACATAGCAATGTCTCGCCCGGAATTTCCGAATCAGGAGTCTCAGGCGTGAACTTGACGGTCATCAAGTATCGTCCATTGACATACTTCAGATGTGCAACGAGTCGCTGCCCTTTGTAAGTCTTCTTAAGGCTTCCATCAACCCAATAGGTCCTTAGATTTGACGATGTCGTTGAGTCATACGTAATCGTCTCTGGATCCAAGACGCTGCCAGCCGAGTACTTTTTGCCTGAAAAAGTGTGTACATCCCAGCGTTGCCTACAGCCAAAGTAGAATGAATCACCAAAATTGACATCTCCAGAAAGTTTATCAATTCTCATAAACGAACTAAGCGTGTTTGAGCTCGAAGATCGCGCCCAATACGTTCCAGGTATGCCGGACGGGTCGCCAAACGCTTTGACTTTGCATGTAGCCCAGAAAAATGGCTGAGAATGCGCTGTGAGAACGGTAGTGGTTGCATCGGTCGAACCTCCGTCTGCCCTGAAGGCGATCACGGAATATTCGTAACTCGTATCCGGCAACACCGGCGAGTCCTGGTAACTGTTTGCATTTTCAGGCAACGTTGCAACGATGTACCCATTCCTCACCACTTTGTATCCAGATTCCGCAACAGAATTGTCAACCCAACTCAGGTGCACGGTACGAACCACATCAGAAGTTGCTTCGAAGTTTGAAGGTGCTGCCAGCCCTTGCGACCCGCCATTTCCCCCGCTGCCCGAAGTAGAACCTGTTGTGGACCCTCCACCGGTCCCGGCAGTGTGCGAGCCTCCGCATCCAACAACAAGAGTTGCTGCCAACAAGCGTAATGATAGGTAGCAGGCAAATTGCAGCGCACTGTGATACTTTTGCCGTGACGATTTACCAGGGCTGTAACTTATTTGTTTTTTGTCAATTTCTTGGTTCATATTTTGCATATACTCCTGCGACTACTGGATGCTAAAAATCTGCTGAGTTGTAGGCAAGCTCCACCATGTGCAGTTGCTCACCATTCATTTCGAAGACGGCAACAAATTCTGAGAGTAGAACAACTTTGTCCTTTGATCCGTCAAGAATTGCAAGTTCATATGGTGACGCTGGCTTCCATTGTTCTGGTCCCGGCGAACTCTGCTTGAATGTTCGCCGCACCTCCTCTTTCGTAGCGCGAACGGAGGAATGCAGCTTTGTTGCGTCATCAATAACCAACTCTACTCGCGCTCCTGGATCTAGCATCCATTGCGACACTGCCGAAAGCAACTCTGGGGCGACCTCAGGGGGAACGATGGTGAACCTAGATACCATCCAAGCACCGCCAACCTTCTGGATGGATACCGAAAGTCGGATGTTGAGACGTTGCGCGGTGGGAACCTTGCATGACACGAAGAACGTGCACTTCTCGGTGCCTTGTCGTTGGTCGTCGGGAACCTCCACTGAGTCCAAAACAAGCGGACCTCCTGCTACAGAGGGGGCCGCAGCGTCGAACATCCAATACGCGTCGCCTGGCACCTGGCTCTCAAGAATATTGAATTCCTTGTTTTCGGCATCAACGAACACGGCATTCTGAGCAATAACATCCTTTAAGGCCGACGCATCATGGTTGTGATAAGCACGGTTGACTACCGTAGCAATCCCCAGCGCTGCCTCCTCACATTCAGTTCTTACGCCGATGCTTGAATCTGATGAATCCTCCTGGTTTGACTCGACTTTGGTGACATGTGGGGCGCGATCTATCACTGGCCGCTTAGAAGTACACCCTGCTAATGCAATCATGAGGAAGGCGAGGCCGATAGCCACGGTCAAATTCCAAACGTGCGTCCTTTCTTCTGAAGTTTCAGGTGCGCAGAACATCACCTAAGTGTACGAGCCGAAATGGTGTGCAATCAGTCAAGATGAGCTAAGTTAGCTTCAATTTGTTGCTTTGGCGGCTAAATTGCAGACGCAAACGGTCACACCCCGTCATTTGCCGCCTCCATCCAGAACTTTGTTACGAGTGTCAAGCACCCAGTCGATAGCCCGTTCGTATTCACGAATGGGTGCTACCTCATGCCCTCCTGGGTGTTCGATGAACAGGCGGGGTTGTTTTCGCTGAATTCCGTGTGTGCTTGCCTGCTTTGCCCAGCCGTATGTACCGTCACTCTTGCCTATGAGTAGAGCAATTCGATGCTCGGGCCGAGTTCGTAGTGTGAGCGGCTCCCCGAAATTGGCCAGGTCGTTGTGGCCGTCGCAAACGGCTCCAGGAAAGTCTCCCAAAAGCCAAGTGGCTGCGTTGAGGGCCGACACCCCACCTGCGCTGAAGCCTGCCGGGACAGTCGGCAGTGGTTTACAGTGCCACTTCTCCAACTGAACCGTGGCGCGTTGGGTGTCGGCCATGACCTGGCTCCAATCCCTGCTTTCCGTTTCAATGACTCCAAGCACCAAAGATCGCTTCTTGGCATAAGGCAACAACTTCGTGGCGGTGGAGGACTGGAAATACACCAGCACACATCCCTTGGCACCTATGGGTGCGTGCAACCACTTGACGCGTGGAACCGGTTCGAGGGGGCGCTGCCTTTGTCCTGCACCGCCTGAACTCCTTCGGTTTTGCCCACTCTTTCGCGCAAAGCAATACTTGCCTTCTCCTGTTAAGACCCTGCCTTCGACCCACCTATCCGCTGTCAACTGGTTGAACCTAAAGGAGTCACCGGAATCTAGACCCTTGATCGGATACCAGTTCCGGAACTCTTTCCTTGGCCTCGTCAAGTACTGCTGATATGTTATGGGTCGCTTATCGAGAGGAAGCGGTTTGTTGTCTCGACCAACATATGCAAAGTAGAAGTCCCTCCACATCACTTTTAGGAAATACTCGGTAGGTTTTTCAGCAATGATGGTCACGGTCGAAGCGACTGAACGAACATCATATCGTCTACGCAAGCACTCTGCAAGGTCACTGAGAGATGCCCCAAGACTCCTCATCGTTCCTTCAAACTACGAGTTGTCCTGTGCCTCACTAAAGTACAGCGCAACTGTGTCGAGACCTTGGCCACCTGAGCTCGGGATGTAGTGTTGCCGCACACCTCTGTCAGTGAACTCCCGAACCCATATCCCATCGGCGACTTCGGTCCCGGCTCGGATGCCGCCTCGGCTCGGCGTGGACGCTAGCACTGTGTGGTCTTGCTCAGCACACCCACTAAGCCAGAAGGAACCAAAGAAACAGCCGAGCCCGACGTACGCTCCAAGCATTGGCAACCTCACCTATATTCTCCGCTCACACGCTCTGAGTTAGGTACTTTGGGTCAAGAGGAAAGCGAGATACCCATGGTGTCTGCGGCCGCTTTGGGTTCGCACCATACATCGCGGCGTAGATTTTTAGGGTCGATCCATCGACTGCATAGACATTCGTCTTGCCCTTGGAAAGGAGTTTTTTTCCAAGCTTGAGGCGACCCGAGCTTTGTCCAAGGAAGATTGCGAGATGTGAAAGCGTCTCCCCAGTCGTGGTACCGCTCACTCCGTTCAGTCCAATGAACCCGCCTTTGGGGCCAAAGAATACTGTCATGGAATTGATGCTTTCGAGACCTTTCAAGTAGCTATTGGGCATGGCCTTCTTCCCATAATAGAAAAGAGCCTCAGTTGCCCCGTAAGCAGCCAGATAATCGTATTCCGGTAGCTTTTGGTGCGTCCCAGCACCCAATACTTTTTCGACGGTTGCGGCGTTTTTGCCTAGGCAAGACACGAGCTTTTGGCTGAAGGATTCGGCGCGGGCAGCACTCGTCAGAAAAACGGCTATGAGAAGCGTGGCGATGAGAGGATGGCGGCGTACGGACATGAAGAAATCCTACCGCCGGGCGAACAAGAAATTCCGGTCAAGTTCGGCTAACTTAGCCTCAGTTCCGAGTATTTGCCAGCAATTCACGGGCGTGGCGCGCGTTTTCGGCGTCGCCTACCTTCTGAAACTCGGCGAGTGATGCGGTCAAGTAGCGACTCGCCTCATCTGGCCGCCGTCGGCGCAGCGCGACCACGCCCAGTTGCAGCTTTGTCTCGGCCTGCCAGCGAATGTGCCCGCTCGTCTCCCAGTGCCGCAAGCAAGCAAATAACACGTCGGTAGCCATGTCGGCTTGGCCCAATTCGGCAAGCGATAGGGCTTGTCTTGCCTTGATGTCGAATGCGAGATCAGACCCGATGTCCTTGTGCTCCAGTGATTTAAAGGCAGAGCGAAAATGGGTAAGCGACTCGGCGAACAATCCGCGTTTGTAGGTCAGAGTGCCAAGGCCACGATAAGCCATAGCGACTCCCGCGGGCACGTTTTGCTCTTTGTATTTGCGCAGCGCCACTAAGAAATGCTCTCGGGCTTCATTCCACATCTTGAGACGCGTTTCTACGTTGCCCAAGGCCTCCATCAACGGCGGTATCGTGTTTTCCAGCGAGGGTTGATTGGTTCCCGCATTGAGTTTTACGCTCTTTTGCCGGATTTCTAAAGCGTCAAGGTAGTAGTTTCTTCCTCCATTCAAATCTCCCTTGGCGGATGCAATATCGCCAAGAATCCGCAGGTTCTCCGCACACGCGCCGGCTACGTCCTGTTGTCGCGCGATAGCGAGAGACGCTTCGATTTTTCGTTGCGCTTGGTCATAGTGACCCTTTTGATACTCTTTGGTCCCTTCGTTCAGAAGTTGGTTGAGTTCGTAACGCCAAGGCTCCACGATGGCGGTTTTTGGTGACTTCGCAGAAGTCGCTATGGCCACTGTCCACAAGCCAACGAGGGTTAGCGCTGAGCCTAACCACATGGCAGGATGTCTATCGGGTGCGCGCTCTTTTTCCGTTAAAAGATGCGGTTGAGGCGCTTCGATGGTTGGCGCATCCGGCCGCATACCGCTGCGAACGCAAAAACCATCGTCCCATGGGACACCGAGACGCTGAAACGCCAGCATGATCGTCGACTTGTCCACTGGCTTGCCATCTAAGAGCTTTTGCGTCGTAGCAATGCTCATTTGGAAGAACTCGGCCCGCGCCTCGCGGGTTTGGCGAACACCTGGGAAATTCGTTTGCCAACACGCATCAAGGGCGCTCTTCAAAAGCTCCAAACCAGAATCAGTCAATCTAACGGCTCTCGCGGACATGCTCGAAAAAGTAATTTATGGAGGGCGACCACGCGACGCACCTCCATCAATATTGTATCTCGCGAGAGAATGCAGTATGCGGTTGATCCCTCGAATTGGTTCTGAGGCGGGGAAAAACCTGAGGTCCGCAAACAACTTAGCTTAACTTAGCCGAACATAGCTCGTGAACCCTGCGCGACGAGGCGCATAATGGGGAGCAGGAGTAACCCTGATGTGTAATTCCTTGAAAATCGTAGCATTTACCTTTTTGGCACTACCTATGGCCTTAATCAGCCCGTGCCAAAGCACTCCGCCGCCGGTTTGCGTTCGTTTTAACTTGAGGAACTTCGAAGATGAAATCTGGGCGAACGCCCAAGAAAGCAAGCTCCAGATGGAGAACCCCGTTCCAAGCTTCAAATGGAATTCAAAGCTCACCATCAAGGATAAAGGATGGGATTTTGGTACCTTATCCGGATTCACTTTGTTGAGCGTAGAGTCTGTTTTTGGCCGGGTAGTCGTCATCGGAGAAGTTGACTTCAAGTATGTTCAAAACAATGGGTATTGGCCATTCTTTAACTCGGTGATTGGTTCGACCATGGGTGCGCATCCCTATCTAGAAGGTGGTGCCACACAATATGGCTGGAAGGCCTCAATGGAATCGACATGGCAAAATGACAGCTCCGCCGGCCGGAATTTCCCTTGTTCGGGCGCTTCAGGAGCGTACCAAGGTATCGGAGGGTTGTTTGACTGGCCGTACAGCAGTTCTCCCATGCAAGCCTCAGGAACCGAAATTGCTGTCGATGGCTGGGG
>CAYRAX010000077.1:0-4465 GCA_964422285.1 uncultured Chthonomonas sp.
TTCTGATTCTCTTAATCAGCGGGTCGTAGGTTCGAGCCCTACACGGTCCACCAAGGTTTAAGTTCAAAATCCCGCTTCCGAGCGGGATTCTTTGTTTCTGGAACCTGACGACTCACGGCTAGGAGTACAGCTAAGCGGGCAAACAGTTGGCGTGCGACTCCGCCATTCTTGGGATCGGAGAGAGTCCGCGTGGGTTTTGGAAGATCAAACCCTCTCCGGGACGTACTGTCTTCGAAGCGGTATTAGCCCCTTCATGAGGTCGCTCCGCAAGGAATTGTCAGAGATGCAAATCAGCACAGTTACCATATGCCCTTAGGAGAGCTTAGCAAGTCAGCGCCAGTTGCCGCTTCGACGTAGCGAAAAACACCAACCTGTTCGGCGCAAATAAAGGAAATTATCCATCCCAAGCTTGGTCGTCAAAGCCTATTCGCGAAACGCGCATAAGCCGTAGCACTACCTAACACGCGACTCTTAGAATCGAAAATGGCGGGCAGATGCGTCCTTGATATGTACCATGATGCTGATTGCAAAAACGAATGTGCGCCTGCGAATGACGTTACGGCTGAACCCAAGACTCGTCTGGCGTTCGGGCGCTGTGGCGATTGGCCTAGTCTCGGCGCTCGCCGCATACGCGTTTCCAGGCGAGACGTTGCCGGCATCGGTGGGGTTGCGCGGTTTTGGGCCAATCGGAGCTTCCACCAATCCTTCGATCAGCGCGGACGGGCGATATGTCGCGTTTGAGTCGGCTGCGGCGGACCTGGTGGCTGGTGATCAAAACGGACGCACGGACGTCTTCGTTACCGATCGGCAGACGGGGCAAACTACCCTTGTTAGCATGGGATTGTTGGGAATTCAAGGAAACAGTGAATCGGTCGAGCCATCGATTAGCGCTGACGGACGCTATGTAGCTTTCGAATCATACGCCAGCAACCTCATCTCGGCCGATTCGAACGGAGCAGTTGACATCTTCGTTCGAGATTTGATTTCCGGAACTACAACGCGGGTCAGCGTCGGTGTGAACAGTTCCCAGGCCGACCGAGATTCGTATGCACCGAGCATATCGGCGGACGGGCGATATGTGGCATTCACATCTTTGGCGACGACGCTGATGTCAGGCGGTTCAAATGGGTGGGTTCACGTCTATATTCGCGACCGAGTAGCGGGCACGACAAAGCGAGTCAGCGTCAATTCGAGCGGCGAAATGGGGACCTCTTCCTCCTATGAATCGTCGATCTCTGCCGATGGGCAAAAAGTTGCATTTTATTCGTACGCCAGCAATCTAGTACCGGATGACACGAATAACCGCCGTGATGTTTTCGTGCGCGATATCGGCGGAGGCACCACAAAGCGTGTCAGCGTGAACTCGGCTGGGCTCCAGGCGAACAATGACTCCACCTACGCATCCATTTCAGCGGATGGAAAGCGCGTCGCGTTCGAATCGTCGGCGACCAACCTCGTTGACGGAGACACGAATGGTTGGGGAGATATCTTTGTGCGCGATTTGAATGCGGGTGTTACCACTCGGGTAAGCCTGGATTCGGCGGGTGGAGAAGGCAATGACTTTTCCGCCAACCCAGCAATCTCGGCGAATGGACAATACGTCGTGTTTCAGTCGTTCGCTAGCGATCTTGTGCCAACAGACACCAATGGATACAAGGATATCTTTGTTCACGACCTCAATATCGGCACGACAACCGTCATGAGCCTCAGTTCTGCCAATGCGATTGGTAACTCAGGATCTTATAGGCCCGCGACTAGCGGCGATGGCGGGGTCATCGTGTTTGACTCATATTCCACGAACCTCGGCGCAAGCGATATTAATCGCAACCCTGACGTTTTTGCGCGAGACCGCAACACGGCAACGACTACCCAGATCAGCACCGAATCTGCTGATCCCATGGGAAATAGCAATTCGACCCTTCCGTCGGTCTCGCAAAATGGTCGGTACGTTGTATTCGCGTCCGATGCCAATAACTTGGTCGCGGGAGATACGAACGAGTTTGCGGATATCTTTATGCGAGACATGATCACCGGCACAACCACGCGTATTAACGTGGATTCGGCCGGCAATCAAGCGAACGATAGGTCCTACCAACCCACAATCTCATCCGATGGGCGGTACGTGGCTTATGGATCTTGGGCAACCAATCTCGTTGCTGGCGATTCAAACCAATACGCGGACGTCTTCGTCTATGATCGGGTAACAAAAACGACGGTGCTTGCAAGTGTGAGTTCGGCAGGATTGCAGTGCAATAGTACGGCATTTAGTCCATCATTGTCGGCGGATGGACGTTTCGTGGCGTTTGGTTCGGGTGCCGATAACCTGGTAGCGGGTGACACCTCCATTTTCACCGATGTGTTCGTGCGAGACATGGTAGCGGGCACCACGGTGGTGGTCAGCGTGAACTCGGCAGGTGAACTGGGGAACAGTAATTCTGAAAGTCCGGCGATTTCGGCTGATGGAAAGGTTCTTGCGTTTTACTCTTATGCCAATAACTTGGTCCCGGGAGACACCAACAACTCGAGCGACATCTTCGTACGGAATCTAGCGACCAACACTCTCATGCGGGTGAGCGTGGATTCGGCTGGCTTGCAAGGTAACTACGCTTCATTCAGCCCGTCCATATCGGCAGATGGGAGACTGGTCGCCTTCGAATCAACTGCAAACAACCTCGTCGCAGGCGACACAAACGGTAGCGGTGACATCTTCTTGCGGGACATCAACACCGGCAAAACAATTCGCCTAAGCGTGAGTTCGACGGGAGCGGAAGCGAACAATTATTCCACCAGTCCAAAAATCTCTGGCAATGGCCAGTTTGTAGCGTTTGGCTCTGGCGCAACAAATCTCGTCGCGGGGGATACGAACGGCAGTTCCGACGTGTTCGTAA
Organism: uncultured Chthonomonas sp.; assembly: GCA_964422285.1. GTDB lineage: Bacteria > Armatimonadota > Fimbriimonadia > Fimbriimonadales > Fimbriimonadaceae > UBA2391. The sequence continues at coordinate 2,889 of CAYRAX010000077.1, forward strand.
GGAACCTTGCAACCAACACGCTCTCACGAGCGAGCGTGGATTCAGCTGGAGGGCAGGCGAACGGCAACTCAAGCACCGGCGCCATCACAGCCGATGGGCGCTTTATGGTGTTTTCATCGTATGCGGGCAACTTGTCCACGCTTGGAAAGGGATCGTATATCGCCGACATCTTTCTTCGCGAAATGAAGCTCGCGAACGTCATCAGCGGCAAGATAACCGCTCCAGGTTTTACTGGTGGATGGTCAAAAACGTGGGTTGAGCTCTCGCTTGCACCGACCAGCGGCGGCGATCCAATCCCCATTTCGTTCGTGAAACTGCTCAACGACGGTTCGTATTCGTTCTCGACCGGCGCGCAAGGGTCTTATCGCATTCTCGCCCGCATTCCCGGGTCATTGTGGAAGGCGTTGCCTGGTTCAGTGTCGTTGGGGGCTGCAACGCTTGAGCATGTTGATTTTGTGCTCAGGTTAGGCGATTGCGATGGCGACAACTACGTGGGCAGCAACGACTATTTGATCCTAAACGCAGCGTTTGATACGTCTGTTGCTGATGCAGGTTTCGATGCGCGCGCGGACCTGAACGGCGATGGGTATGTCGGCACGGATGACTATCTCATCCTGAACGAGAATTTCGACAACAGCGGAGACTAAAGTGCGCGGGGCCCAGATCTAGCGATGAAAGCTCGAACAGAGCGCCGAAATCACAAGCCTGATTGATGCGTTGCACCATGGGCTACCAGGCAAGCATTGCAAGCCGGCCGAACGTCCGTCAATTCTGCTGGGATCGGTTCGCTTTTTCCTGAAATATACGAATTCTCACCACGAAGCGCCAAGTTGTGTCGTATAACGTAGACAATGTTTTCTAGGTTCCAGTTCGTGCTCTTGACCTTCGTGTCTACCGTATTGGTGTGCTCCCAAGGCGCACAAGCGCAATCGTCTCTGTGGTTCGCCCCTCCCCGCATTGATGAGCCCGATCTCACCGCCACCGACTCCAACGCTGATGGCATCGACGGCATGCGGCATGGGCCAATTTTCGTCTCCGCCGCGAACGGCAACGACGCCAATGTGGGAACGAGTTGGAGTCCACTGAGGACCCTCGCGATGGCGATGTGCGTTTCCGAGGCATTAGGCGGAAGGCCGATTTATGTGGACAAAACAGGCACCTACGTCCAAGCCATCAACGCCTTCCCGAACCTAGAAATCTTCGGCGGCTATGACGAGTTCGCTGCGCTCGCACTATTCAATCCCCGATCCGGTCGAAGCGTTTGGAACTCCGCCGAGCGGACGACTTTTCTGTCCAAGAACCTTGGCTCCAAGCTCACCATCCAAGGATTTGAACTTTCTTCGGCGCCGGGAATCACGAATTTTCCCTCCATTACCATGGTGCTGAATGACCCGCTAGCAGCAAACATTCAGCTTCAAAACTGCATCATTAGGTCCGGAAATGGGCTCAATGGCGCAAACGGAGCCCACGGTGTTCAAGCGTCGATCGGGCTGGACGGAAGTGCAGGTGGTTTTGGCGAGGTGGGGACGTGGGGCCTTGCCGGTGGAGGCTCTGCGGGCGCAGGTGCGCGGTTTTCG
>CAYRAX010000077.1:4475-12085 GCA_964422285.1 uncultured Chthonomonas sp.
GACGTTCAACATTCGCAATGGCGGGAACGGTGGGCGGGGCGGCGGCTCAGATTCCGATAACGACAGCATCAACTTTCGCGGCGGTGCCTCGGGCAGCAATGGCGATGGAGCTCCAGGCGCGGGCGGCGCAGGTGGCAAAGCGGGGAATCCCGACGGCACAACCCCAACCAACGGCAAAAACGGCACCGCAGGCGTAAACGGTGCCCATGGTGCCAATGGGACGCCGGCGGACTTTACCTTCTTGCAGTCCATCCTCAATCCGGTCGGCGGCGACGGCCAGCAAGGCGAATCCGGGAGCGGCGGCGGCGGCGGAGGCGGCGGTGGTGTCTATGTGTACGGGGGCTTTGTCTGCTATGGCGGCGGCGGTGGCGGTGGCGGTGGCGCGGGGCGCGGCGGCGGAGGCGGTGGCCAGGGGGGCCGGGCCGGGCAATACTCCCTCAGTATCCTTTGGCTGAACACCCCGAACGGACTCATGAATCTGGCCCAAAGCGAAGTCCGGCCCGGGCGCGGAGGCGATGGTGGGACGGGTGGAAACGGAGGCCTGCAGAATACTCCTGGTGCCGGAGGGAGCTATGGTTCCACAACCAACGGCACGCGCGGGGGCTTGGGTGGCAATGGTGGATTCGGCGGCCATGGCGGCGGAGGAGCCGGTGGTGGCGGAGGAGCGAGCATCGGCGTCCTTGCCCGTTATCTCATTGCGGGCAATCTCGCGCTTCAAGGAACGTCCTTTTATCTCCAGCCAGGATCGGGAGGGTTTGGCGGCGCCGGATATTCGGCGTACGCACCGAATGGACCATCTGGGTACTCGACTTCTCCTTACCTCGGGTCGACTTCGGGTCTACCGAATCGTCCGAACTTGTCAGGGACCAATTTCATCGCCAGCGCGTTGAGGATTCGCACTAAGATCGGACAGCCCGGTCTCGGAACTCCGACCTTGATGGCCAGCTATGATCCTGGAGTTTTCTCCTATGGGCCCGCGGGTTTTGCGACGCCGAACGGCACCGTCCTAGCCCAAAACGGCGGAACGCAATTTCTTTATGTGCCGAACCGGGTGACCGCAAATGTTGGCTACGACGAGGCCTTCACCTATGAAGTGCGTGAGGATCTTGGCGAAGGTTCTTTTGGCATAACGACCGGCTACGCGGTTGTGTCCGTTTGTCGAGGCGCGAAGATTTCGGTCGATTTGCAGCAATGGGATGGGCCCGAGATCAGCACGGCGGCCGGCGCGCCTTCGTTTTCCCTCGTGCGTGCCGACGCCGCTTTGGAGACTGCAGGCATAACTTTTGCGGCGAGCCTTTCAAGCGAATTTTTGATTCCCAATGGCGACGCGGCCATGCGCCTGAAATATGGCCACTGGTTGAGCCAGGTTGCAGAGCCCACTACCCTTGCCGATGGGAACGTGGTGTATCACTTTTCATTGCTCAACGGCGATTGCAACGGGGATAACTACATAGGAACAGATGATTACTTGATTCTGAATGCAGCGTTTGATACGTCCGTTGGCGATGCTGGGTTTGATCCCCGCGCAGACCTGAACGGTGACGGCTACGTCGGTACGGATGACTACCTGATCCTGAACGAGAATTTCGACAAGAGCGGGGACTAACGCGCGCGGCGGCGAGGGAGTATCGCGCACAGCCCGGCGGCGAGGGCCAGCAATGACGCGGGCTCGGGGACCGGGTCGAGGCGCATCAGGTAGGACTTGCTGTTCAGGACCCCGATTCCTGCGATTGCACCATCAGGGCGCATTTTTGCGCCATAAATCTTCATTCCCGCTGGCAGACCGGGGCATACGTCCTCGAAATGGTAGTACTGCCCATCCTTGTAGATGGAATTGGAAGAATGCAGCTCCGAATAGCTACCTACCAAAATCGTTCCGTCGTCGCTCAGGCCCCAAGGGAAGAACATGTCCCCCAGCCCCAAATTGCTGATGTTGTGCATGGTCGTTCCATCCCAGAACTTAAAGTAGTGGACGTCGTTCGGGTTGTAAACGTCGCCAACAACTTGACCCTTCGAGTTCAAAAACGAGACGTCCTGGACCATGTGACCGAGGTCGTGCACCATGGTTCCATTGCGAAAAATGAAAGCGCGGTCGGAAAAGCGGAAATTCTGATTGAACAAAAATTCTGATGCGGTGATCAAGGTGTCACCTTGTTCGTTCATGTCCTGAATTTCGCCACCATTAAAGCCATATGGAAGCATGTCGATGGTCTGGTATTGTCCGGTGAGAGTGTTGTAGGTCAAGGGCTCGGCGAAATCGGACACACCAAGTCGTCGCTGCGCGCCGAATACATAGTTTTCCGTCATCCCTTTCGCATAAACGCTGTCTGCGTAGTCACCAATGGTGTGCAAGAATTGCCAGGGAACGTTTGGGCCAGTTGTATACTGGGCTGCGTCTGTGTCTTCGGTTTGAGCATATTGAGCCCTGTCGTTCGTGAAGACTTTTGAGAGGCCCGATGTCTTAAAGAGGGTTCGCAAGTCAGTTAATACTCCGTCCGAGTACATGTGGCGATTAAGGCCGGTTGTGAGCGTGACAATTCGTCCATTCGAAGTGAAAGTAGTTACTCTCGCTGCAGCGTTGTACGATGCAGGCAAAGGCACATTGACCCTGATCTGATACTCTGGTGTCGCCCAAGCCGTTGCTACAAAGCAAATCGCTATACATGTCTGAACAGAGTGCTTCATAGAATCGATTATACGACACTTTTGAAAAAATCTCACGTTTTCCTTGCATTTTTGCGAGAGTTACGCTATATTGTAATTGCGCTGTGCGCACAAGGAGAACAAATATGTTCCAAACAGATGGAAGCACTTTGAATAAGATTGCGCTTTCCCTATTCTTTGTCTGTCTTGGTGCGATGTCGAACGCAACCTGGTCGACCGACGACACACAAGAACTGAAAAATGAATTGGCGAGTATCTACGGCAGTTCAACTGGAAGGCTACAAGCGAAAACGTACTATGTGCGCGGACAAATAAAGATCGGCGACACCGGGGGAGGATTTAATCAATACCGGCAGTACATTATGGGGTTTCCTTCTGGTACGGGGCCGGTGTATATCCAGGGCCATACTCTGTCAGAGGGGTCAGCGGCGCCGATCGACCGGTTGCAAACACGCATTGTGCATGGCGTTATTGTGGGCGATGACGACGCCGGTAAAAGTGACGAAAATAAGGAGATCAAACCGTATTCCGTGTTGCCTGCAGGTGACCCATGGAAGGATCGATTTATCAGAGCGAACACGAGCAAGTTGTATTGGATCGAGTTTCCTGCTGGCGAAGGTGCAAGGTTTCAGCCGCAGGTGGGATCTCACACTTATCTAACGTTCGATATTTTTAGCAAGAAGAACTGGCCCACGGCCACCTACCGAGGTATCCCGCTGCACTACGCGGAGGCGATAGCCGATTCCAACAATGACTTTTACCGTTGGACTTGGGCTCAACCCGATACCGCGACTTGCTGGTTTCAGCAAAATACTGGCACGAGCGGAACTCCCGTACCAACTGATCTTTCGTACCTGGAATCAGTAGATTGGACAAACGATTACACGTGGGGACTGACTTTTCACGGCTGGGACGCGAATTGCGGCATGACGAAAGTGGATTCGGTGACCAGTACGTTGGACGAGGACCTCAATGATTGGACTTGGCAGTCAGAAATCAACTTCACCAATAGTCCATGGAACGCCAGCACGGGAGGCACCAATACGGACTTTTCGAAAGTTCGACGTGTGACCTTAATGAATGCTCCCGAATTTTTGAAGAATGACTACGACATGGTCTTTAACCCAGAAACAGGGCGAATCTACTTCTTGGCGCCAACGGCGAGCGTCAATCGGAACGGTGGAACCGCGCCAGATATCAACTTAGAGCCAAACAAGTACTTGGAAGTCGCATGGCCCTATAAAGCAGATCAAGGAGATACCATCAGTTGGGGGTCGCCATTGGTTATTGGCAACGGTGACGCAACCCAGTCCAGACAAGTCATCATAAAGGACATCGCGTTCGGCACTGGTCGCGCAATGGCGCTAGACATGCAACGCATGGAAGGCACAGCCGCGAACCCGATCAAAATAGAAAACTGTCGGTTCCGCAACCAGGGGCACGTCGGCGTGTCGCTTTGGCGATGCAAGAACGTGAAGATCGACGGATGCTCTTTCGAAGATGGGCTCCGCGGCCATCTGAAGATTGATGCAGGGCGAGACTTTACCAAACCTTACGTTGCGTCTTCAAGCCCACCCATTTCCAATGTTAAGGACCTGGTCAGCGACGGCATTATTGTCACCAACAGCGGATTCTACAACGGAGGCTTGATGTGGCCGTACAATGGCACCGTGGAGATGGCAAATTGGAATATCGGAACGGAGATCAGCCACAACACGTTTGACAACCTCTCTGGAATCGCGGTGCGAATCCACGGCGCCAAGAATCTTGTTTCTCAAAATACCGTTACCGACTGCGTTCAAGACATTACGGATTATGGCGCAATCTACTGCGGCAGAAGCCTGGTGCAGTTGGGCAACGACATTTCTGGGAATCAGATCACAGGCGTGAAATGGCGCGGTCGCACGTCGCAAACAAAGACGCCCAACTCGCTCGAAGACGATGTTTGTGGTGTCTACGTCGATGACTACATGTGCGGGACGACAGTCGGTGAAAACCTATTCTCGGACTGCCAAACGGCGATTATGAGCAATGGCGGTAGGTTTAATTTGTTCTACCGTAACTGGTTCGACAGCTCCGTGGACTACGTTCTGCGAACGAACGTCGCTCGCGGCACAAAGGGTGGCAGTGATGCGTATGCGGTTGGTGGTACATTTAGGTTCTGGGACGAAGCTGACTTTTACAAACGATCGATTGCGAACCAGCTCTACAGCGAACTGAGGAATCTGTACATGGCAGTAAAAGCGGAGTATCCAACCGGAGAGTTCTTTGAAAATACTGCATGGACTGCTGTGTTCGCAACTGGTGCATATCAAATCAGTTACCACCCCGTTGGTGAACCCGATACCAAGGACCTAAAGCACTTGGTGCAACGATTGAACCACGAGACAGTCGGAAAACCTGACTGGAAGACACCCGACGCTACAGCCATCATTAAAGATAACGGTAAGAACTCGCTTCGTCGCATCCAATACACAGGAGTTGAAGATTGGTTTAAGTTTGCATGTGACGCTGCAATATCAGGCGTACCAGATCGAAAGTGGTTGGTCAATTACGACAGTTCTAATGTGACAATACTGAAGAACTATGGCAACGCTTGGGTGTGGTGCACGGACAATTTTGCGGACCTAAGCAAGCGTCCGGTCACGCAGCACCGCGTGTTCTTCCGTAGCTATCGTGATTCTCAGCCAGGCACAGCCGACTACATGGCTGACGAAGTCGGCTATTACAGCTTCGAAGTTCCCAACACGAATGGTCAAGACTGATCACTACGTCGGCAATTGAAACTAAGGAGCGGCGCTTGCCGCTCCTTTTTTTTTGACGATTTCTCAGCTCAATAGGAACAACCGGGCCAAATCCGATGTAGAATAGGATATCGCTCGCAGAGAGCGGACGTTGAGTCGACCTGAAAAGGTCGAACGGGGGACCCAGTCCTTGGGGTGTATGGGCGCGAAAGCGCACTAGGGTAACTCTTGGCCCGAACCCGACAGCTAACCTCGTAGACGAAGCGAGAGAAGAGAGTGCGCCTCCCGACGCAGGGAGAACCTCAAATCGAATTCGCCATCCTGCTCCTGCAAAGCGAGTTACGCGTTAGTCGCGGGCCGCTGGTCGCAATGGTGCGAACCCAATCCAGCGCGGCATCTGTACACGCATGCAGAGCCGGTTCAAAGCCCCGACCATCGCATCTCCTAAGCAGGGGGCCCCGAATCCACACCACGGGCCCCTTTTTTTTGCCAGGTCTTTGAACAATTCGCGCTCGTCCTTACATTCAGTTTCTGAGTTGCGATCACTCATGCTGTTCGACAAAATCCTTCCGCAGAGGCGTGAAAAAGTGGACCTGAACCTTTGGGTCGACTTGTATTACGACGCTGTTTGGAGCTTTTGTAATCGCCGTGTGGGGCCCGAACTGGCGAACGACGCAACTCAGGAGACGTTTACCACTGCGTGGCAGAAAATGAACGCTTATCGAACTGAAGTCGCACCAAAAACGTGGTTATTCGGTATCGCGATTCGCCATTGCGCCAATCTACAGCGCAAAAACCGGCCCGAATCGCCGATCGAAGATCTGCATTTTGCGGGCAGTGCGAACCCAGAAGCCCAGCTTGTGGACGCGCATCGCCTGAACCTGGCGCTTCGGAACCTTTCCGAAGACCATCGTCAGGTTGTGCTGCTTCACGAGCTTGATGGCTTGACTTACGAGGAGATTGGTCAGGCTTTGGGCATCCCGGTTGGCACGGTCAAATCGCGGCTGCACCATGCGTTTCAAAATCTGCGAGTGGCACTCTTTGAGGAGGAAGCGCAATGAACGACATTCGAGAGAACCTAAAAGCATATTTGGATGGCGAACTGAGCGCGGCCGAATTCGAAGTGGTGCAACGCGCGGTGGAGGCTGATCCGCAACTTCAAAAGGAGTGCGATCAAATGAAATTCATCAGCAACAGCCTTCGGGCATATTCTCCGGTTGCAACCCCTTCGGATGCCGAGGCGTCCAAAGCATCTATCAAAGTCCAAACGACCAAGAAGCGAAGCATTTGGCGATCTCGCGGGTTTGCGTTAGCGGTCGCCGGCGCGGGCTGCCTCATGCTCGCCGCGATCATATTTCCGACATTTGCTCAGGTCAAAGAGGCACGTAAGGATACTGCCGCGATGGCAACTCGTAACGCTATGGACAAAGCTCCGCATATCGAGTTCTCCCAGGCCACCGAGTCCGCCAGTGATGAAGCACCGACGGCTTCTTCAAAGGATTTGTTGCGCGACCAAAGTAAAGTCGCTTCCTCGGTTCCTCCGGCAACGCCAACCATCGGCGGCATTAACCGAGATATTGTCAAAACCGGCGCGATTTCGATCACGGTGGTCGATGTGATACAGGCCCAAGCGGACGCCAAGCGGTTAGCGGTCGCAGCCCAAGGTTATGTCGAAAATTCAACGCTTGATAAGCAAGGCGAATACCGAACAGTCGCGTCGCTCACGATTCGTGTGCCAGCGGCAAAATTTGACGACACGCTTGAGAAGGTGCGCAAGTTTGGCGATGTCACCAGTGAATCCGAGAGCGGCGTGGACGTCACCAGTCAAATCATCGACTACGACGCGCGCATTGCGACTCAAAAGGATCAAATTGCGAGCCTGAGAGAAATCCTGCGCCAAGCACGGAAGCTCGGAGAGATCATTGAACTCCGCGATCGTATCGCTCAGATTCAAGCTGAAGTGGACTCGATTACACAACAACGAAATGTTTTGAAAACACAGGCGGCGCTTTCGACGATCAATTTGACACTGAACGAAAAGCTGAAGGCGGAAACATCGTCTGGCGCGCAAAAGGGTTGGCTGGAAGATACGTGGGCCAACGCCATCCAAAACCTTGGCTCGTTTGGCCGAGTGGTTGGGGGAATCGCAGTGCACATCTTGGTTTACTCGCCCATTTGGCTACCGATTGTCATCGTGGTGTG
>CAYRAX010000078.1:0-12075 GCA_964422285.1 uncultured Chthonomonas sp.
CTCCGCTATCGCTGCGGCAGCGACATTTTTCGTGCGCCATGACACCCCGAAATTCAGCGCGCGAGAGAATATTTCGCGCTTAGTCTTGCCTTTGCATCAGAGTAGTGATATAATGTGACCAAACCTTTGGTCACACGCAAATTAGGTTCAAAGGATTTTATGGACAAGGGTCAACGACGAGCAGAAAAGACGAGGGGCGTAACCTTACGCGATGTTGCCGAGCGCGTGAGCGTCAGCCCGTTCACGGTTTCCGCGGTGCTCAACGGCGCAAAATCCAACACCCGCGTTTCCGAAGCGACGCGCGAGCGCATCATCGAAGCCGCACGCGATTTGGGATACCAGCCAAACGCACTGGCGCGGGCATTGAAGCGCCGCACGACGAACATCATCGGCTTGTACTTTGGTTACGGTCACCTCGAGCCGCACGATCCATTTCACGCCGAAGTTTTGACGGGGCTCCAGCGCGGTTGCGAGTCTTGCAACAAAGACCTGATGATCCACTATTCGTTTCACCGGTATAGCGTAAGCGAGGTTTTTTCCGAATTGGTCGGCGGCAAAATCGATGGCTTGGTGATGATCGCAGCTCCCAGCGATCCGCTGGTCGAACGGGTTCGAGGCTCTCACCTTTCCGTGGTCGCGATGACCGACGCCATTCACAACATTCCGAGCATCATCGCAGACGACGCTTCCGGATCTGTAGCCATTGCCGAACATCTTCACGCAAAGGGCCACCGGGTCGTGCTTTATCGCATGTGTCCCGGCGAGTCGGATTCGGCGGCGCGGCGCATGGCTGCGTTCGAAAAGCGCGCGGCTGAGCTCGGGATGCAAACGATTTGCGGTCAGACCACCGATTGGCACGGAGCGGTGCAAGAATCCGAGACCGATTTGCTGAATCGACGCCACGAATTGAACATTACTGCCGCGGTTTGTTGGGGTGATCCCAGTGCGCATGCGCTGCTGACCTATTGCAAGCAAAACGGTATTCGGGTTCCGTCCGAGCTTGCGATTGTGGGATTTAATGGGATCCCGACCCCGGTGGAGCCAGCACATATTTTGACGACAGTGCGTGCCAATTGGTCCAACGTTGCCTACGAGGCGGTTCGATGCCTCAACAACAGGTTGGACGGGCAAGCAGTTCCGAAACTCACCATTTTGCCGGTCGAATTTTTCGTCGGCGATACAACGTAATCTGAGCCAAAGAAGGCTCACCTAGCACAGAAGCCATCATGAAACATCAACTAAAATCAGCGTTTACGCTTATCGAGCTGTTAGTAGTAATCGCCATCATTGCGATCTTGGCGGCGATATTGTTCCCGGTGTTTGCTCAGGCTAAGGCATCAGCCAAGTCGATTGCAACCGTAAGCAGCATCAAACAAATTGCCACCGCTGGAATGATTTATTACGATAACTACGACGACGTGGTTCATCCTCACGAATACTACGACTCCACCGCGAAGCCGATCATCGATGCCGGCTACTATTGGTATCTCGGTCCCTACATCAAGAGCAAAGAGATGCTGTTTGATAGCGCTCGCGGAGTTTCCGTCAAAACAAACGACCCCACTTTTCTCTGGTCGAAAGCGGTCACGATTTCGCTGAACCGCAACGGTTGGTCGAGTTGGGAAACGCTTAACACGTTTGTTCGAACGTATCGGATTGCGGGTGCGCAGGAAGAGCCAGCAAAACGAGCTGCGTACATCATTACGGCGCGACCCACCGCGATGACGACCGGCTACGGATTCACCAGTGACGAAGCAGCATGCCCAGTGACGGTTAATCCCACTACGGTTGCCAATACGCGCCTTCAACGAGCTTATTTGGCGGCCACGTTCCACCGCGACACGATCATTACTGCTTACGGCGATGGCCACGCGGGACGAGTGCCGAACGGGCAAGTTCTTATTTACAACAAGACGGTTGCCGAGGGCGAGCGCTGTGCCGGTTACAACGACCCGCAGTTCATTCCGCCCAACATCAACCACTTGTACTGGGGGACTTGGTATGACGCAACGAAGTAATTCCGCTGGCACAGGCAACAAGGAAATCCCTCCTGGCGTGTTCATCGGCGTGATCGTGGTCCTGGTGCTCATCATTGGTGGATGGTTCTTCCTTTCGGGCAGTGCCTCACCGGCAAAGGTCGATTTGAATAAACTCGATCCGCGAGACCTGCGCGATGAAGACCCCATCCGGCGTGGGCAGCCTGGATACCGAGAGCGCACCACCGATCCCGCGCCGAGGTAACCCATAGGAATCTTGTTCAATTCATGACTCCCGATTTGGCCGCTACTGAGCGTGGCGAGGATGTCTCGTTCGCCGAAGGTATCGCCATTCTCAGGCGGTTCTGGACCTTCGTGCGGCCCTATCGGGGGAAATTCTTTCTGACTTTGGCGCTGTTGTTGCTCGCTGTTCCGCTGGCACAACTGGCCCTGTTTTTGACCCGCGACGTAACGAACGATGCGCTCTTGGCATCGCATTTGACCTCGGAAGAGCGATGGGCAACCGTGCTGCGAATCGTCGGCTTGCAAGCGACGTTCTTCTTGCTCAGCGCGATCTTGTCGACGTGGCGCGAAGTTCTGGAGTGGTACGGTTCGATGCGCTCCACGTTCGACCTGCGCGTGGCGTTTTATCGGCATTTGCACCGCTTGCCGCTCACCTTTCTGAATAACCGGCTCCCCGGCGAGCACCTGTTCCGATCGACGACGGATATGGTCTCGATGTTTCGAGTAGCAAACCGACCCGCGACTCCCACTGCGGCAGGGCAATCGCCGCCCGACAGCAAAGAGGTCGCGATGGCGATCTACAGCAACGACGTCGATCCCTATGATCCAGGAATCATGGGGATGATCGTTCGCACCATGCCGTTGATGCTGGAAACTCTGTACAGCTTGGGGTGGGGCGCGGCCTTGCTGTACTTGATCGACCCGGTGCTTAGCCTCTGCTTGATCGCGTATATCATGCCGTTCACGCTGATCTCTCACGCCATGTTCAACCGCGTGAGGAGTATTGCGTTCGCCTTCAAGAGCGCAAGCGAAAGCGAAACCGAAATGCTCCGCGACAGTATCGCTGGGCTGCGCACTCTGAAAGCGTTTGGCCGCCTGCGCTACCAGATGGGCAAGTACATCGACACCGTCATCAACGCTCGGCGGCGCGGCATTCAACAAATTTCTGCGATGGTGCTAACGCAGAACATCGTGCAGGTTGGAATGCGCTGGACGTTCTCTATCGGGCTCTACGCGTACGTATCTTATCGCGTCATGTCCGGCAAAGCCACGGTGGGTGACTGGATCGCCACGATTCTGCTGGTTGAGGCTGCGCAAGCACCGCTTGAGAACTTCGTACAGCTCATTCAGCTGATCAAGATGCAACTGGTACCCGCTCAGCGAGTCCTCGAAACGCTGGATGCAGAGCCAACCGAACTCGACGTTCCGGGCGCAAAGCAACTTGGCCCGATCCAAGGTTTGATTGAGTTCAATAAGGTCTCTTTTGCTTACACGAGTGGCAGGCCAGCGCTGCGCGACATGAGCTTCGCGATTGAGCCCGGATCGTACGTGGGCGTGGTCGGTCCGAGCGGTGCTGGAAAGAGTTCGGTGCTCTCATTGCTACTGCGGCTCTATCGCCCGCAATCCGGCTCAGTGAGCATCGACGGGCATGACCTGCAAAACATAGCATTGCAGAGTTTTCTGGACCAAGTCGGTACGGTCATGCAGACCACGATCCTCTATTCGGGCACCATCGCCGACAACGTACTGTTCGGCAATCCGCGGGCGAGTTTTGAGGATCTGCAGAGCGCGATGGACCGAAGCGGCGTGTCCGAGTTTACAGCCCGATTCGACCAAGGCACAGACTACGAGATTGGCGAAGGCGCGACCATCTCTGGCGGCGAAAGACAACGAATTGGCATCGCCCGCGCGTTGATTCGAAACCCGAGATTGTTGGTGCTAGACGAAGCCACCGCGAACTTGGACGCCGAAACTGAGGCCGCGATTCTCCGCGTGATAGAGCGGCTGCGATCGGGTCTCACCATCATCTCGGTGGCCCATCGACTCAAGGCCGTTATGCATTGCGACCGAATCATCGTCTTGGATTCCGGGCAAGTTGCACAGATTGGCACCCACGAAGAGTTGCTGAACACTCCCGGCGTATATCAAACGCATTGGCATGAGCAAATGCGCGATTCGGAGGCTTTCACGCTTTGACCGAGCAGGAATCCCTGGCGCGTGGCACCGACTTTCGCGAGAATTCGTGGAAGGCATTCGTGTTCGTGCTTCAGTTCTTGCGCCCGCGGCTGCGGCGGCTACTGCTCGTGTGTTTGATCGACGTTTCGATTGTCTTGCTGAACTTGGCGATGCCGTGGTTTGGCAAGTACTTGGTGGATCAAGTATTTCCACAACGGGATTGGTCAACCTTTGGTTTGATTGTCGCTTGCGTGGCGGGCACCCTCGCGGTCGTTCACATACTGGTGGCGACGCGCACGTTTTTGTACAACACAACCGAGCAACTGCTTCAGCATGACTTGCGGCGAAAAATGTACGGCCATTTGCGGCAACTGTCGCTCGATACGATCGAATCGTTGCCGGTGGGGCAGCAACAATTTCGCGTGTCCACCGACGCCGATCGAATCGCGCACATGTTGGTGCGAATTTTGCCGACGCTGACCATGTTGGTGGAGTTCGCGATAGTGCTTGCCGCCACGGTCACCGTTGATCCAGCGCTGACCGTTATCGCACTCGCGTTCATCATTCCGTGGACCATTTTGTTCGTTTGGGTAACGCATTACGGGCGAGTCCTCGACCGTCGCAGGCTGCGATGTTGCGAATTGCGCGATGCAGGAATTCTTCAAGCCACTAGTTCATTCGCCACGATTCGGAGCATGGGCCGTACGAAATTTGAATTGCGCCGCAATGGCAAGGTGAGTATCGCCGTGCAACGCGTCGCGGCGCAAGGCTATTTGATCTTGGTCTTTTTCGAGTTTGCCACGCAAAAGCTACTTCCCTACTTGAAGACGACGACCCTCTACTTGATCCTGGCGCGCAAAGTGGTGCTCGGACAAATGACGTTGGGGACCACGGTTCCCATGATCGCGTATCTTTCGCGATTGACTTTCCCGATAGAGCGCATCGTCAATTTTGCATGCTGGATTTGGCAGACCATGGTTTCGGCGGAACGCATGATGCAGGTGCTGGAAACAGAACCCGCAATAAAGGATTGCCTGGGCGCGGAGAAACTGGGTGCCTTCAGCGGGCACGTCAAGCTTGAAAAGGTTTCGTTCACTCGGTCAGGCGTGGGACGCGTGCTGCAGGATGTCGATCTGGAACTGCTGCCGGGTCGCACCGTGGCGATTGTTGGACCAAGTGGCGCAGGCAAGAGCACGTTGATGTCCATGGTCCTTCGCCTTCTCGACCCAAGCGAGGGAACGGTATTGGTTGACGGCAAGAACTTGAAGAACCTGGACCGGTCTAGCTACTTGCATCAAGTGGGCACCGTCATTCAGCATACGTTCATCTTTGGTGGGTCCATCGCGGATAACCTTCGAATCGGCAACCCGGACGCTAGCGGTGACCAGATGATGCTCGCGTTGCAGCAAGTGGACTTGGGCGAATGGGTGGCGAGCCTTCCTGATGGCATGAATGAGGATTTGGAAGGCGGGCTCGGCCTATCGGCTGGCCAACGGCAACGCATTGGGATCGCGCGGGCGCTACTTTCGAATGCGCCGCTGATGCTTTTGGATGAACCGACTTCCGCGCTCGACGCCGGAACCGAACGCGAGATCATGGCAACGATTCGGCGTGTTTCGACCGATAAAGCGGTTCTGTTGGTGACTCACCGCCTAGAAACCGTGCGCTACGCTGACCTGATTGTCGTGCTCGATCAAGGCGCGGTGGTAGAGCGCGGTACTCACGAACAACTCCTTGCCAAACCGCAACTGTACGCAAAACTTCTCAAAGTCTATCAAGACGGATCGCCTGATCCCTCGAACGAATCAATGGTGAATGCAACCCGATGAAACAGGTATTTCAACCCGAATGGCGAACGCAAAACCGCAGAAAGCGCAGATTTTACGCCAAGTACATGAAGTGGCTGGAAGTCGCGGGATATCTGGTCGTCGCAACCGTCGTCAGCCTGTTCGTGTTGGCGTTCAATTACAAAGTGGATGATGTGGTTGATGCGGCGGACGTGACGTTGACTCCGCTCACGACGGAGTACGTTGCCGAGTCCAACGGCATTGTCGTGGCACAACTTGCCGCGCCCGGAGCAGACGTACGCGCGGGCGACCCAGTGCTTGAAATTGTGTCGGGCGACAGCAATGTTTCCGCCTACCAGCGGTGGGCCGCGATTGAATCATTGAAGAACGACCCATCGGCCGCCGCTTTGGTGGCGCGCAATGTCAAGCCTGTAACAACTGTCATCCGCTCACCAGGTGCGGGGACCGTACAAATTGATTTTGCCGCCACGAATTTTCAGGCAAAAACGAAGCTGTTTTCGGTCCTGGATTACCGCCAAATTGAGTGTTCTGCGGATCTGTCTGGCCCTACGGTGGCCAACGCGCGGGTGGGCCAGGCAGCAAAAATTTCTCGCCTGACGATCGGTGGAAGTTCGGCAATATTTCGCAGCACCACTCCTCGCGGCCCGGTTCTGAGTTCTGAGTTGATCAGCGAAAACGCCCTGACGGAGCTAAATCGTCTCGTTGCTGGGCAGCCGCTCACTCTGCGCGACAACGGCCCGCTCAAAGTTGATGGCGTGAGTTCGATCGAAGTCGATTCGCGATCCGAAGTGAGCGACGCCGCAGGGCAAGAACCTGGAATTTCCTTAGAGCCACCGACAAACTATTCGCTCAACATTGATATTGTCGAAGGCAGTTTGGGTGCCAACGCTCAAATCGCCGATCTGCCAGCCAGCGTTCGCGATTCGGTCGCGGGGGTCATCGCGAAGGATGTCGTGGGCAAGTCGCTCACGGATGTTCAGGGGAACAAATTGAGCCTAGCCAATACTCGCGACATGAATATCGTGATGAAAGTTAAGGCCAGTCCAGCATCGGCTCCAGCCACGGGGCAGAACATCGACGGAACGACGTTGAAGCAAGTTTTTCATGCCAAATTGCGGCTTTCGAATCCGCCAGAATTTTTGGTGAAGCTCCTCAAAAGTGCCCGTCAATCTGGCAAAGAAGTCAAGGCCCGGGTCGAAGTCAAAACTGGTGCCCGGCCATTCGCCTTTATCCTCCTGAAAAAATCATGACCGTTTCACAAGCAGTTATTCAGTCGATCGATGAGCGCTTCGACGCAAGGCATCCAGCGTATTTGGAGCGTGTTTATTCCGGCGTGCTCGGCAAGCTGATCGGCGTGTATCTTGGGCGGCCGGTCGAGAATTGGTCCTTCGAGCGAATCCAAGCCGAGATTGGCGACATCAAATATTACATTCACGAATTGCGGAATCGATTGCTCATCGTTACCGATGACGATATTTCAGGCACGTTTACGTTCCTGCGATCCATGACGGACAACGGAAACACGCCGGATATCAGCCCTGAGCAGATCGGCGAGACATGGCTCAACTACCTCATTGAGCGAACCACGATCCTTTGGTGGGGCGGCCTGGGGAATTCCACCGAGCACACCGCCTACCTGCGGCTCAAAAGCGGTATTGCGGCTCCGGCCAGCGGGTCAACCGAGCTCAACACAAAGATCGTTGCAGAGCAAATTGGATCACAGATTTTTATCGATGGTTGGGGGCTGATCTGCCCCGGCAATGCAGCCAAAGCGGCGGAATTTGCGCGTCGTGCCGCTAGCGTCAGTCACGACGGCGAGGCAATTTTTGCGGCTCAAATCATTGCCGCTCTTGTTGCGGAGGCATTCGTAGAACAAAACATTGACCTGTTGCTCGACCGAGCTCTCGCGCTCATCCCTCCCACAAGTTTGATTCGGTCATTAATCGACGACCTGCGGGAATGGCACGCGGTTGAACCCGATTGGCGTGCGAATCGGGAACGCTTGGCGACCGAGTACAGCTATGCGAGGTTTGGCGGTCAGTGCCCCATCGTTCCCAACCATGGCCTCATCATCTTGAGCTTGTTGCACGGCGATGGTGACTTCGACCTGTCGATGGAAATCGTAAACACCAGCGGATGCGATACGGATTGCAACTCGGGCAATGTCGGCTCCATATTGGGAGTCCGAAATGGATTGTCTGGGTTTGAAAAACAAGACTGGCGGGGGCCGGTTGCTGACCGGTTGTATTTGCCATCCATGGACGGCGGGCGCTCGATCACCGATGCGGCGAACGAAGCGCTGGTGGTGGCCAACATTGGACGCGCGTTGGAAGGTCTCACGCCACTTCAGCCTAAGGATTGCGCCCGGTTCCACTTTTCGCTCGCGGGATCGGTGCAGGGTTGGCAGTGCATTAGCGGCGGCGTGGAAGTGTCCAACTTATTGGGTCAAGCTCTGCGGATTCAGGGGCGTGGAGTTGCGGCAACGCCAACATTTATTCCGCCCGAAGCGAAGGACATGCAGACCGGCTATGTGTTGGTCGCGAGCCCGACGTTGTATCCTGGTCAAACGGCGCGATGCCAACTGAAGGCGATTGGCGGCGCGGCAAGAGGCAATCTGCAGATTCAGCATTACAACGCGGATGAGACATCAACAACGGTTGCGGGCCCCGAATTTCGGTTGGACGCCTTTGAGACCACGATGCTGGAATGGATGATTCCAATCACCGATGGACAGCCGATCCACAGCATCGGAATTCAGCTCACCGAAGGGTGCGTCGACCTCGATTGGCTGGATTGGACCGGAATTCCAAACACAGATTTTCCGCAACGCGATGGTCGGATGTGGGCACTTGCTTGGGCGCGGTCGATCCACCGATTTTCATTTACGCGCGACGGATACGAGTACCTTGCCCACAATCAAGGGCTCGGCCTGTTGACTCAAGGTTGTCGCGAATGGACTGACTATCGCGTCGAGACTCGGCTAACTCCGCGCATGGCGGTGTCCGCAGGAATTGCGGTTCGAGTGCAGGGCCTCCGGCGCTTTTATGCATTTGTGTTTGGCGAAAAGGGCGAAATACGTATCGACAAGATGCTGAGCAAGCGCACGACTTTGGCCAGAACCGCGTTTCCATGGGAATCTTGCCGAGATTACGAGGTCGCGGTTGAGGTTGCTGGCGCGCAAATTCAAGTGTGGATCGACGGCATACTCATGCTAACGACGGTGGATCTTGACGCGACTTTGACGGAGGGCGCGTTTGGGTTTGTGGTCGAAGAAGGGTGCTTGGGAGCCGGGACGCCAAGGATAATGCCCCGATGATTCAGAACAAGATGTTGCTAGATTCGCCCCACCAATTGCCCAGAACTGCTCGCTTCACTTCCGGGCCGCTCAGCCTAGCGCAGGAGCGAAACCGCACTGGGCGATTGGCGAGTTTTGTCAGGAGCGAGGATAGCGATCCGATCCGGCTCTTCGCGCCTGAGAATCGGGAAAGTTGCTTCACGGGCGATTGGTATGGCGAACACGCGGGCAAGTGGCTAGTCGCCGCATCGGCCGCCGCCATGAGCACATCCGACCCCGAAATTGAGGCTGCGGTTCGCAAAGTTACACGGTTTTTGGTCGCTGCCCAAGAGGAAAGCGGCTATTTGGGCACGTACTCAAAGCAGTGCAGTTCGCGGCTTTCGAATCCGGACATCGATGGCGCGCGGACATGGGATGTTTGGACGCACGCTTGGATGACCATGGGTTTGTTGTCGGCGTCGCGGATCCCCGGGTGCGAAGCAGCAGTGCCGGCGGCGGCAAAAATTGGCGAGCTGCTCGTCAGCAATTTCCTCGGTCAGAACCGGTCCATTCTCGGCTACGGAAATCACCAAGGACTGAGTAGCGCGGTCGTCATCGAACCTTTGGCTCGTCTATCGATTGCCCTGGATGACCCCCGATTTTTTACCCTCGCTTGGCAGGTTCTGCAGGAACTTGAGGATGCTGGCTGTTGCTTTTTGACCGGTGCCGAAAAACAGCTTGACGTTTCGCAACTCGGCACGGGCAAAATTTATCAAATCTGCTGGATCTTGACCGGCATGACCGTGCTCCACACGATTGCACCGGAGTTGCCAATCCTCGAAAACGTCACACATTTCTGGAACAACATCCGCGCGGAACATTTGACGCCGCTCGGCGGGCCTTGGGGCGGAATCGCGACCCACAAAGAGGTCTTCAATCCGAAAGGATTTTTCAGCCCCAGCGGCCTGGTTGAGACTTGCTCGATCGCCAGCTGGATGGCTCTGAATCGCGAGTTGTACTTGCTCCTCGATGAATCGAAATTTGTCGACGAATACGAGCGAGCACTTTTGAATTCGTTGGTCGGAGCGCAAGACGAAAATGGGATGGACTGGTGCTACTTTACATTCCCCAACGGACGCCGAAACAACACCTACTACTGGGCGTGCTGCAAATCCAGCGGAGCGATGGCGCTGGAACAATCGAGCCTGATGATGGCTTCGTCGCTTGGGCATTGCCTTTCGATCAACCTGATTGAATCCGGTGAGGCCGACTTCGAGCAAGCGCGCGTCGTGCAAAACACGGAGAACTCCTCGACCGGTGTTCGATCCACCATCCGAGTCCGATCAGATATGCATTCCTGTTTACGCGTGCGCGTTCCACGGTGGGCCGAGCTAAAATCGGCGAGCATCAACGGTCGCGAAGTTGAAGTATTGGCCGCCCAAGAGAACTTTCTGTCCATCGAAATCGAGCTTGGTGTTGAAACCACTGTGATCGTCGAGTTTCAGTGCCAGCCAGTGATCCACCGATTTGCCGAATCGCTCGACCATCATGGCCAAGAGATCGTGAAGACGGATTACGTCCACTTTTCGTGGGGGCCATATGTCTATGCGACCGGGCTAATCGAAGGATACAAGCGCTCGGACACACTGGTTCTCCCGCATTTTAACGCTGAGAAATTGTTGGAAAGTCAAATGTGCGCAGGCGACCCTTGGCCGACGCTAACGCTCAATCAAAGTGCGAAGGAGCCGATCGTTTTCAAGCCCTACTACGTTGCGGGCGGTCAGCACGACCGGGCTTGGCGCACAACATGGGTCACGGTGGCTTGGCAATGAGCGTCACGACGGTCGGATTTAGCGGCGAAGGCGTGCGTGGCGATTGCCAGGTGATGGTCGCCGATTCCACTGCCTTTCGGCTCGATGTGCGTAGCTCCGTCGAAGCGATGTATGGTCGCGCGATTCGTACTCAAGCGCAAGGCATCATTGATTCTTTTGATGCCCCACAGGTTGAGGTCACGCTGGATGATTCGGGTGCGTTGCCATGGGTCATCGCCGCGCGCCTAGAGTCGGCATTGTTCGCTCATTGCGGCCGCGCCTTGCCAAAACTCGCGCGTCGGACATCGGCTGCCCAGCGGCAACGCCGGCGCTGGACCCGGCTATATGTGCCCGGCAATACACCAAAATTCATGCAGCACGTCGGTCTATTTGGGGCCGACTCGATCATTCTTGACCTCGAAGATTCGGTGCCCCGCGATGAAAAGGCCGCGGCGCTGAATCTGGTGCGACATGCGATCGCTACGCTGGAATTCGGTACCTCGGAAGTTTGTGTACGAGTGAATTGTCCTGATGACGCGAGCGCGGTTGCCGCGGTTGGTGCCGATTGCATTTTGGTCCCCAAAGCGGAAAGTGCTGACCAATTGCGCGATTACGACGAGGCACTGGATTCAGCATCAAGCGATGCGTCCATCATCGCCATCATCGAGACCGCGCGAGGAATCATGCACGCGTTCGAAATTGCTTCGGCATCCAAACGACTTGCGGCAATCTCGCTTGGCATTGAGGATTTTTTGACGGATATTCGCGCGGTTCGAACCGAATCTAGGCAGGAAACCGCGTTCGCCCACGGCATGATCGTGACCTGTGCTCGCGCGGCGGGGATTGCTCCGCTGGCATCGGTTTTTTCAAATATTGACGATGACGCTGGAATGTTCGCCTACGCGCAGTGGTCGCGGCAAATGGGCTTTGAAGGCGTGGGGTGCATCCATCCCAGTCAAATCGAGGCGGTCAACAGGGCATATCGCCCCGAACCTGAGGTGATCGCC
>CAYRAX010000079.1:0-11937 GCA_964422285.1 uncultured Chthonomonas sp.
CAAAGCTGCCATCGCTGAAAACGGCGCTGTTCAGGGTTGCGAAATAGTTGTCGCTGTAAGGCACAACGCTTCCGAGATACATTTTCACAAGCTCCGGATGCTCGCGAATCGCCTCGCTGATTGGGCAAAAAATGACGCCAGCTTTGCGCAGCGTTTCCTTGAACGTAGTGGCGACGCTGACACTATCAAAAACGGCGTCCATCGCGACTTGGTTCTTGGGGTCCGCGCCATCCGATTGGGTGGATGGAGCGGAAATTTCGCCCTTGCCCTGAACATTCAGCATGATTTCTTGCTCGTGCAACGGAATTCCCAGTTTTTGAAAGGTCAAAAGCAATTCGGGATCGGCATCTTGCAGCGAATCCAGGCGCGGCATCATTTTCGGAGCCGAATAGTAGCTGATCGCCTGCAGGTCGGGGACGGTGTATTGCGCGTTGACCCATTTTGGCGGGGTGAGCGTTAGTAGGTGCTTGTATGCCTTTAGGCGCCATTCAAGCATCCATTCGGGCTCGCCTTTTTTCTCGCTCAATCTTCGAATGATGTCTTCGTTTAAGCCGGGTTCAAATTGGTCGGCCTCGACGTCGCTGACAAATCCCTCTTTGTATTCGCGGTCGGCCCACGATTCGAGCAAGAGGTCGTGCTCGGATTTTTCCGTCAATTCGTTATTCATGGTTGTAATTTTGCGTTCGTCCACCCGGGATCCCCGGCATCACGTCGCAATATGTACTGCGTTGTATAGTATGACAGATCCGGCTTAGGTCAGACCCAAGTCATGCCAGTGACATCAGCCGAGGACAATGCCGTGAATGTTGTCCCATCGGTCGAGCGGCCGCTCAAGCTTGACGAAAAGGTGCAATAGGTTCCGCTCCAGCCTTTGGCGACAGCTCGGGCTGAGGGCAGTACAAATTGGGATTCAATCGCGTCAACGTTCAGTTCGCCGGAGACACCAACTAATGATGGCCCGAATGTCAACGCCCCGACCGTGGTGGCTGTCAATCCTTTGCACCAAATCGAGCAATTGTCAAACGCAATCGCGCCGATTTCGCACATGTCACTGTTCATGACCGCAAAGCCGGTGCGAGAGTCTGGTTGCTTGATCGAGCAGTTTGTAAATGTCACTGGATTGAACCGCATCGGATGCCCAGAGCGCAAGAACTTTATGCAGTAGTCGATTTCGGCGGTGTCCACGACTTCTACCCCGCTATCCGTAACCGAGAGATTTGTGAGCGTCACGTCGCCGGTAAAGGTGGGGTCAGCCGAGGTGCTTTCGTAGATCACGCGCTCGGTGGTGCAGTTTTCCACGCTAATGTCGGTCAGATTGCCCTGCAACGCCAGGTCTTTCATTCCGCAGCGTCTGATCGTAATCAGTTGGGCACCCAGCCGCCAACTGGTGTTTCCGACGGTGTTCTTGCGAACGGGTCCCATGCCAAAAACGCCTGTTGCCGAACAATCGTACGCGTCACCGCCGTGGACGTCGAAAAGGTTGCTCTTGCAACGAGAACCAAGGAATCCGGCCACTTCAACATTCGCCGGTCCGCAATCGAGCAGCGTACCAACCCTCGCCACGTGGGCAACACAGTTTCCAACGTTGACTCGGGTGCTGCGGTCGAGCAAGTAGGCGTATCCAGAGCCAGTATTGTTGTCGCCCATACCTTCGCTACGACACTGGGTGATGGTCACATCTCGGCAAAGCTCGGCGTGGATTCCCGCACCTTGGCAATTGAACGCGCTGGCACCGACGATCTTAAGGCCGACTACGAGCCTGGCGCGCAAGCCCGCACCAAACTTGCCTTCTCTCAGGCCGGTGAAGGTGCCGCCTTGGATGGTGATGTTTTGGCAAATCAGGGCGTCGATGTCGGCCAAGATGACATGGATTCCGCTGTAGGTTTGGGTGATCGGCTTGTCCAGCGTGATGGTGACTCCGCTGACCGAGACGACCTTGACGATTTCGCCGCCGACTTTTCGAGTCGAACTGTCCGCACCGTTGGTTTCCTCCTTGTCTTTGTCATACAGGAAATACCACTTGCCCACGTCGGGAGGCGTACCAATCCCGGGCATCGTGATCGTGCTCGATCCTGCAACAGCAGTCACGATGGTTGTGCCGGTTGTGGGGATATCGGCATTAACGTCACCCACAATGACGGCGTCTTGTCTATTTGGCAGACTCGGTGCGGGACCAGTGGATCGAACAACAGATCTCCGCTCCCACCTCAGAGTACAATTAGTAGTTCCGGGCGCAATGGCCAACTGGGCATCAAGACTGCCGCCGCTTCGTTTGGGCACGTAGAAGCATCCGCGTAGCTTGAGAAGTTTGACCGTGGATCCTCTAGGAATCCGTTTGAAGAAGTCATTTAGTGCACCGTTTGAGCCTCGCCTAGAAGCACGCAACCGGGCGTTCATCGATTGCGCCTCCGCACCAGCCAACACCCGGTGAGTAGCACCAAGCCTGTCGATGGCTCGGGCACCGCGGTTACAGCATAGTCATCGAAATACACAGGCTGGGCCCCCTCGGGGTAGGAGTACTTACTGGACAAATCAGCATTCGTTAGTTGCCCGAACAGGAAGCGACGCATATACCTGTTGCTGGAATTTGGGATCGGCAAGTCAAATTTGAGCGATCCAAGCGATGTGCCATTGATAACCGGAGAGCACATCAGCGTTTGCCAATCGACATCGATCCGAAAATCATTCCATTGGCTTTGCCTGAGAATAGAATGTCCTTGATGCCTCTGGGTTCGGTCTTCACCAACCCAATCACCGTTTTGCAAATTTACGGTCATCCCATAGCCTGCTGACGAGGCCCCCGCTGCAATCCCAAGAAAAACGCTCATGGGTTCTTGATCTGAACCGCGAACAAATGCTTTAACAGACGCACTCCAATACCGATACTTGCCATTGTATTGGGGCGAGTTGGTTTGAACAAAGACGTTTCTCACGTCGTGTCCACCGTTTTTTTCAATTGCGGAGCGCATTTTTAGCATCCTGCCGCCCGAGGCGGGCGTTATGCCCTCGCTGGGGCCAGAAATAGCCGCCCCAAGCTCAAAGTCCGGGTTGTAGGACTCGGAAATCCATCCATTTTGAGTATTTATGCTCTGACCAACGATAAGCCCTTCCAGGTCATCTTGGAACACGACAACGGCGCGTGATGATGCCGACAAAGCGGCTACCGCAATAACGAATAAAGTGCGAATATTTTTGCAAGACATAGTTTTTCTCCGTAGCGTCTACGCTGAAAGATGGGTTAGTCGAAGCGACCAACGGTGTAATAAATATCGCTCGCTGTTCCAGCCGAATCCGGTACGGAAAGCACGATACGCCAGTTTCCTTGCTCTAGCTCAATGAGCGCCGTATAGATGCCCTCCTCTTCACCAGTGGCCTCAACCGGCGCGAACAACTGGTCGACGCTCGCCACCGAAGAGACCGTCGGCTGAGGATCGTTGTTGTATAGCTCGAAGTAAAACGCCTGAATCCGCAGCAATGTGTCCGGCGCGGATGAAAACGCAAATCTGACCATCAGCCTGGTGAGGGTCGACGCGGGGGACCGGACGTCGAACGTGTCCGAATCTCCCGCATTCAGATCATCAGGATTGCCAGTCGTGACCGGATAATCATAGAAACCAAAATCTCGCGTCGGCTGCCATACAACGCTGGCTCCCCCCAAGATCACGGGCCCGGGATGGAGCGTGATGGCACCCACTGGTAGCGCATAGCTGGATGCAACCGTGCTGCCTGCCAAGTTGCTGCGGGTGTATCCGGGAACAACATGGGCGGTGCCCCCGTGCAATTCGCCCCTAAATTCGGCGATATCAACGGGCAAAACAGGCGATCCAGCAACACCCAACAGAAGTTCGCCTAACGTGGTTTTCGTTGTCGTGAGCGTTAGAGTGTGGTAAACCGTACTGCCAATAACCCATTCCCGCCCATCGCTGGAGATGCACACTCCACTCAGTTTGACCTCATCCTCGCTGGATTCCGCCGCGAGGACGTAACTGAGGGGCGATCGGCGTACACTGGCGAGGGAATCATCCAGATTGGCAACCACAATGGCTTCGCCCGTTGCACCCGAAGAAGTGCAGTGCAAAGCCACCGCGCTTCCGCTGTTGAAAGTGGCCTCCGTACCAGCTGGTACCGTTGCGAGCGTAATTCCGCTACTGTTGGTGGCCTTGACGGTCATGGTGACGGTCGCATCCGTGTTGATGAGCGTGAAATTACGCCCCGCCCGGCACGCGAACGTTACCCCCCCCCGGTTACGGCGATGGGGACCCCAAACGACTGAACAATATTATTATCTGCCATGTCCTCTTCCTTGGACGCCAATGCGTCAGCTCAAAATGAGCATACGAGTATTGTAACACCAAAATTGTCAATTTGCGTCAAAAGATTTTCGCATTCTTTAGAGCATTCCAGAGCGTGACCACTAATTGCGGCATTGCTCGGACCCAGCACATCAACGCTCAACGATATGCCATCAGGAATATATTTGCACTAACAACTAATCCTTAGACGTTTCATCTCATGACACAGCAAAACATAGTGGGCTAGGCGCATAATGTAAATATGAGTACTATCAATATTAATCGTAATCGCGTCCTGGTTTGGTCGCTTGTCGCTGCGATGGGTTTGGCGTGCTCGCAAATCGCAACAACTCAAGGCAACGGCTCCAAAACGAAACCGAAACCAGCCGCTAAGCCCGTGGTCACACAATACTACAACGGCATACCCATTTCGGAGAAACCTGACAAGGTCGTTCGTGACGTTTATACGGCGATGGATGGTTCAACCGTGCGGATTATCGGTATCGCGTCGATCACCGAAAAAAAGATCGTTGGTTGGGACTGCGCTGGCAAACCAAGCAAAGATGTTGTTGATCTTTTTACAAAGACGTTGACTCGGCCAAGAGGATCGTACGCGGCAACATTGCCTTTTGAATTTGGCAAGAAAAATCGCTACATCTTCATTGAGCAACTCAATAAGAGTGGTTTGAGCTTACCAATCGTTACACCACAGTCACCGACGCATATTGGTCCATTCTTTAGCGGCGACGCGAACAAGAATGTAGACGTAGTTCTGCTTCGCTCGAACACCTACGCAACCGAAGGTTTCATCGAGATTCTTGACAACACTTACCCGTCGAAGAACTTTAACTTTGCTTGGCCGATAGCGCAAGGCGATGTTGACCAAACAAAGGCATTTGAGATCGTTGAAATTAAGAAATTTAAGACGAAGGCCGACCTTGAAACTGAGTCGAAAACCTCTAACGAAATTCGCTTGCTGAAGAGCTTGTATTTTTCCAAGTCGCTCGATCACGGGTCGCAATACATCACAGTTGCAGCAAAGGGTGAGCCACTGCAGACTGGCTATTCGCTTTTCCTCTTAGGATCAAATGGTGATGAGCTGAACATGGTCGACAGCAAAGGGACGTTGTTTAACCCTGTGCACAAAGAAATTTGGGCGAATGATAACCCGTATGTTAAGGAAATAGAACCCTTGCCTACATATAGTCGCGGCGTCCAATTTGGCAGAAACCGAATTTTGGCATCGATACTGATTCCGACACTGAAGACCGAAAACGTCAAGACACTGCAGCTTAGACTTGCAACAAAGTTCCAAGTGAGGTTCGATCACCTGCCGCTAGACCCTAAATAGTGTCCACTCAAGGCTGTAGGCTAGAAGGGAGCATTGAGTTTTGGAGGATCAGAAATGCCATGAATTGTCAGTTCGTGAAAAAGCCTTGAACTAAGTGGGTGTTCCAGACACTCACTTTAGATATATGGTTCAATGTTGCGAGCCATAGCTTCTGAGCGAATTACTTGCAAATTGAACTAAAAAAATCATAAACATTTGTGAAAATAATTGGAACAAAGTGTTTTTTGACACGATCTAACAATCGAAGATTGCGTGTCTGGAGGAATCATGAATACAAAGCAATACTTATCTTTATTTTCCTCAGCTTGCTTCATTGTTGCGTGCTATGTGCTCATAGGTTGCGGTGGCGGTGGAGGACTTGATGCTGGAATCGGTGGAAGTGTTAACCTGACTGGCGGCGTTCCCCAGGAGTTGCTTGATGCGGCAGCCAAAAATAGCGACACCACAGTTGGTGGCGGCACCACAGATTCTGGAACGACGGGTAGCTCTGGCGATTCTGGTACCGGGGACTCTGGTAGTGGAACATCCGGCGGTGGTACGTCCGGCGGTGGTACGTCTGGCGGCGGTACTTCTGGCGGCGGTACTTCTGGCGGAGGTACGTCAGGAGGTGGTACTTCTGGTGGTGGAACCTCGGGATCGGTTCCAGATGATCCTCTCGCGGGCTGGCCGACGAGTGGCACGAAATGGTTTTCCTACCATGTGAAGGAAGGCAATGGTGGCAGCATGTTTGTCTCAACCTACGATGGTATGCAGATCTATCGCGTAGGCAAGAACGGTTGGTATCCCAGCTTCTCGCGCGACTACAGCAAAATGGTGTTTTGGCGTCCGATCCCAAATTCGATTATCATCAAGAATTCGCTGGGTGTAGAGACAAACTTGGGTTCGGGTATATCGCCGATCATTAATGCCGACGGAACCAAGATCGTTTTCCAAGATCGAGCCACGGCAGGGTCTTGGGACATATTCACTATGGATGCTGATGGCAGTAATCGGCAGCAACTGACCTTTGACCCAAGTGTCGAAGCGGCGCCGACGTTCTCGCACGATGGCCAGCAGATTTGCTACCTAAGGTTGCCGGCAAAAGGCGAGGCGCTTGTTCCGCTTGCAAGGATCATGGTTCTACCCATCAGCGGCGGCACGCCCGTCGACATTATTCCCACCGACCGTTGGGGCCTGCTTGGCATGTTCGTGAACAATGATCAATCGGTCATGTACGTTGGTGGTGAACTCGGGAAAGGATCCAAGCGATACGTCAAGGGCATCCAAGAAAGTGGGCTAGGGCAACAGGTTAGCTTTAGCGGAACCATTTTCACGGTCACGCCCGATGGATCCACGATCATTCACTCCACCGGCGGCAAGAGCACGTATGCTCCGACGATTTATCGTACTGATGTCCTCACGGGCACGACCACCGCGATTGGAAATGGACTCGTCAACAACTCTCCAATTTACGACTAAAGACAACTAAGTTAACTCGTGTATACGGCCGCGGGCAGCAATCGCTATCCGCGGTCGTTTTTGTGCCAGATGTCCGTTGCCCGTGAACCCTGCCAAAGAACTGCGTGCCACTTCCGACGTTTTTGCCTGCAATAGGCCAACTTTTTTGCCCCATTTCCGTTTTTTTGACATATAATGTTGGTGCTTGTTTTGAGGACAGACTATGCGAAAAATTGCTTTATCCGCCGTGGTCGCGGCTTTTTCGACCAGTGCCTTTTCGTCGTTCGAGCTCGTGCTCGTCGCCGACACCGTCAAAAACACCATCCATCGATTCGATGGTGAGTCGGGTGCCTATTTGGGGTCTTTTGGGAAAACTAAGTCGAGCACTTGGGGCGGCAGTGTCACCAGCATGGTGATCAAACCGCAAAGCAATGAAGTCGTGGTGAACCACGGATTCATTCTGGCCAGATACAACTACAACACGGGCGCGCTTTTGGGAAATGTTTCTCTGAACGCGGGTTCTGCAACCATTACACCGACGAATATGAGCTTGACGCGCGATGGCAAATCGATTCTCGCGACGAATAACACGAACCAGATTTTCAGGTTCGACGCTAGCACATTTGCATACCAAACCACGTATTCCTACACGGCAGGAATGAAAATTTTCTCTGTCGCCGAAACGGAAACTGGCATCTTCGTCGGGCAAAACACCCAAACCGCTGGCAGCGTCACGATGACCCGTTTGACCACATCGGGAACGGTGAACAATGCAACGACTCTGACTGGTTCCGGCGGGCAGATGACCACGATGCCCTATAACGACATTTCATATTGGGCTGGCACAGCGAGTGATTGGACACGACTCGGCGTTTGTAGCGCTACCGGAGGACCCAACATGTCCATGAATGGCATGATCAGCGCTACAACTCTTGGAACCGCGTTTCTGAACGTACCGCTTGGGGACATCAACTTGACGACAGCGCAAACCGTCGCACAAGCTCACACAGGCTTTTACGTGGGCGGCAAAGACGCCGGCGGCAACAACATGGTGTACCGATTGGACAATGGCTACACAAGCCAAGGCGTTTTCGGCCAAGGAATCATCAGTTCCAACGTCGCGATGGGATCCGTAATTGCCCCCGAGCCCGGAACATGGGTTGCCATAGTTGCCGGAATCGGAGCAATCGCTTTGCGGCGGCGAAACCTAAAGTAAGCGCTTGTGCCTTATTTGAACTTGGGCTTGGCTTTTGGGTCCACGACGTAGTCGGCCTTTCTGCCCAGGCTCCAAGTTCCGTTGGCAAAGTACTCGGCGGTCACGATCATGTGGCCGTTCGGCATGAGTTCCGAAGTACTTCGCACTTTAGTAATGCCATTTGCATCTCCGATAACGTCTTCCATGCCCACGAACTTGTTCTTTTCGATGGTCAGAACGCCTTCGGTATAGAATCCAGCCGTCGTGAGATAAAAGTAGCGGACTTGCTTTTTGGTTTCGTCCCAATAAGCCAACGATTCGCCGCCGTATTGCCCGTCATTTACGGAATGGACAATGCGCACCGCCTTGCCGTTCAAAATGCGCTCATATTGCGCTACATCAATCGTCGGCTTAGCGCCTTTCGGTCCATCAAAGGTTCCCTTCCAAGTCTTACCGAGAAATGGGCGAAGGCCCTCGAGATGGGGGTCCAATGACGGCTGAGTAGGTTGCTGAACCGCAACCGCGAAAACTAACGAACAAATCGCACTGACTAACATCTGCCCATTTAAGCACTGCCCGCTCATACAATTCAACTGGCTTTGGCCGCGTGATTGCCCGGTGATTGTGCGGGAAAGCACGCATATTTATCCCGATTGTTTGCGCGTGGTCCCACTTCATTGTAAAATTTGACCATGTTTGGTCACGCTCGTTTGCCTAAGGTCGCTTTGATGGGTATGTTCGCCGCAATTGGTTTTGCCGCCCACGGCGCTGTATTGCACGATAATGGAACCGTTTTTGATGCTCCCGGCGCTGGGTTTGGTGGCGCAGACCTTAGCCGATTGATTGCTCCAAACACGGTTTACGGATTTCGGACATTTTCGACTTTGTCCGTTCCCAATCGGCACTGCGATGACTTGCCTTTGTTCACGGATGCCGCCGTTGTCCAGCAAGTACAGGTTTTTGTTCACTCCGACCCAGGCGAGGCGCCGGTTCTGCCGACTCTGACGATTGATTTTCGAACCGGAAATTCTGTGGCCCCCAGCCTTGCTTCCCTGTCTTCAAACTTGTCGGCTGTGCCTGCATCGGTCACCCAAATTGGATACCGCGCCCTCAGCACAGACCCATTGAATGCGGACCGCAAGGTTTATCGCATTACCTACAACGTGACGCCATTTCAGATTCAACCGGCCACGAAATATTGGATTGCTATGCTTTGGACCGGCACTACGGCCAGTACCGTGAATGTTCCGAAAAATCTGCCGGTTGTCCCGACAAATGGCGGCGGCAATGCGGTTGCGATCAGCTCGACGGGAGTGATTTCCCAGCTCAATGACCCGACATCTGTGCGCAATGTCGAATTGGCTTTCAAGTTAATCGGCGAAGTTGGGAACCGAATTTCTGGCACTGTCGCGCTGCAGGATTGGAAGGCTGGGCTCAGCGGCAACAAGGTCGAGATTTCTATCATCAAGAATGGTTCGGTGGTCGACACCGTACGCCCCACGCTGGACGCGGGCGGGCACTTCGAAGCCGTGACCGCCATCACGGGCAGCTGCGACATCCGCATCAAGCGAACGCACTGGCTTTCCAGAAAATTCACGAACAAGACACTCGGCCTGAACACGACCGGCTTGAGCGTTTCGCTCATCAACGGCGACTGCGACCAGAGCGATTATGTCGGCACCGACGACTATTTGATGCTGAATACTAGCTTTGATTTGAACGCGGGCGACGCGGGATTTTTGCCGGGTGCGGACCTGGACGGCGACGACTACGTCGGCACGGACGACTATCTGATTCTGAACAAGAACTTTGACTTGTCTGGCGAGTAAGGGCTAGCGGACGGCGGGCTTGCGGGTCGGCATGACGAGACCCAAGTGAAGGAGGCGCGATTTTATCGCGCCGAGTGAACGCCCGTGCAGGATTTGCATCTCAGCAACCGTTTTGCCTTCCTCAAACTCTTTTTTGAGTCGTTGGTCTTCGTCGACAGACCAGAGCAGATAGCGTCTATGGTCGTTCATTCGCTGCGCTCCTTCATTCCCCCGCCGACGCCCCGTGCGGCGGAAAAATCGACTCCGGCGCGCCAAAGTCACCCCACCATCCAGCCCAGGGCACATCGGTCGCCCCCAGAGCCCAAGCCTTGATCTGCCACTTGCCCTTAACCTTTTGCATCAGAGCGCATACCCAATCATCAAACAGCCCTTCCTTGATGTACTGCTCATATGCGGTGCCTTTGTAATCGAAGGGCGTCCCATCGGGTTTAACGCATCTGCCCGACATGAAGGCCCAACCATCCTGGGACTTGATGTGCTGTACGACAAACTTGACCGGCTTGCTCTTCAGGCTGCGCTTCGTTTTCGCGCGCAAGCAATCCAGTATCAACTGACGGTCCCTTCCGCTCGGCGTCTGTAGTGGCTGCGCGAACGAAATGGCAAAAATAATAGCGAATAGAAGCACAAGGAGATTCTTCATGCGGCTATCGTACTCCAATCACGCGCGATGGCACAAAACACGGATCCACTGTGTGCAACAAACCCGACGTCGATATTCCAAGAGTGCACGCGGTTAAACACATAGCGTAGCTTGCTAATGCGTTAGCTGTCCAATGCCTGCGCATCACTATTGTTTATCCAGGCGTGCATAAACTTGCTAGTTCCGCTGGTCCGCTCGCTGACGCCAGGCGTGTAGTTCGTCCACGTCGGCGAATTCTCCGCGCCGGTCGTCATCCGCAAAACAGGATCGGTCACGCCCGCCCCACCACGCACATACTTTCGTGTTCCCGAGCCATATCCGTTATCAACAACTTTTACCCGAGCTCCGAGCCCAGAGTACTTACTCGATAGACAGCCAGACCCTTCACTGCTTATCGCCACATATGGATACCGTCATCGCTGACGCTTTGAACTCCGCTCAAATCGCTTCACGGACTGCCACAGCAGCCCTCGTTCGGTTGGGTCGAGTTGCCTCAGTTTAGACAGCACTTTAGATACTACTTTCGGATCCGTGATGCTCCAAAAGCTACCGGCCATCGCGTCTGCCTCGTCCGACGTTTTTACATCTGCAATGGCTTGAAGAAACAGCGTAGTGCCAATGTCAGACTTCGGCGGGCGCAACGCAGAAAATAACATGTCAATCCTGTGGGAATCAGATGGTTTGCTACGAGCAAAAGCATCTGGTAGCAGTGCCTCGTCTGCAGAAGTTGACAATTTGTTCCAAGAAAGCACGGCCTCATATCTCTCGCCAGCGTTTAACCTTGTGTCCCAAATCTTATTCGCGATCATGAAGGGATGCGATAGTGTCTTTGACGAGCCACCCCTCGCGACAGTGCTTATCGGAGCGGCGCTGCGGCAAGTGCAACATTGTGCTGCGACCAACACGATGACAATCGTATCAGCCGCTACACTTAACGATCGCCTTTTCACGCTAACGCTGTGCATACCTAGTGCTCCACATATTGTAGCCTACACTATCCGCCACAATCGTAGAGGCCCTTGTAAGATGAAATAGCATTAATGACACTGCCGTGCGCGTCACATTCTCGTGTTGCCGTTATCAAAGTCGAAAATATCAAATGACCGTTACCGTTCCTCATTAATGCAAGCGCTGGCATCGTCACACATGACGAGTACCTATTGGGGCACTAGTACTTGCACTTTCGAAAAGTC
>CAYRAX010000080.1:0-11782 GCA_964422285.1 uncultured Chthonomonas sp.
TGCGACGACTCAAGATGATCTCGACTTTGCCAGTAAGCACATCGAAGCCCGCCGGTGGATTCGGCACCAAACCCAGCCGACCGGCGAAAAACACGAGCGACCATTCGAAGGCAAGGCGATTCGCGAACTGCTCTCGCCGAGCGGGTTCAAAGTTTTTTATGGTGACAATTCCGAGGCGAATGATTATCTGTCGCTCAGGCTCGGCAAGCCGAACGACCTTTGGTTCCACGTTCGCGGCGGCCCGTCTGCGCACGTGCTGTTGGTGACCCAAGGAAAGCCGGAAAAGGTGCAAAAGCCGGACATGGAATTTGCTGCCCGAATCGCGGCCCTGCACAGTTCCAGCAAGCATTCTCGCATGGTGCCGGTTGACTATACGCTGAGGAAGTATGTGCGTCGCCAGCGCGGAGCGTCGCCTGGGTCGGTGGTCTATACGCACGAAAAAACTCTGCATGTGGACCCCGGGTTGTGAAGCAAATGGGTGTTTTGGGCGTCTATGAAATTGTGGTGACGCGCTTCAATACCGTTTTCATCGCGGCACTGTCGATCTTCTCCTCTGCTGCCGCCCAATCTCTCGATGCTGACCTGCGAGGCGCGCTCGATACGGCCATGAAGGAGAACGGCATTGTCGGCGCATCGGTCGCGGTGGTCCGCAAAGGTAATCCGATTTTCATGGCCCAAGTGGGCTACGCCAACCAAGAGTCCCGAACGCCAGTTTCGAAGGCAACTACGTTTGCGCTCGGCACCACGGGCCAGCTATTTATCTCGATCGCGGCGCTCGCGCAAGTGGACAGCGGCAAATGGACGCTCGATTCGGTGCTCCCAGAATCAAAGCCAAAGTCGATCACGCTACGCCAAGCATTGGGCCAGGCCTCGGGCCTCAGCGATTTCACCCAGGATCCCCAGTTTGACCAGAGCGAAATTTATGGGTTCGCCTCCCTTTACAAAATGGCGCTGGTGAAGGCGGATCGACCCGGTGACCGGTTTTCTTACAGCGAAAGCAACGCGCTACTGGTCTCGCAAGCTTTGTTCAGGCTAACTGATGAACCGATCGGCGAGACGGTATTGCGTACCGTGTTTCGCCCAGCGGGAATGACCACCGCAAAATTTGAACCATCGGCGGCCACTGCGAAGGGCTATTTCAGCGACGGATCGGGCGACAAGTCCACTGCGCGTGCGATTTCTGCCTACCCGGTCGCCTTGGCTTCGCTGTATGGCGCGCAATTTACGGCAAACATCGACGACATGCTGGCTTTTGATCGGGCGGTCCGCGGCCGCAAGCTGCTCAGCGCGAAGATCTGGAACCAAGCCCTGACGCCCGTTTCAACCAAAACCGGCGCGAGCGAATTTGGGCTCGGATTCGACATGGCCGAGATTTTGGAAAACGAGAAATGGTACGGCCGTTCTGGGGGAACCGATGGCTTCAGTTCCTGCTATTTCCGGGTGGATGCGACCGACACGTCGATCATCATCTTGCTCAATACGGACAACCAAGACGCCTTCGAAATCGCGCGCAGTATGTACGAGATTATTCGCGCGGACGACGAGCTGAAGTCCCAAGGAACCTCCGGCACATAACCTCGGAAGCTCGGCACGGGGTAGGATTGGCTTCATGTTGACCTTTGCACTCGCCTCCGTCGCGATTTTGCCTTTGATGGTTGCCCATACGGGTGAAAGCCCCGCCGCCAAAGCCATTGCGGTTACGACTTCTGCGCCCGGCAAAGGTGATAACCCGGCCAACGGAGATGTCGTCACCGTCTCTTACACGCTCAAGCTGAAAGATAAGCCAGGCGTCATCGACACGAGCGTTGGCGGCGCGCCATTTGCGTTCAAACTCGGCTCAAAAATGGTGATCGCAGGATTCGAAGAAGGAATCAAGCAGATGAAAGTCGGCGGCAAAGCCAACGTGCTGATTCCGCCCCAATTTGGCTACGGAACCGACGACCACGGACCAATTCCCGGCAACTCAGCGCTTTCGTTTGACATCGAACTCTTGCGCGTCGACAAAAAGTCCGCCAAACCCAAGTTGGCGTTTAATACGCTGCAAAAAGGCGCGGGAACAAAGGTCAAGAACGGTGACACGGTGGAGATTCATTACACCGGCAAGTTCATCAATGATTTCAAATTCGATAGCTCGCGCGACCGAAGCAAGCCGTTTTCGTTTGTCGCGGGCACCGGCAGCGTCGTGCCAGGATTCGACCAAGCGGTGATCGGCATGCAGGTCGGCGAGATCAAGCTGGTCACGATCCCCTATCAGCTGGGTTACGGCGAACGCGGATCGGGCGAGGTGATTCCGCCATTTTCGACGCTCGTTTTCGAAATCGAACTCCTGAAAATCGGTAACTAATGCTGACAATCCAAGGCTTGAACACGTACTACGGCGCGATTCATGCGCTAAAGGATGTTGCCATTGAGGTTAAAGAGGGCGAGATTGTCTCGATTATCGGATCGAACGGGGCCGGTAAGAGCACGCTTCTGCGGACAATCAGCGGTTTGATCCCCGCACGATCTGGCACGGTGCGGTTCCAAGGCGAAGAGATTCAATCCACCACCGCAGATGCCATCGTCAAAATGGGGATCAGCCACTCGCCCGAAGGTCGCCGGATTTTCACGAACATGACAGTGCACGAAAACCTCCTGCTGGGGGCATTCATTCGCGACGACAACGAGATTTCAAGCGACATGGAGGCGGTTCTTGATCGTTTTCCAAGGATGCGCGAGCGCTTCAAGCAAAACGCAGGAACGCTCTCCGGCGGCGAACAACAGATGCTGGCGATCGGCCGCGCACTGATGTCACGACCCAAACTTTTGCTGCTCGATGAACCGAGCTTGGGCCTTGCGCCGAACTTGGTGGCGGAGATTTTTCGCATTATTCTTGACATCAACGCAACCGGCACAACGATCCTCGTGGTAGAACAAAACGCCCACCGAGCCCTTGAGATCGCCCATCGCGCTTACGTTTTGGAGACCGGAGCGGTCGTGCTCAGCGATAGCGGCAAGGCACTCCTGACCAACCCCAAGGTTCGCGAAGCCTATCTGGGTGGTTGAGCCGATGGCACGCCGCGCGAATCCGAACCCGTACGAGATCGCGCCGCTCACCGAAGACGATTTGCCGCACATTCTCGCCATCGAACAAGAGGTCAATGAAGCTCCGTGGTCGGAAGCTTCGTTTCGACACGAACTGAGCCATCCGCACGGAATTTTTTTGGTTGCGCGGGGCAAGGGCGAGGTCGTTGGATACGCGGGATGCTGGGTGCTCGTGGACGAAGTGCACATCACCACGGTTGCCGTAAGCCCCGACCACCAGCGGCAAGGAATTGGCCAGACCTTGGTGCTCGAATTGCTCAGACAGGCGCTCGATCGCGGCGCAACGTGTGCAACTTTGGAAGTCCGCGCAGGAAACATTGGCGCGAGAGCGCTTTATAATGGCCTCGGATTCATCGATGCGGCGGTGCGGCGCGGATACTATCCGAACAATCGGGAGGACGCGATTGTCATGTGGCTGCACGACCTCGACCAAGGGATCGGCGCATGATGGACCTGTTGCCAGGCATCGTGATGGGCATCGAGACTTCGTGCGACGAGACGGCGGTCGCCCTGCTCGATGGTTCGCGCGTGCTCGCCAACGTCATCTCAAGCCAAATTGACCTGCACCAGCAGTGGGGCGGAGTGGTTCCCGAGGCGGCCGCGCGAGCGCATGTCGAGGCGATGCTCCCTGTGATCCAACAAGCTCTGGACACGGCTGGAATTTCGCTTCGAGATATCGCGGGCATCGCCGTGACCAACCGTCCGGGCCTTATTGGCGCGCTCAGCGTGGGCGTCACCACGGCCAAAGCGCTACAGTACATGCTGAACATTCCCATGATCGGCGTTCATCACCTGGAGGGCCATCTCCTCAGCCCCTATTTGAATCATGAGTCGCCCTCTGAGTTTCCGACTTTGGCGCTGATCGCAAGCGGTGGCCACACGGAGCTAGTGCTCATCGACGAGATCGGCGCTTACCGCATGGTGGCGGAGACGGTGGACGATGCCGCGGGCGAAGCGTTTGATAAATCGGCGCGATTGCTGGGCCTCGGCTACCCGGGAGGCCGCGCCATTCAAGAGGCGGCGAAAAATGGCAATCCAAAGAGATTCTCATTTCCCCGGTCGCTGAGAAATGACCCGGCCAAATTCAGTTTTAGTGGCCTGAAAACCGCGGTGCTACGCGAGGTCGAACGCGACCCATCGATTCACGTTCCGGACGCCGCCGCCAGCGTGCAACAAGCGATTTGCGATTCTCTGGTCGACAAAACCATCGCCAATGCTCAATACCACGGCGCACGGGCAATATCACTGGTCGGGGGCGTCGCGGCAAACGTGCTGTTGCGAGATACGCTCCGCACAAAATCAAGGCAGCTCGGCATCGAATTCTGGTGTCCCGAGTTCGAATTCTGCATGGATAATGCGGCGATGATCGCGCTCGCTGGTTCCACACGTTTGGCTCGGGGCGAACGGTCTGATCTCGGCATTGATTGTCACGCGAATGCACCACTCCCTTGATTTCTCGCGGTCATCCCATCCAGACTATAAACATGGAGACCCCCGAAAAACCAAGCGAGCCCGTTGCCGTCAACCCGATCCAAAAATCAGCGAAAATTGATTTGCAGGGCCCCGCCGCGCGGATGGTCATTGCGGCTCTCGCACTGTTGCTATTGCTCGCCGCCGTGGTATTTGGCATGGAATCCAAAGCCAAAAGCCGCGTCAATGACCAAATCGCTCGCGGCGTAGACGCACTTTCGGGCCCCGCGTCGCTTTTCATCTTGCAAAATTCCGCTGACCGGACGAAGAAATTTGTCGATTCGGTGAAATCGGCGGGAGAATACGATGAAGTCACCCTCACCGATGGGTCTGGGCGCGTCCTTGCGTCCACCGATGCAGCGCGCGCGAAGGAGACTATTCCCTTGCCCAGCCCCGCGCCGTTCAAAGCCCGACTCTCCACCGTCGGCGAAGACCTGAAGGTCTATCGGGCGATCTCGATTGGCGGCGACAACGTCATCGGAATGCTCATCATCACGATGAAATCTTGAGTCACTTTCGCGGGTGCGCCGCGTCATAGTTTCGGCGCACTTCGTCCAAGTCCAACTGCGTATAGACCTGCGTCGTCGCGATGGATTCGTGGCCCAGCAGCTCCTGCACTGCGCGAAGTCCTGCGCCGCCCGTCAGCAAGTGCACCGCATAAGAATGCCGGAGCATGTGCGGCGTCGCGTGGGCAATGCCCACGGATCGCGCGTGAACCGCGAGCGCGTGGGCAGCGGTCGTTCGGCGCATCGCCAGCCCGCGATTGGAAACGATGAATCGATCAAGTGGCCGCTTGGTAAGCGCGGGCCGTCCGTCGCGCCAATAGCTTTCGAGCGGACCCATGCACCCCTTGGGGATGGGCACCCACCGCGTTTTTTCTCGCTTGCCCGTGACCTGAATCGCGGCGACATTCCAATCCAGCGCCGCCACGGGGAGTTCGACCGCCTCGGAAATCCGCAACCCGCAACCATACAGCAGCTCCATGAGCGCCCGGTCTCGAAGTCCGCTTGGCGTCGCGAGGTCGGGTGCGCCTAACAACGCCAGAACCTTCTCCAGCGGCAACGCCTTCGGCACAGGTCGCGGCGTTCGGTATTGCCTCACCTCTGGCATTTCGATCCGCGCGCCATGGGAAGTATTCAAATATTTGACCATGGAGCGCAACGCCGAAAGACGCCGCTGTGCCGTGCGCGGAGCCACCGGCGGAGCCAATGTCGCTTCAAACTTGAGGATCATCGCCTCGCTAAGATCGCGCCAATCCACCATACCGAGCGCGTCGAAGCAACTCAGAGCGAAAACTAGGTCGCCGCGATAGGCAGCAATTGTGTGGGCACTCGCCCCCTTCGTCGCCTGCAAATGATCGAGGAGATTCTCGACCATCACAATCGGGTCTATCGCCGTTTCCATATCCAAATCCGCGGCCGAATGTACATCAAGTCATGCTCGCTTGGTCCGCCCGAACCAAACAAAGTCACCATGTCGTAATCCTTTTTCAGCATGCCCATCACGGCGATTGCGGGCCGAACTTCGGCGCGTGGCTCGGGTTTTTCCGTGGCCAAACGCTCGATATCGTCCACCTCAAAACTGCTGAGCACGACAAAGTCCGGCTTTGCCGCTTCGAGCCAGTTGAGGTCCCAAGGCTGCTCGCTGACGATCACCTTTGGGTTTTTGCTTTCCGCGAGCGATTGCAGCCGAACTTCGCGCGGCAAGGACCTCGGCGCGGCGGAAAGCGGAAAAATGGTGGGCGAATAGAACCACGGATCATTGGGCAGCGCGATAACTTTGCCTGCCCCATTTTCGCGCAAGAACTCGGCCGCTTGGGCTTGCGGACTAGGCCCCGCCATCCACTGCGACAGCTGCAATGTCGACGCTAATCCGCCACCGCCGAATCCCGCGACCCCCAACATCATCAGCGGAATACCAACTTTCGTTTGCGCGTTGTTGCGCTGCAAGAGTTCGTGTGTCCAGTAGCCCACGCCAATGGCGACCAACGGCATCAGCGGTATCGCGTAGCGCAAAAACTTGACTTCCGCGCGGCCGATGACCAGGTACGTCAGCAGAAAAATGATAACCACTGGCGCGAGCCACCTTTCGCGCCGCAAGCAGCCAAAAACGATTCCGGCAAAACCGATAAACACGATCAAACCGCCCATTCCCGTAATCAGATTTCCGATGTGATAAATGAAGCCGCTTGGCGTGTTCGCGAACACCAGTCCGTGGCCGGTGCTCGTGTGCGCCATCTCGAATTTCACGTCCTGCAGGAACTTTGTTGAATCCAGCACCGCGCCCGGCGTGCCGACCAAAAATCCAGCGACCGTCGTGACAAGCGCCAGCAACGCGAACTTCAATTTCGGTGCCGATTTCAGCATGAAAACCACCGCGACAACGGCGACAAAAGCCAAGATGCCCGTGTACTTCGTCCCTGCCGCAAGCCCGCACAGGGTTCCTGCGGTGAGAATCCGGCTTAGCTGTTTTCCCGGGTTCTCGTCGGTCAAAAGTAGCACCAGACAATAGAGCGCGCCCATGATCAACGCGGCGGCGAGCATGTCGGTGGTTTGGAATCGCGAATGCACAACGAGTGCAGGAGAGACCGCGGCGACCAATCCGCCAGCCAGCGCGGGCCAAAAACTAGTTGTACGCTTCAAGATCGCGTAAACGAGGGCCGCGATCGCCGCCCCAGCTAGGACGCTGATCATGCGACCCGCCAAATGCGCCATGACCGTGGTTTCGGGAGTCATATCAGCCGTTCCCGGCGAGACCAAGCTCAGCAGGATCAAATAGAAGCTACCGTAGTTGTAGAATCCGGGCGTTAGGTGCCCAGAAAAAACGCTGATTTGCTTCGCAGCGGCGAGAATGATCGGCTCGTCCGGATGCAAGCTAAAGAGCTGCGTTCCATTGGGCAGTCCCCAGGTGATCCCAACAAAGCGCAATCCAACGGAAAGGAGAAGAATGAACCAAATTCCGTACCTTTCAGCGATTCGCTTCAGGTCAATTTTGGGTTCCATGCGGTCCATCCGGTGCGGTCATGAGTTGCAGCAGCACGTTGACCATTTTGGCATCATAAAGGCGCCCGGCTTCGGTTTGAATGTGATCCTTCGCGATGACAACGCCTAGTTCGTGTGCATGCCAAAGATAACTATTCACCAAGCACAGAATTTTGGATTCTTTGCTCAAGCCTGGTAGTGCCTTTGGCGATGCCTCAGCCGCTGCGTCGGGATGGTGGTGGCGCACGATCGGCGCCAAGTGCGACAATGTCGGAATAAGCTCAAGCATTGCGCTCCCGACTTCGCCATGCCGCCGATAAACCGCGTGATCGGCATCGGTCCACCGCGCAAGAGGCTTGCCGTTTAGCAGACTATACGGCACGCTGCACAGACCAATATCTTGTGCCCAAGCCGCTTGCTCCAGATTA
Source organism: uncultured Chthonomonas sp. (assembly GCA_964422285.1). Taxonomy (GTDB): domain Bacteria; phylum Armatimonadota; class Fimbriimonadia; order Fimbriimonadales; family Fimbriimonadaceae; genus UBA2391. The sequence goes on from CAYRAX010000080.1 coordinate 7,964, forward strand.
CGCATTCGCCGCGCGCTAAGGCCCAACTCCTGACCCAAAAGTTGCGCGACACGAACGACTTCTTGGGTCGACCCATGGTACATGGCGAAGCGCATTTCAACCGCGCTGGATAGGCAAACCAGCGAATGCCTGACCAATTGATCTTTTTGCCGCGGCACCCACCAGTAGGTGAGCGCGATGAACACGAGGCCCGTGGCAACGAGCATAAAAATCGAAATTTGTTCGACCAAACTCAAATTCCGCCCTCCATCACGACCTCGCGAAACGCGCGCACGACATCTGGGTCAAACTGGGTTCCTGCGCATCGGTCGAGTTCGATCAACGCCTCGGAAATGCTCATTGGCTCGCGGTAGGTTCGCTTTCCGCCGGGTCCCGCGCCGCCCACCATGGCATCAAACGCATCGACCACCGCGATGATCTTGCTTTCAATCGGGATTTTCACGTCCGGTAAGCGGTCTGGGTATCCGTTCCCGTCGGGCCGCTCGTGGTGGTGCATCACCCAAGGGACAATCGACTCGAACGCCGGGCAATTCGCGAGGATATTCGCCCCCATCGCCGAGTGCTTTTTGACGTGGTCAAATTCTGCATCCGTTAGCTTAGCGGGCTTGTCCAAAATTGCCTCATCCACCGCAATTTTGCCTATATCGTGCAGGATCGCCGCGTCCTTGACCATTGCGGCTCGACGGCGACCGAGACCCAATTTAAGGGCGACTCGCTCAGCGCAGCGCGCGACGCGATCCAAATGTCCATGCGTGTAGGGGTGCGCGCGCTGCAACATCAGCATCAGCCCGACGAGTGTCTCGAAGTAGTGGCTGTGCACGCTTTGCCGTGCGGTCAGGAATTGCCGCACCACGATCACAACGCCAAGGCACAGCACGGGGATCCAAGGCAAATGCGCCACTTGCGCCATGACCATCGTCATCGCAAACAGCGTCCACCCCACCACCGCGATGTCAATCCAAGCGCTACCAGACAGTTCGCGCGACGACTTTTTTGACGACAAATGGGGCAAGCAACCTACGAAGCTTGCCACAGCAACAAAGCCAAGCGCCCGAGCGAGCGGCTCGCCAAACATGCTTCCAACAATCAACCCACCAGCGACGGCGAGCGCGGTCCACATGAGATTTTCACAAACCGCATCCACGCCAATCGCGCGGTGCTGAAAAACTGAACGGATCGTCGGCATAGAAGCGCAAACGAGCGCCGAGACCATGACGAACCAAGGCGGCGCATTCAAAACCCAGAGCCCGGCAACTAAGGGCAATTCAAGCGAGAGGCGCACCGCTCCTTCGAACAGCCGAATCGTCAGCATCGACGCAATCAGCGCGCACGCCAAACAAACCCATAGACCGCCCGAGGATGGAAATGACAACGCGGGTAGCGCAAAAAATGACCCTGCCGACGTTGCAAGCAACACCGACAACATCAACCAAGATGTTCCGATTACAGGTCGAGCACGAACGGCCATAGTCGCGCGAATCCGTTGCCCCAAATTTGTCGGAGCAACATAAGGACGGCTGACCAGGCAAAAAGGGTGTTCGTCTATCGTCGGTCAACGAGCCGCAATTTGGCGTCCGCCTTGAACTTGCCGTCTTCGTAAGCCTGTTCCTTCACCGCTGCCGCATGGAACGCGTAGGTTCCCTCGCTGTGTGCATCGGCCCGCAAAGTCGTGAGCGTTTCAGGTTCAAGGTCAAACTTGACTGTTGAGTTCATTTTGATGTTCAGGCTCTTGATGCCCGTATCCGAAGGCTTGAGGCCAGTCACTTGGTGGACGTATTCGGCGGCGTCAGTTTCCAGCGCAAACGAAGCGGAAACGCGCTGGACTTTTTTGCCTTCCGACTCCATCAACCCGTCATAGCGGTACGTGAAATCGAGCCTTTGCACCGCGTTCTCCTTGTTTTTGGAGCCAGCCACGCGTTGAGGCGCGAATCCAACGGTGATCTTCCAGGTGTCGCCAACCTTTGCGTCGCGAATCGGTAGCTTGGGAGCAAAATCTAGGGTCGTATCAAAGCTGCCCACGAACATCGCGATGCGGTAAAGCTCGTTTGTAAATTGACCAACAAACTCTGATTGGCTCCGCGGGCTTGAGTGCGCCAAGAAAAGATTTGAATCTTCGTCTGGAGTCTTCTTCTTTTCAGGCTTTTTCGGGCTCAAATCCTTGATACCCAAAATCTCGTTGATCGGAGACACCTGCATGCTCAAGTTCATGTCCATCTTGATCGGCACGCGCTTTTCGTCGTGATCCCATGTTTCGCCAATAATAAACGTCATAGTTGGCCGTTTGTAGATACACTGCGCGATGCCGTCCGGCGAAACGCTGACCACTTGGTTCGTGAACGTGTATTCGTAACCCTGGCTGATTGGCAGATAGGTCGTCAACTCGAAACCACGCTGCTCGGCGATCAACTCACTGGCAAACTTGTAGGTCAGCTTTTGGCCTGCCTTGAATGTTCTTTGCAGAGTGACTTTAGCCGGAGCAGGCGGCGTTGCTGCCTGATGGCTCGTGACCAACATGACCAATCCAAGTGCGCTTGCAATCATCGATTCTTACCTCGTCCAATCATCCAGTATACAGACGAATCAGCGCAAAACCTGCTTCGCGATCACCATTCGCTGGATTTCGCTGCATCCTTCGCCGATCTCCGTCAGTTTGGCATCTCGCCAAAGCTTCTCAACCAAAAATTGTCGAGTCATGCCGCGACCACCGTGGATTTGAATCGCTCGGTTCGTGACTCGGTTCGCGGTTTCGCTGGCGAAGAGTTTTGCGTGCGAGCTTTCTTTGACGGCCAGTCCGCCGCCATCGACCACCGAACAGCCGTGCCGCAACAACAGCCGCGCCGCCGCGATTTCGACGTCGCTGTCGGCAATCATGTTCTGCACCGATTGCATGTCGCAAAGTCGGCGATTGAATTGCTCGCGACCCTTGGAATATTCGACCGCCAGTTCGTGGGCTTTTTCCGCGATACCGACCGCCATCGCCGCGATGCCCAGTCGACCGCGATAGAGTAGCGAAATTGCTTGCTCAAACGAACACGGCGTATGCCAAGCGACCGCATCTTTCAATTTGAACCGAACGGTATTGGACGCCGAAACGCCAACCGTGTGAATGCGTTCTTCGAGCGTAAATCCCGGCTGATTGGTTTCCATCAAGAATGCCGATAGTTCGGTATCCGAAGTTCTTGCCACCATGATAATTAGGTCTGCTTTGCCGCCATTCGTGATGAACATCTTCTCGCCGTTGATGGCGTAGTAGCCAGCCTTACCATCAATGGGAGCCGCCTTAGTGCGAACCCGGCGTGCATCGCTTCCGGCGTCCGGCTCGGTCAGACCCCAGGCCAACTTTGTTTCACCGCTGACGATCCCGGGCAGGTACTTTTCCCGCTGCTCCGCGGTTCCAAATTCAGCAATATGACCCACGCACAGGGCGTTAATCGCGGCAACATTCATGGCGAGTGCGGGGTCGCCCTTTGCCAACTCGCGAATCGCTTCGCAGTAGGTGCCGCAGGAGTATCCTAGGCCGCCGTGCTCGACGCCCAGGCATACCGAAAGCAATCCTTGTGAACCCAATTTGGTCCAAATTCCATCATCGAACGCGCAAGCCGATTCCCAATCGCGCGTGTATGGCAAAACTTCCTTGGCGACAAAGCCGCGGACTCCTTCCAACCAGTCCAGTTCATTCGAACCCGGTGCACACATCATCAAAACCCCATTGTCTTTCATGAGTCCCAAATGTACCCGCAACCCTGGTGCGCCGATTGTTGCCACGGTCCCCTTCTCCAAGCCCCGGTTGGAGAAGGGGATTTAGGGGATGAGGCAATT
>CAYRAX010000081.1:0-11675 GCA_964422285.1 uncultured Chthonomonas sp.
ATCACAATCAATGCCGCTTGACATGTTTTGCGCAGCAACCTGGACGTAATAGGTTCGACCGTTGATCATCGAGAGACCGGTCGCCGTGTAGTTCCAGTTCGGAAGGTTATCCGTACCAGCCACTTGCGTCCAATCCCGCTCTATGTTGCCAAATTGGTCGTAGATGCGATACCACCATGCGGCCAAGCAACCATCATTTTCAGTAGCGGTCGCTGTGAAGTGCAACTGAGTTTTGCTCAACTGCGTGGCTCCATCGTCTGTCGCCGACATGCCGGTTGGCGCCGTCGCGTCCCAAGCGTAGATGCCGTCGCTGTAGCCAAACGAGTCCGTTCCAGCGAAGTTATAGTTTCGCGCAACCGCGGTAACGTATATCTTTTGGTTAGCCGGAAGAGTGAGACCTGAGATCGTTTTCGACCAGCTATCGGCGCCAGGGGCATCGTAGAACACCCAACCCATAAGTTGGTTGCCGCCGAATGATGTTCCAATTTGAACCCACCAGCCCTTAACAGCGCTTTCGTTTTCTGTCGTATGAGCCGTGAACGAGATCGACGTTTTGCTGCGCGGGTTCATGCAATCGCCTTCGTCCGTGCAGGTCGTGCCGGTTGGGTCGGTCGTGTCGGCAACCACGTTAATCGTCTTGTAGTTATCCGTTCCGCTTTCGCCGAGCAGCATGCGTCGGTAGCCGCCATCTGGGCCGTACCAGTCGTAACCGATTGAATACGTTCCATACAACGGACCATTGCCCAGGAAGATGTGAGCATTGTTGCCGTAGCAGTACTTTTCAGCACCCGACGCAATCGAACCAGCACCTTCAAGGAGGAACAGGTCGCCGCCAGAGTTGAGTTCGCCGCTAGGGCCCTTCAGCCATGCCCAAATTTCACCGTGATTGATCGTTTGGCTACCATAGTTGAAGATGTAGTCCCAAGCGCTGCCGTAGCCTGCCCAGTACCATGTACCGCCGTATAGATATCCACCGTAGTCGATAGCTACCGTTGGTCGCGTGCTGATGTTCTGCTTCATGCCGTGGACCATGCATTGACCGTTGAACTTCGGCTCATTACCGCGATAGTCGTGCCATTTCTCGATGAACTCGTTGATCGAGTACAAGAAGTGACCGCCATATTGCTGCAGGTACACGTTGTGAACCTGCAAGTCGCTGAAGTCCGCCCAGTCGTAGGAATCAGAAGCCGCCTCGGACGGGTCTTCAAGGTCGATCAACATCGCAGCAACAGCTGACTCTGTGTCGTAGCCGTAGTTACCCACGCCGTTCGACAGGTCGTCGGAGTTACCGTTCGCTGAACCGTGACCATCGTTGTTGTCGTCGTAGTTCACCGTGTAGCCGTTTGCTGGATTTGTCCAGGTGACGTAGCCGCCATCATTTTGCGCCGCTGCCGCAAAGTAAGTTGCATAGCCTTCCGACCAAGCCAAACCAAGCGTGTAGTGGCCATAGATGTTGTGCGAACCACCCGATCCTGGCGGGAACCCACCGTAGGTGTCGTCCATGAATCGATGGCCGTACTCGTGCTTAAGCACGTCTTCGGCGTCGTCGTCAACGCCACCGACGTTGATGTTTCCACCGCCCGTATAGACCGGCCAGTTGGTGCTGGTCGGCCACCACGAACACTGCATGTAAGCGGTGTCGTGACCCAGCGTTCCCTGCCCGTAGTTCCAACCGTCGGTCACGTATTGAAGGATCTCGTAGGGTCGAGCGTCGCCTGCCCACCAGCTTCCTTCGTTAACCGTGCCGCCACCGATGTTAGTGTGCAATCCAACGTTCTCCGTCGTATTCCAGTATTCGTTGCCGCCCGAGTTAACGCAGGCGGTTCGACCATTCTTGGCCCGGAAAACCAAATAGACGTCGGCGGTGCCGCCATCAAAGAACCACGTCTCGTTATTGCTAAACGAAATTGAATACGATCCGTCGTAGTTGATCGCAACCTGCGCGAGCATTTGGTTTGGAAAGCCGGAGTTCTTGTCCCAAACTTCAACGTTCGTACCGTAAGCACCGCGCGAATAGCCGTACTTGCGCGAATCGTAGTAGAAGTTGCCGTTGATTGTCGTGGTTGCGTTCACGTCGTTTCCGTTGCCGGTACCCGCGATTTCCACGTCAGGACATGGTGGCGACAGGTGCTTCTCAACCTCGCCGCCATCCACGGTCTCCATTGCTTTGACAAGCGGAGATGTCGTGGTCTTGCCGCTACGAACTGGTGCGCGAACGATAACCTGATCGTCAGCCGTTTCTGGCTTAACGTCGGTCACCGTCATCGAACCATCGTTGGCGACGTTGACGTAAAGCGTGTGGCCGCGCCACATGCGGAAACCTTTTGTTCCGCACTCAGCACGAACATACACTGTGTGCAATCCAGCGCCGCTGGCCGTGAACTCGTAGCTGAACGTGTAGGGCTTGTCTTTTTCAAACTTGCCAACTTGAACAGCCTTGGCCGAACCTGCCATTTGGATGCCGGTGGACGGCGTTACCGAAACCTTGGCATCGGGCTGTTCGTCCATCGTCGCAACGGTCATAGTAGCTGTGATCGTGCCGCCAGCCGCTGCTGATTTTGTAAATTGAATCTCGGAAGTGATTGGGGCAGCGCCGATACAGCCGTCGCCAATCCTTTCAAAGTGTCGAACCCACATGTCGCGGGTGTGAGGGACGCTGGCTAAGTCCTGAGCGTTTCGATCGTTATCATGCGCCATCGCGAGCGTTCCGCACGCGACGCCGGCAATAACGACCCAGCTCTTGACCCATCTCAACGCCGAATTTGGGGCGTATTTCATGTCTTTAGACCTCCTAGACTGACACCCGCAAGGACAAATAGACCGATTTCTGTTTGTCCCGCGGTTGAAGTCCGCTCATCCTACGAACTTCAAATCAGAATTGATGAACTTATCTGCTCATCGATCAACCAATATTGTATGACAAATTTTGCATTTTTGCGTGGACATTTTGAATTACAGGTCTATAGTCCCTGATAAAAACTTGCCTGGTATTCCTTACAGGTATCTTTCAAGTCACTTTGAACTTAGACCGTCGCACGCAAAAAAGATGGCCAACCCGTTAAGAGTTGACCATCTCTAGTGCAACGAAAGGGCGATCTATCGTCGCGGTCGAAACCGAGCGTTTACGTCTTCGCCTTGCTTCTTTTTTGGAAATTCGTCGGGAACTTCCGCGACCGCCATCACTTCTGCGTCGTGCTTGGGAGCTGGCCGCTCATCATTTCGATCTCCGCGGTCGTTGCGATCGCTTCGGTCGCCTCGATCATTGCGGTCTCCACGATCACTGCGCTCGCCACGGTCTCCTCGATCTCCTCGGTCACCGCGATCATATCGATCTCGTCGATCTCCACGATCGCCGCGATCTCCTCGACCACCGCGTCCACCTCGATCTCCACGATCATTGCGGCCCCTACCGCGATCTCCACCACCACTAACGACCGGTGGCGGCGTCGCGTTTTCGTTGCCTTCCAACATCGGCAGGGTCTGCGCAATTCCGAGAGCCGTCAGGTTCACGCGGCCCATGCTGTCAACTTCGATCACCTTCACATTGACAACATCGCCGGGTGTGAGAGCATCGTCGGGTCGCTTGATGTCCTTCGTCGTAATATGGTCGACCGGAATCATGCCTTCCTTGCCGGGCATGTATTCCACCATCGCGCCACGACCCATCAGCCGAGTAACTGGTCCCGTAAATTCGGCACCAACTTCAACCGACATGGTTAGGGCCTTGATCTGGGCGATTGCAGAAACTGCTGCCGCTCCATCGGACGAAGCCACCAACACGCGACCATCTTGCTGGACATCGATTTGCACGCCGGTTTCCGTGGTGAGTTTACGGATCGTGGCACCCCCCGGGCCGATCAACGCGCCGATTTTTTCGGGGTTGATCATGACCGTGGTCACGCGCGGAGCGTTCAAGCTCAGCTCGGTTCGCGGTGCAGGGATTTCGGCCTCAATAACGTCCAAAATCTCCATTCGTGCAACCTTCGCTTGAGCGAGCGCGTCCGCCAGAACTTTGTCCGGAATACCATCTAGCTTCGTGTCAAGTTGGAGAGCGGTGATGCCTTCTCGGGTACCAGCGACCTTAAAGTCCATGTCGCCACAGAAGTCCTCCATGCCCTGAATATCCGTGAGCACCTTGAACTTCTTGCCGTCTGACATCAATCCCATCGCGATGCCAGCGACCGGGGCCTTGATCGGCACACCTGCGTCCATTAGCGCCAACGTGGAACCACAGACGCTCGCCATCGAAGTCGAACCGTTCGATTCCAAACACTCACTGATCAGGAGCAATGTGTAGGGGAAATTCGGATCGTCAACCGGGATGACAGCCTTGAGAGCTCGCTCAGCCAGCGCGCCGTGGCCGACTTCTCGCCGACCTGGACCTCGCAGGGGCCTCACTTCGCCGACCGAATAGGGCGGGAAGTTATAAAAGTGCATGTAGCTCTTATTGCCTTCGTCTTCGATGCCGTCCATGATTTGGGCATCGTTCGGCATACCGAGCGTGGCGACCGTCATCACCTGCGTTTGACCGCGCGTGAATAATCCAGAACCGTGCACCTTCGGCAACAGACCCGCAATCGCCTCAAGCGGTCGGATTTGCGTCAATTTTCGTCCATCGGGCCGCTTGTCTTCGGTGATGATGAGCTTGCGGACCGTGTCCTTGACGACCTTATCGACCGCTTCGGGCAACTGGGCAATCTTCTCATCGTCGCCTTCGTACTTGGCTTTGTATTTCTCGATGAGTTCCTTGTTCAGGTCGCTCAGCGCTGACTCGCGAGTTGCCTTGTCGGGGTTGAAAATCGCCTCCGCGATTTCCTTGCCGCTCGCCTTGTCGATTTCTTCAATCAACTTCTTGTCGACGTCGAACAAAGCCACTTCGCGGGTAGGTTTGCCAGCCTTCTTGGCAAATTTCTCGATATGGCCGCAGATCTCTTGGATCGTCTCGTGCGCCAACTTCAGCGCCTTAACCATGAGCTCTTCCGTTACTTCGCTCGCTCCGGCTTCGACCATCGAAATCGCGCCCTTGTGACCAGCAACAAGCAAGTCAAGTTTGGACGTTTTTAGTTGCTCCTGGGTGGGGAAAATGACAAGCTCGTCATCAATCAAGCCGATTCGCACACCGGCGATTGGACCATTAAAGGGAAGGTCGCTGACTGCGAGTGCCGCGCCCGCTGCCGTGATCGCCAAAACGTCTGGCGGGCAGCCTTGGTCAACTGCAAATGGCATCGCAATGACTTGGATGTCGTTGCGCAAACCCTTCGGGAAAAGTGGGCGAATTGGCCGGTCGATGAGGCGCGAAACTAGCGTCGCCTTTTCGCTCGGCCGCCCACCGCGCTTCATAAAGCCGCCAGGAATCTTGCCGACTGAATATTTGCGCTCTTCATAGTCGCAAACAAGGGGAAGAAAATCGATACCCTGCCTTGGGTTCGCTGACATGGTTGCCGTCGCGAGAATGACGGTTTCACCCATGCCGAGCAAAACGGAGCCGCCCGCTTGTCGCGCGACGCGCCCGGTCTCGATGCTGAAGGTCTTGCCTCCAACCTCGAATTCTACTGTATGGATCATGTTGCCTCCGATTTACCGGGGCTTGACTTCGCGAATGTTCAGTTTGCCGATGAGTTCGCGGTATTTCGCAATATCTCGATCGCGCAGATAAGATTCAAGCCGGCGACGCTTGCCAACCAGGAGCAACAGACCGCGTCGGCTGTGAAAATCCTTTTTGTGCGTGCGAAGGTGGTCGGTGATTTGCAGAATTCGATTCTGGAGAATCGCGATCTGAACCTCGGCGGAACCGGTGTCGCCATCCTTGGTCGCGTAATCCGAGATCACCTGGGCTTTGAGTTGCTTATCGAGTGGCATCGTACTTAATTCGTTTGGGTCAGTCCCTAGCTTTGGGAAATAAAACTATTCTTGCAACGTGGGGACCCATCTGCCGCTCTAAGCAGCCTCCCGTAGGGGGCTCCGTACAACGGCACACTTCCGCCCACTGTCGCAGATTCAATATGGTACCCCGAATCGCCAATCGAGTCAAGTGGCACTGCAAATCGAAATCAAGCCCCGCGCGGCAACCGCTGCCAAAACTGCGAGGGCTATGCTCGTCAGGGTGCCAACGAGGAAGTACTCGGCAAACTCGCGATCCTCGTCAAATCGCTTGCTACGCACCAAGCCTTTTGCCGCTCCCAGAAATCCGATTGCTTCATAGCTCCCGAAATACGCGAAAACATAAACAATCAGCCGCTCCAGTACTCCGATGTACCGACCCGTACGAAGCTGATGATCCTGATCAAACGTGGGAGACGCTTCAAGGTCTGCGAGGCTCGGCTGCTTGGGCAAAGTACCGCATAACTCGAGTACGCCTCGGACGATTTGAGATCCGCCGGCCACCAAAAAGCTGGCAAACGTCACGTTGACGCACACCACCAAAATCGTCTGCGAGGTCTCTTGAGGCCAGAAAATGCGCCAAGTTGGTAACACACTGTAAAGTGCTATGAATGCAAGGCCAATGATTGAACAGGCGGCCAACTCGAGCGCGGTCATCGCGCGGGGATAGCGATGGGCTATCGAACGAAGCAACTGGATTGCTGTGCTGGCAACCAAGCAAATGGCAACGGCCCTCCAAGCTTCGCCAATCGGCACATACGTGAGCGAGGCTAGTCCCGCTATGCCGCCAAGAACAATTTTCCAAACTTGTTCGCGCGACCTCACCATCACCGCAGGGTCAATTCCGCTACGCCGGGCATTCCCCAATCCCCAAAGGAATTGAACCGATGCAAAGGTAGCGACCACCTGGGCCGATGCGAGCACATTCGTAGTCATGGTTGTTTCTGCAATGCGAGCTTGAGTGCAGATCCGAATGCGATTCCCAAATCCACGTAACTGTGGTAGTTCACGGCTTTGAGTGTCCTACTAACTTGGGCTTCACTAATACCTAATTGCTTCGCGACAAGTGAACTTTGCTTGTGCTCCCACTTTGCCCCCACTACTCGTCGCTGATTTTCGGTCCATGAATGTACTTGCTGGGACAACGATTGCCCTATTCCAGTCAGCACCTTGTCCATCTCGTCGCCGAAGCCGGTGAACATTGGCCCATGCGCGTACTTGTTCTTGCTCTCTGCCAACCGCTCGCGCGCCGCCCACCATGCCGGCCCGTCGGTCAGAGCCGGTGATTGCGAAACAGGCTCGAAAACCTCTCCGCGGGAAACGCTGACCCGCATCGTGACCGGGCGTGTAATGAAATAACTAAGGATTGATGCCAAGCAGTACTGGTCCAGTTCTAGCAGTGCTTCCATAGAATCCCCCTGCGAAATTTCGAACTTCGCAACCAGTGCCGTGCCATGCTCCCGGTTCAATTCCTCTGCCAACTCCACCAACACTTTTTGCAAGCCGATACGGTCCGCGCTGGTTCGCGAACGTACCACATCGGCGACAATGGCGATGACTTCACGGGTCTTGGATTTTGCTCTTTTGGGTTGTCGAGAACTCATCTTGCTACTTACTTAACCATTTTTGGCTAATTTCCTCATTATTACCCATTTTTGGCTAATTTTCCAAATCTTAACCATTTTTGGCTAACTTCGTCATTCTTAACCAAATTTGGCTAATTCTTCCATTCTTAACCAATTTTGGCTAATTCCAACGCAAAGCGATCACCCATCCATCACCGCGCTGTTTCGGGATATCCTTGCATCATGACGATCACCGTGCTTGGTGCAGGAAGCTGGGGAACTGCGCTATCCGTTCTGCTGGCCAGAAATGGGCACGAGGTAACGCTCGCGGGACGAGATCAAGAGGAAATCGCGTTCATCCAATCCCGGCGAGAAAACATCAAGTACTTGCCTGGTTTTGCCCTGCCCCAAAGCGTCGTGCCATCCATGATGTCCGAATGCAAAGAGTCGGATGCATGGGTTGTCGCGGTGCCCGCAAAGGCCGTCGCGAGCATCACGGGTGCAATTTGTGGCGATTCGCCGACCGTGGTGCTCGCCAGCAAAGGCTTGGAGCCCGGCACCGGCGCACTCGTCAGCGAGATCATCCAGCGCGACCTGCCTCAGGCTAGAATTGCTGCGATCAGCGGCCCCAATCTCGCGGTCGAAATCATGCGTGGAGTTCCGACCGCTGCCGTCGTCGCCAGCACCGAAGAGGGAGTTGCCGAACGCGGTGCCCAGTGGTTCAATTGTAAGACCTTTCGCGCATACATTAGCGATGACCTCGTCGGCGTCGAGCTGGCGGGCGCACTCAAAAATGTCCTGGCGATTAGCGCCGGCATGTCCGATGGCCTAGGGTTTGGCGATAACACCAAAGGTGCGCTCGTCGCCCGGGGACTGCTTGAAATGACCCGGCTCGGTGTCGCACTCGGCGCAAAACCCGCCACATTCTTTGGTATCGCTGGCGTCGGCGACCTCTTTGCCACCGCAAATTCAAAGCTCAGTCGAAACTACCGAGTCGGATTCGCGCTCGGTCAAGGTGGCCGGTTGCAAGATATCTTGGGAGAACTGGGCCAAGTCGCCGAAGGTGTGGGGACCGCGGAAGCCGCGATGCTCCTCGCCCGAAAGAATGCGATTCAGGTGCCAATCTTCGAAATGACGGATGCTGTGATTCGCGGCAGAATGCAACCTTTGGAAGGCGTAACCATGCTCATGGACCGCATGCCGAAGTGCGAAGGCTGGGAATCGCTACCGTGCCATGCGCCCCATTCAAATTAGTCAAGGCAAACCGCGCCCGAGCGACGTCTAAAGGTTGGGTACAAGGATGCTACGAAAAGAAGAATCTCGACAAGGATTGTTGATGACTCCGGGAATCGCGGGTGTGGACGAGGCAGGTCGCGGTCCGCTCGCTGGCCCAGTGGTTGCCGCCGCCGTAATCTTGCCGGACCGATTTGATATTCGAGGGATCAACGATTCCAAGAAACTGACCGCCGATCAGCGCCGAGTTCAATTCGAGCGTATCTCCGAATCCGCCCACGTCAGCTATTCCATCGTAGGGCCAGAGGAAATTGACGAGCTCAATATTCTGGAGGCGACGATGCTGGCGATGAAGCGCGCTTTGGAGCACCTTGGCGATCATGCTCGCGAAGCATTCATCGATGGCGACCGCGTACCACGAGACCTAAATGTTCGCGCGTTTCCTGTGGTGAAAGGCGACGCAACCTACGCGGCAGTGGCGGCGGCGAGCATCATCGCCAAAACGGTTCGAGATGACCTGATGATTCGCTACGCGGCGCAGTATCCCAAATACGGATTCCACAAGCACTTTGGTTACCCGACCCCCGAACACCTGGAAGCGCTTCGGCAATTCGGCCCGTGCCCCATCCACCGTCGAACCTTCGCCCGGGTGCGCGAACTGCACGAACAGCCATGTCTGGCGATCGACGCATAGCCGGCTCAGCGGCCGAAGATGGTGCCGTTCAATTCGTTCGCGAGTTAGGCTGGACAGTACTGCGTCGACGATACAAGGCTCGCGCCGGTGAAATCGACATCATCGCCCTCGACCAGGATTGCCTTGTTTTCGTGGAAGTCAAGAGCACCAAGCTCACCGGCGTAGATCCAGTTGCAGCCGTTGGAGCGCAAAAGCAACGACGCATGGTTTTGGCGGCCGCGCAATTCATCGCTGAGAATGATCTAGACCCAAATGAGGTCCGCTATGACATCGTCGCGGTGACCCCAAGCGGGTTCAAACTTCACGTATCCGCGTTCACCGCGAGCTAACGTGTCTTCAGCCGTACGAAATTGAAATCCGTGTGTGCAGGTTTGCCTTTTTGAGTTCCTTCGATGCGGCAAAACATCCCAGTCTTGGTCTTTTTGTAGATGATCGTCTGCGGAAAGTCGTCGCCACCGCGCGTGAACTTCACACGGTCTTTGTGCAACTCTTCTATGTCAAACGGTTCGGCTTCGGCTTTTCCTTCGCTCAGTCGGTGGTTGAGCACAAAAAACTGCAACTTGTCGGTCGGGCCGTTTTCTATCGACATGAATTCCGTGAACTCGACCCTGCCACCGCTCACGAAGCGGCCCGTTCCTTGGATGGTGCCACCAACCGGCGGAAGCCAAGTCTCTTCAAACGTGCCGCCCCACACTTTGCAGGACCAACTCCCTGCCATCCAGCCGAGGTCCATGATGGACGCACTCGAACCGCTGGCGAACGCAGAACTAACGCATAGACCGACCATAGTTAACAACATCGCTATTCACCCTCTGGAATCAAGTCTGTTCCAACATATGGTCGTAGCGCGTCGGGGATCGCGATGCCCACGCCCGGCTGATAGAACGTCTCGACCAGCGTGCTAAACAGCCGCGGCGTCGCGAGGCCACTTCCATTCAAAATGTGCACGAACTCGGGCTGTTCGCCTTGAGCTCGCCTAAACCGGATGTTTGCCCGCCGAGCCTGAAACGCCTCAAAGTTTGAACAAGAGGAAATCTCCAAATATTTCTTCATCGCGGGCGACCATATCTCAAGGTCGTAGCATTTTGCGTTGCTAAAGCTCATTTCCGGCCCGCATAGCAGCGTCACTCGGTAGTGCAAGCCCAGCGCCTGCAAGATGCTCTCCGCGTCGTTAACCAGCAATTCAAGTTCATCGTAGCTGCACTCGGGCAACGTGTACTTGACCAACTCGACCTTATCAAATTGGTGGATGCGCTGGATTCCGCGCGTATCCTTGCCAGCCGCGCCCGCCTCGCGCCGAAAACAACCGCTGGACGCCGCAAACTTCATCGGTAGTTGCCAAAATTCCAAGATCTCGTCGCGGTATAGGTTCGTGACGGGGACCTCCGCGGTCGGGATTAAGTACAAGTCATCCTCGGACATCTTGTAGAGGTCTTCGCCAAATTTCGGCAACTGGCCCGTGCCGATCAAGCTTGCCGAATTCACGACAACAGGCGGATAGATTTCTTGGTAACCATTCTGCTGGGTTTGAATGTCCAGCATAAACGTGATGAACGCGCGCTGCAACCGCGCGCCCCAGCCCGTGTAAACCACAAAACCGCTGCCCGATATCTTGCTGCCGCGCGCTAGGTCAAACAACTTGCACTTTTCAGCCACGTCCCAGTGCGGCAACGGCTCAAAATCGAGTTCAACGCGCTCGCCCCATTCGCGCACCACGACGTTATCGTTTTCGTCGTTGCCATCGGGAACCGTTTCATGCGGCAAATTCGGAAAGCTCAGTTCGAGATCCCGCAAACGAGCCTCCAGTTCCCGCTCTTCGGCTTCCAAAGTGCCAATCGCCGATTTCAGGTCTTGCGTGCTCGCCTTGGCTGCTTCTGCTTCGTCCTTCTTGCCCTGCGCCATCAGCTGACCAATCGACTTGCTGATGCGGTTCATCTCCGCCTTCTTCTCGTCCATCGAAGCCTTCGTCGCGCGCCAGTTTTGGTCGGTCGTGATGAATTCATCCACCGGCACGCTGATGCGCTTTCGAGCGGCGTTCGTGCGGACAAATTCGGGGTTTTCGCGGATGAGTTTTCGGTCGAGCATTACCCAAGGTTGTACCCGGCTTAAACCGAGCCATGGAGTATAGTGCGGCAATGCGGCCCGGCGATCACTCCAAGTTGTTAGAGTTCATTTCCCCCTACGCGGAGCCGGTTCAGCGGATCATGCTCGAATCCCGATTAAAGCTTTGGGACATGCTCGCCCCCGTCAATGAGATTTTTTGGGACGCTACCCAAACGGTTTGCAGCGGGTTCACGTACACG
>CAYRAX010000082.1:0-11566 GCA_964422285.1 uncultured Chthonomonas sp.
GCAACGCGCCCTGGCATGATGCGGAGCCCTTCCACGTGACCAAATTCTTCGCTGCGATCAAACAGCATTTGCATTCCCACACAAATGCCGAGCAGTGGACGACCCGAATCCGCGAATTTCTTGACAACCTCGTGCATCCCGCGGGCCTCGAGCTGCCGCATGCAATCCGCAAACGCACCAACGCCGGGCACGACCAAGCGATCCGCCTCCGCTGCCGCCTTTGGGTCCTCGGTAAACAGCACGTCAGCAACCTGGGATAGCGCCCGAACAACGCTAAACACGTTGCCGATCCCATAATCCATGACCGTCACTTTTGGCTGGCTCATACTTCCCTCACCTGCCGGTTCATCGCCTTGGCCTTTGCACGCAGATCGCTCAGTGGAATCTTGTTGTAGTGCAGAACGTGGGCAATCGCCACCGCATCCGCGCCGCCTTGCTCGACCGCTTGCTCAAAGTGATCCAGCGTGCCCATTCCGCCGCTCAAGATAACGGGCCGGTCCACCGCTTCCGTGATCTGCCGGCAAAGCTCGATATCAAAACCCTTCTGCGTGCCTTCTTGATCCACCGACGTAAGCAAGATCTCGCCGGCGCCGCGTCGCACACCCTCTACTGCCCATTCGATGGCGTCCTTCCCTGTTCGTTCGCGGCCATTATCGGTGTAGGCTTCCCAGCGACCGTGCCCGTCGCGTTTGGCTTCGATTGAAAGCACCATGCACTGCGATCCGTATCGCTCGGCTACTTCGGTGATGAGTTCTGGCCTGCCAATCGCGGCAGTATTTATGGCGACTTTGTCAGCACCAGCGCGCAGTAGCGAATGCACGGTATCCAGGTTGCGCACGCCTCCGCCAACCGTCATCGGCACAAAAACGTGCTCGGCGGTTCGCGCCACGATGTCGCTCAGGCTATTGCGGTTATAAAGGCTGGCCACGATATCGATGTATACGATTTCGTCGATGCCTTCTTGGTAATACCGAACGGCATATTCCTGCGGATCGCCGACCACGCGCAATCCTTCAAGGTGGATGCCCTTGATGAGGTTGGGTGCCTTGATATCCAACCGCGCAATGATGCGAAGATTACGCATATTCAGCGGGCAAGGCTACCGTCTCATAAACCGTCTTACGTTGCTTCCATTCCCCGTTTTCGAGCTTCCAAAGGTGCGGCGAGCGGAATGAATCGGCGAGGTTCATGAAGTACTCGCGGTCCATGATCGGTTGCTCAAACATCTTGCTTGCTTCGGGATATTCGTTCGGGAAAATGCTCAGGTACCGGAAGATTTCTTCGGCAAAGCGCTCGGGGAACTCGCCGTCGAACTTCTTGACCAGGGCAATTCCCTCTTCACGGGTGATGTCACGTGACCGAATTTCCTGCGCCGCATCATAAGTTGCGCGCCCGATTCCAAATTTGATGAACGTCGTGTAGTAGTGGAAATCATCGATTCGGTCGTCGATGGAATTGTATTTGCTGTAGGTGCCAGCGGTGCGCTCAGGCGAGGCTTGGAAACCGCCATGCTCGACCGAATAGTAGTAGCAAGCCTGGGGATGCCATTTTAGGTAGTAGCCCAAGTAGTGCACCTCGATATTCTTCTTTTCGAGAACATCAGGATCGCCGGGCATGTAGGGCTGCAGGTCATATTCTTCGACCCCAAACTTGTTCACCAAGTCCGCAACCGAAGTTCCACCGAGAAACACGTTGTTCTTGTCGGAAGCCGTAAAGTAAGCATAGTCGCGTTTGGCGGTCGTCGTGTCCAAAATCGGGTTGCCGTATTCGGCCTCGTTCTCGCCATAAAACACGAGCGGAATATTGAAGAGCGCGGCCATCTTTGGTGCCAGCACTTTTTGCCCAAAAATGAACGGTTGGAAGGGATGGAAAAGGTTCTCCACCGCGAGGCGAGTAAGAAGCCGGTGGACGCGTCCGTTCGGCGTACAAAGGTAGTTGTCGAATCCAGCGTGGATCCATGCTTGGAAGTTTTTCCAGCCCCAATCTGTATAAACGTGCGGTGCCCAAGTGACGGTCAAGGGGTGCATGCCGTACTTGTGCTTCAGAATATGGGCCGCGTAAAAGCTGTCTTTGCCACCAGATCCAGGGACAAGGCAATCGTAGGTGCCGTCATTCTTCCGGTGTCGATCGCATAGTTCCTGCAGTTCGCGGTCGCGGTCGTCCCAATTGATTGCACCGGTGTGCTTCTGGTCCGCCAATCGGCAAGCGTCGCAAACACCCTGCTCATCAAATGCAATCGTCGCCTTTTTGGATTCTTTCGTGTGCTTGAATTCGACCGCTGAATTGGGTCGCTGGTTGGAGATCACGCAGCGCGAGCAAAAACGCACGTCTTGCGGCAAGCCGTAGTATTGCGGCAATTGATCTTCCGGCAAATTGTATTGCGATAGGTTGATTTCACGGCGGCGAGGATACTTTTGCATAACTTGTTCCTAATTAAGATACACGAGACGCGCGGCTAGGCGCTGAAAAATTTTCGAATCTCCTGGATGACGCGGTCTTGTTCATCGGGCTTCAGCCCCACCGAACACGGCAGGCTAAGGCATTCGCGTTGCAGCGTTTCGGCGTTCGGGCACGGCAGAAAGTCGTATTCGGCGTATGCCGGGCTCAGGTGGATCGGCTGCCATAGCGGACGAGTTTGAATGCCTTCGCGATCAAGATGCTGGAGCATTGGTCTGCTGGATTGGCCGACCAATCGGATGGTGTATAGCCACAACGCGCTGACTGTCCCCTGCACCTTGGGCATGAACGCGAGGTTTGGAATGTCGCCCAGGCCCTCTTCGTACCGACTTGCGATGCGGCGTTTGATCTCCAGAAACTCGCTCAGGCGCTCCAACTGCGCGACGCCAATCGCCGCCGCCACGTTGGTCAAACGGTAGTTGTAGCCGACCTCATTGTGGATGAATTCCAGCGGATCGTCCTTGGCTTGCTGGGTCAAATAGCGCGCCTTTTCGGCGAAGTCCTTGTTCTTGGTGACGATCATGCCGCCGCCACCCGTCGAAATCAGTTTGTTTCCGTTAAAGCTAAAACAACCAATCTCGCCCAACGTGCCGGTTGGAATTCCATCGTAACTTGCGCCTAAGCTTTCGGTGGAATCTTCCACGATGGGAATGCCGAACTCCTGCGAAAGTCGCAATAGCGGTGCCATGTCCACTGGCTGGCCCAAAATGTGCACCGGCATGATCGCGGCAACCCGGCGACCAGACTTCTTATTGTAAACCCCGCCGTCGCGCCGCTCGCAGTCTTCACGAAGGAAGCTCTCCACCAGCGCAGGATCAAGCTGCCACGAATCCAACACGGCATCGATGAGAACGGGAACGGCGCCGCAGTACCGAATCGCATTGACCGGCGCGATAAACGTCACGTCCGAACAAATGACTTCTTCGCCCGGCTTGACACCCAAAATGAGCATCGCTGTGTGCAGCGCGGCTGTGCCGTTCACGCACGCCACCGCTTGGCATCCGGGCATCAGCTCGGCGAACATTTCCTCGAATTTGTTGACGTAGGTTCCGACCGATGAAATCCAGCCCGTGTCGAGGCATTCCTTGACGTACTTCCATTCGTTTCCCGAAACTTCAGGAACGCTCAACGGGATTTTGGTTATTGGTTCAGACAGCATAGAGCTCCGGTCGGTACAGGTTCAAATGGCTTTCTAGCCAAGAAATAGTTTTTTCCAATCCTTGTTCCAAAGTGACGGTCGGCGTCCATCCCAAGACTTCCTTCGCGAGGTCGGCGTTGGCGAGCAACCGCTCGACTTCGCTGGCCGTCGGTCGCTGGCGCTGCTCTTCGGTTTCAACCAGTAAGTCGCGCCCCATCAATGTTCCAATCAGCCGGACCAAATCGCCCACACTGATTTCGCGATTGCTACCAAGGTTGATCGTCATGCCGATCGCCTTGGGTGAAGCCGCCGCCGCCAAAAAGCCATCGACCGTGTTCGAAACAAAGTTCAAATCCCGAGTCGGCGTAAGGTTGCCAAGCCGCACTTGCTCGCCCTTCAGCCCCTGTGTGATGATTGTGGGGATGACCGCGCGGGCGGATTGCCGCGGACCAAATGTATTGAACGGACGCACAGTCGTCACCGGCACCTCGAAGCTCAAATAAAACGATTCGGCGATTTTGTCGGCACCAATTTTGCTCGCAGAATAGGGTGACTGGCCTTGCAGCGGGTGTTTTTCGTCGATGGGTGCATACAGCGCGGTGCCATAAACTTCGCTGGTGGAGGTGTGAATAATGCGCGGCGTGCCGTGGTCCTTGCCTGCGACCATCACGTTCAGCGTTCCTTCCACGTTTGTTCGCACGTAGCTACGCGGCGCATCGTACGAATAGGGGATCGCGATGAGCGCGGCTAGGTGAAAAACAACTTCTTGGTTTTCCATCGCGCGGCGCACCATTTCTGCGTCGGTGATGTCACCCGCGATGACCTTCATGTCCTTCGCGAGTTCGCTGCTATCCAGCCAGCCCCAGCGGCCAGGTCCGTTGTAGCGCACCATCGCGCTGACATTCGCTCCTTCCGAAACGAGCTTTTCGGCAAGGTGGCTTCCAATAAAGCCGCCCGCTCCGGTAACGAGAACATTCTTGCCTTTCCAGTTCATGAACTCAGCTTTCCTGCTTGAAAATCAACTTGCGCCCGCTCATAATCGTCGTGATGACCGATGTCGAGCCAATATTCGGTGATCGGAAAACTTGCGACGACTTCGTTTGCATCGATCAATCGCGTTAGCAATTCCGTCATGTCAAGTCGGCCTTGATCGCCGATGTGGTCGAATGCCTTTTCGCTCAACAGATAGATGCCGGCGTTGACAAAGTAGTGGTGGGTGGGCTTCTCTTCCAGACCCGTCACGACTGCGCCAGAGCACTGCACGACGCCGTACGGAATTTCGACTCGGTATGGCCGCACGGCAACCGTCATCGCCGCCTCGTGCTCCGCGTGAAAATCGAGCATGCACCGAAAGTCGATGTTGGTGAGAATATCGCCATTCATGACCAGCAACGGGAATTTTCGTTCGTTGAGCAACCGAAGCGCACCCGCGGTGCCCAGCGGCGTTTCCTCGTTGACGTAGTTGATCTCGACTCCGAAGCCCTCGCCCGATCCGAAGTGATCCTGGATTTTTTCGGGCATGAAGTGGGTCGTCACCGAAACATTGTTGATTCCCGCCCCGCGAAGCTGATCGATGATGCGCTCCAGCAGTGGTCGGTCGCCAATTTTTAACATCGGCTTGGGTGTGTCGTGGGTTAGCGGTTGCAATCTGGAGCCAAATCCGCCAGCCATCACCACCGCGTGCATCGGCATCGAATCGTCTTCGATCACGTCGCGCAAGAGCTTCAATCCCACCACTCGCCGCTCGCTATCCACGATCGGCAGGTGCATGATCTTCTTTTCTTTCATCAGCCGGACGAGCTTGGCGTCGTCTTCATAGGGGCTCGCGGTGATCGGGTCTGGGTAAGCCGAATTCTGGCGTCGCTCCAGCAAAACAGCGACGTTGGCATCAATGTTGTGACCGCAAAGCATGGCGCGGCGAATGTCGCCATCGGTGATTGCGTCGATAAGCTTTTGTTTTTCGTCGACGACGAGCGCGATTCCCGCCTGACTCTCGTTCATCGAAATGAGCGCATCCTTAAGGGTGCTCGATGTTGGAATCAGACATTTCTCAGGAAGCGCGGACATATGCTTTAGACGTTCAATCTCGCGCGGGAGAACTCCCGAGATCATCACGCGCCGACTACGCCGATGACCCAAATCCGCGAACCTTAATTATAGCCGTTTTCGTCTGCCGCTTACCCGCTAGAATATCAGCACATTCGCCGCGCATTCAAATGTCGTGAAAACCCTTGTTCAATAGCTGCGACGGATCGCCGATCGTTGCCAATATCTGCGCGATTTTCTCGCCAGAGTTGCCTGCGCCGTAGGGGTTCGCCATGTTTTGCAGCGAGCTTTTGAATGCGGGGTCCAGCACTTCGCCGAGCGCATCATCGATGCTTGCCGCCGTTCCTCCAGCGTCAAACACATTTTTGCCGCGAATCCGACCTTCTTGTCGGCGACCAATATTGAGCACTGGCAGGCCAAACGAGGCGGCTTCAATGATGCCGCTGGAGCTGTTTCCAACCATCGCCGCGGCATGGTGCATCGCGCTGAAATAGCCCAGAGTGCCCATGTTTTCGACCGCGAACGATCCGGGACTAGTCGCCAAAAAGCTTGAGATGGATTCTCGTATTTTCAGGCCACCCGCGTCGGCATTTGGCATCGTAAACAACACCTGGAATCCGTGTGCCCGAAGCGAATCCAGCAGATGCTCAAACTGCGAAATCGTCGCATCAGCGTCAAGCGTCACCGGGTGATAAGTGCATAGAACAAACCCTGGCTTGAGCTGAATTGAGAAGCGCTCGTTCAATTCGTCGATACTTAGCGGCGCGAAACCGGCTACCAAATCGAGGCCCGGCGCGCCAACCTCATGTACGCGTTCTGGCCGCTCACCCATCTGAATCACGCGCCGCCGATACTCGCTGGTGGTCACGAAATGCAGGTGGCTCATCTTCGAGATCGCGTGACGGAGCGCGTCATCGATCGCCCCGAAGCTCAATTCTCCACCGTGGATGTGTGCTATCGGCAAGCAATGAAGCGTTGCCGCCAGCGCGGCCGCCATCATCTCGTATCGGTCGCCAAGCAGCAAAACCAAATTTGGGCGCAGATGCTCGAATGCGTCTGAGAAGCCGGTGATGCCTAGGCTAACCGATCGGGCAACATCCATCGGCGTGTCGCCATCTTGGACCATGGGCACTTCGGCTCCCACATCGAAGCCATCATCCCGAATCGCGTCAACCGTTCGTCCGAATCGCTCGGAAAGGTGCGCGGCCCCTGCGATCACCGTCAGCTCCAACGATGGCGAACGAGTGATTGCGGCAAAAACGGATCGGTAGATGCCGTAGTCGGACCGAGCAACCGAGACCGCGGCGATCCGCATTAAGCCAGCATGCTCCAATCGAGCATCGTGTCCGCTTCGGCATCGGCGCGCAACGTGCGGCCCAAGATCTCTTCAAGGCGCGCGCCAGGAATCCCGGTTCCGGGGCGCTTCAGAACTAGATCGGTCGCCGAAATCGCCTCGCCGGCGCGCATGTCCCGGCCCAAAATCCAAGATTTTCTCGCTACCGCCGCTGTATTTTCCTCGTTGGGCATCATCCGCTTAACGCCGTCGCCGAGGCTGGACTCCACATCACGAATCGACGCGATCATGGTGGCGAGTTCTTGTGGCTCCAGCGACGCTTGGTGGTCGGGTCCGGGCAGATATTTATCCAGGGTGAAGTGCTTTTCGATGCAGCATGCGCCAAGCGCGGCGGCCGCAATCGAGACATGAATGCCCATCGAGTGGTCAGAAAAACCGGTTGGCACGTCAAAAGCTTGCGAAATCGTCGCCATCGCGCGCAGGTTCATTGTCGATGGATCGGCGGGATATGCGCTCACGCAATGCAAAATCCACAGATCGGCGTCGCTGCCGGTCTTGCGAACCCATTGTATGGCCTGTTCAACCTCGCCCAAATTGCACATTCCCGTGCTCAAAATCATGGGCTTGCCAAAACCCGCCACGCGCTGAATGAGCAGTGGATTCGTCGCTTCGCCGGACGGAATTTTGAACCGCTTCATGCCGATGCTGTGCAGGAAATCGGCACTCGCTTCATCAAACGGCGTGGACATGAACTCGATGCCGATGGAGTCGCAATAGTCTTTAAGTTGAGAAAATTGGTCGTAGCTGAGTTCAAGTCGGCGCAGCATGTCCTGTTGCGATTCACCACTGCCCGTCGTCACCGATTGGTATTCCGCTTTTTTCGCGTGCTTCGAAGTGAGCGATTCGGCCTTAAAGGTCTGATATTTAACCGCATCCGCGCCCGCTTTCTTGGCCACATCCGCGAGTTCGATGGCGCTCTCGAATGAGCCATTGTGGTTGACGCCAGCTTCGGCAATGATGAAACAGGGTTGGTTGGTCATGGGTGCATCAAGTAGCGCTCCGCGGCGGCAAAGTCGCTTGCGTCGTCGATATCGATGGATCGTTCCACCGGCATCACGTAAGCCATCGTACCCGGCGGAACAAACGTTCGAGTTTCGCGCAATACGCTGGGCTTGATGAAGTAAATCGCTCCGTTCAAAGTGTAGGCTGCGGGCATATCTTGTCGGCGAGTTGCTCGCACTTCCGGACCAAAAAATCCCTCGATCCGGCCCGAATCTTGAATCTGATAGCAAAGGTAGGGGTGACTCGCCGCTTCGCAAACGCTGACCACCGCCGGCGCATCGCCCGCACATGCCAAATCAAAAGCGCCGCGCAAATCCGCTCCGGTGCGTAACGGGCTCGTCGGCTGCAAAAGGCAAACCCAGTCGACAGCTTGCTCCATTTGGTCCAGGGCATGCAACACAACGTCAAGCGAAGTTGCAGAGTCGCTCGCCAGTTCCGCCGGGCGAACGAATGGAATTTCTGCTCCCGCGTCCTCAGCCGCAGATGCGATTTCGGAATCGTCGGTCGAACAAATCAATCGCGACACGACGCCAGATTCCACGGCGGCGGCGACCGTCCACGCGATCAACGGCTTGCCAACCAGCGGCAACACGTTTTTTCGCGGCAACCCTTTCGAGCCGCCTCGTGCGCTGATGATTCCCAAAACCTCTCTGCCGTCCGACATTCGCATGCGAAGTTACCCCACCGGCCCGGCTGACCCCAAATCAGCCAAAATAGGGTCATGGATTTTGCACTGACGCAAGAACACGAAATGATTCGCGAATCGGCCTACAAGTTCGGGCAATCGGAGATTTTGCCGGGCTTGGCGGAGCGTGACCGCGCCCACGAGTCCGACTCATCGATGCTGGAAAAGATGGGTGCCGCAGGCTACCTCGGCATCTGTATCCCCCAAAAATATGGCGGCATGGGTGCGGACTACATCGCCCTCGGCATCGTTTGCGAAGAGCTCGAGCGCGCGGACAGCACTGCGCGCGTCGTAATGAGTGTTCACGTTGGTTTGCACAGCATGACGCTGATGCAGTGGGGCACCGACGAACAAAAGCAGCGTTGGTTGCCCGACCTCGCGACTGGAAAGCGGTTTGCGGGTTTCGGCCTCACCGAGCCAAATGCGGGTTCGGATGCCGCGAATCTCAAGACGGTGGCCAAGAAAGACGGCGACTCCTACGTCATCAATGGTTCCAAAACGTGGATCAGCTTGGCCGATTATGCGCACCAGTTCTTGATCGTCACGCGCCTTGCGGAAACCAATGCCAAGGCACCCTACGCCGCCTTCATCGTGGATCGCAACACGCCAGGATTTTCGAGCCGCCCCATCAAAGGCAAGCTTGGCGTGCGAGCCGGTAATACCGGTGAGTTGTTCTTCGAAAACATGCGCGTCCCCGCTGACTGCATGCTCGGCGAGGAAGGCGACGGCTTCAAGGTTGCGATGTCCGCGCTGGATCACGGTCGGTATACGGTGGCGTCGGGAGCAGTTGGTATTATCCAAGCCTCGCTCGATGCCAGTCTGAAATATAGCCAAGAGCGCACGGTGGGCGGCGAACCCATCGCGTCCAAACAGCTTGTTCAACAAATGATCGCCAGTATGGTGCGAGGTCGCGAAATTGGGCGTCTGTTGTACGAAAAAGTTGGCTGGATGAAGAATACGGGAACGCGGCACACCCGCGAGTGCTCGATGGCGAAATGGGTCAACTGCGAAGCCGCATTCGACGCCGCCAATAAAGCCATCGAGATCCACGGCGCATACGGTTTCTGCGACGAATTTCCGGTCGAGCGGCACTTCCGAAACTCGCGCGGTGCGATGATTTACGAAGGCACCCACGAGATCCACACGATCATGCAAGCTGAATACGAACTCGGTATGCGAAGCGATAAGCCGCTCGCCAGAACGCTTCCCACGTATCCATTTGAATGATAATCCGGCGCAAATGGAGCCGAAAAGCGGTTAGCTGGCGTCTAGTTAATTAGTTGAACATGCAACCGCTTACCGCAGGAATCATCGGGTTTGTGATTGGCTGGCTGCTGGAGCTGGCGATTGACTATTGGTTTTGGCGGGGTTCGCCTGCGCGAAGTGCCGATGCCCAAGAAATTGCACGGCTAAAGGCAGAAATTCAAGCACTGCAGAGCGGCAATCGCGTATCGGCGCGGCCAAGCGACACCAAGGGCACGCTCATCGATATCGTGGGCATTGGCCCAGTTTTTGCCAAGCGGCTGGAAGCGGCGAACATCAAATCATTTGCCGATCTCGCCTCTTCGTCCGCGGACCATCTACGGTCCATTGTGAAAGCAGAGGATTGGCAGAAGATTGAACCCGAGCGCTGGATTCAGGAAGCAGCCGAGCGAGTAGGAAAACGATGAGGGACGCATCCTACCAGCGACTGTTCATGTTCAAAATGGGCGTGCTGTTGCTGGCATCGCTGGTCCTCCTGCTCACGCGTGAAAACCCCATGCGTGCCACGCCCGAGAATGAACTTCCCGGCGCGGTGGACACCGGATTGATTGCCCCGACGCGCTAGACACGCACACTTTTTTGTTGCCGATTCTGTATAGTATCGCTATGCGTTGGAAAGGCCGCGAACAAAGCGACAATGTTGAAGATCGGCGTGGATTGAGCCCGGGAATGGCGGTCGGCGGTGGCGGCGTCGGCGTTCTCATTATTGCCGTAGTCGTGATGCTTCTTGGCGGTGATCCGTCTGCATTGCTTCAGGGCGCGTCGCAAGGGCAATCTTCGCGAACCCGAACGAGCAGCGAGCCCTACAAAGACACCAATCCAGAGAGAACCGAGTTCGTCAAGGTTGTTTTGAAGGACACCGAGGACGTTTGGACGAAGATCTTTGCCGAGCGCGGTGCAACCTACGAAAAGCCGAAGCTCATTCTGTTTACGGATGGCATTCAGTCGGCGTGCGGTTTTGCTAGTGCCGCAGTTGGCCCCTTCTATTGCCCGGGTGACCGCCAAGTCTACATCGACCTCGCTTTTTATGATGATTTGAAGCAGAAATTTGGCGCACCGGGTGACTTTGCGCAGGCATATGTTATCGCGCACGAAGTCGGTCACCACGTCCAAAATCTGCTCGGAATTTCGGACAAAGTCAACGAAATGCGATCGCGCATGAGCGACACCGAGTTCAACAAAGTTTCGGTCCGGATGGAGCTCCAAGCCGACTTCTTCGCGGGCGTTTGGGCGCGGCACGATCAGGACATGAAGAACATTCTGGATCGCGAAGACATCGAAGACGCGCTAAATGCGGCAAACGCCATCGGCGACGATACGTTGCAGAAGCGAATGCAGGGCCAAGTCGTACCCGATTCATTCACCCACGGCACATCCGAGCAGCGCATGCGGTGGTTCAAGAAAGGCTGGGACACCGGCGACATCGACAAGGGCGATACCTTCTCCGCTCGCGACCTTTGAACTGGACTATTTGCTGAGGCGCAAGCCCATTTCCGCCCACTGCATGGGGTCGATCGTACTCGGCGCGTCCATGAACGGGTCGTAGCCGCCGCCCACTTTCGGGAACGCGATAACCTCGCGGATATTCTCTTCGTCCAACAGAAACATCAGCAATCGGTCG
>CAYRAX010000083.1:0-11446 GCA_964422285.1 uncultured Chthonomonas sp.
CCTTCTCCAACCGGGGCTTGGAGAAGGGGACCAAATTGTAGCGATTACCCTCTCCGGGCCCCGGCTGGAGAGGGTCGGTCCGCTTGCGGACCGGGGTGAGGTCGTTGGGAAATGTCGTTACCGCGCGATCGTAATTCGCGCGCGAATATGCATTTTTTTTACGCATTTGTGGCGATTACGAGTTCGCATTTGCCTCATCCCCTAATTCCCCTTCTCCAACCGGGGCTTGGAGAAGGGGACCAAATTGTAGCGATTACCCTCTCCAGGCCCCGGCTGGAGAGGGTAACTTGCCAGCACTACAGCAAACCAATTGCGCACAAAAAAGCTGGCACCCAGACCCGAGGTCGGAGCGCCAGCCTTTAGAACTTAGACTAGCCGTCAGAAGCCGACGATTTGCTTAATCTGCTCCAGGTACTGGCTCGGTGGCAAGTAGCCAAGGAACCGGCCTTTTTCGGTGCCCGCGGCGTCGGTGATGATCGTCGTTGGCATCGCTTCGATGTTGAATTGTGCCGCGACCTCTTTTTGGTCATCGACGTCAATTCGGCAGAACACGAACTTGCTGCTCAGCGCCTTAAATTCCTCAGTCGGGAAAACTTCGCTTTCGAGCATCTTGCAGGGTCCGCACCAGGTGGCGAAGAAGTCGATGAGGATCATCTTGCCTTCGTCTTGCGCGATCTGTTTGGCTTCGCTAAACGATGTAACCCATCGCACGGCGATCAGGTCTGATTCATTGATCTCCTGCGATCCTTGCGGCGGCTTGAACGCAATCGCGTCGCCAGAAGCGTCGGTCACAGCGAGCGAATCGACATCCAAGATCAACTGCAGGTCGGTTTTGCCCGCCTTGGGCTCCAAGATAATCTGCTTTGCCAGGTCGTCCTTTTTGTCGATGAAAAGCGTCAGCGACTTGCCGGTTGTATCGTCCAGCATCACCTTAACCGTGCGCAATTGCAGACCGCGGCGACTAACGTCCGCGCCTTGCTTGGCACTGAATGCGTCCAGTGATTTGGCATCAAAAAAGGGCTTCCAGGCTTTCAAAAAGTCATCTTTGAAAAGCTTCGAAAACTCGGCTGGAGTTTGCTTCCGGGTGAAGTACTTTTTCGAATCCTTTTGGTAGAACGTGATGTTCGTACCGTCAGCGACGATGGTCTGCTTCGGCGTGTCGTATTTCAGCGTGTCGGGCTTGCCAAACGCGACTGAATATTTCTCGGCTGTGCCGCCGATTTGCATCACCGAATAGGATGCTTTTAGAGTTTTTGCGCCAGAAATTTTTGTTACAAATTTTGCCAAGGGTTCGGGAAGCGCAGCAAAGCTAGCGGCGCAAGCCAAGCCCAAAGCACAAATCATTGCGAATCGTATTTTCATCCATTTCCTCCGATTAGGTCTAACTGTAACAAACAGTGTATCCCATACTCGCCGAAATCAAGGCATAATCGCTTACGTGCGCGAACGCCTCTGCCTTTCACTCGTCATCGTGGCGTACCTGATTTTCTCGCTACTGTATAACGTGGCCACGCCGTATCGGCAGGTGGGCTACATGAAGCACCAGCGGGGTGCGGACGGAGGACCTCTAGTTGTGCAGGATATCGGCGCACCAGACGAATTGCAACACGCGAACTACGTCGCCACGTTGCAAGCGGGCAAGGGAGTTCCGGTCTTAAAGCCTGGCGCGCCGGATCTTTACGAAACCTATCAATCCCATCAGCCGCCGCTCTACTACTTCATCGCGAGCGCGTGGGCGACTCTTTGGAGCATGGACCCCACGACGGTACACGATGGCCCCTACCTGCGTGGGTTGAACTCGATCATCGGCGCGATTTCGTTGCTGCTGTTGTTCGTCGCGGTAAAGGTGGGTGCGGGTGACCGGTTGACCGCGCTTGCAGCGTCGGCAATTTGCGGTTTGATGCCGATGTGGGTCGCGCTGCATGCCGCGGTGAGCAACGATCCACTGCTGTTTTGCTTCGGCACTGCCTTTTTGGCGGCGATGGCAAGCGTATTGAGAAGCGGATGGAATCCTTCCCGGGCGATTTTGATTGGCGTGATTTTGGGGCTCGGATTATGGACGAAGACGAGCGCGCTCGCATTCGTGCTGGTCAGTTTGGTTGGCGCGGTCCTCCGTTGGGGCGAAAGCAAGCAAGCTTGGCTGCGGTGGCTGCCGGCCGCAATCGCCCTGGTCATCATCGCGCCATGGTGGATACGCAACATTCAAGTTTATGGCGATCCGCTCGCGATGGGCGCATTCAAAGCTGCATTCGTTGGCTCTGCCCAGCGCGCAAATTTGGTCGCCATGCTCGGCGGCGGATTTGGGGCGGAGTGGACCTATTGGACGCAGTGGTTTGGTTGGTGGACCATTCGCAGTTTCTTTGGCGTTTTCGGCCAGATGGACCTATTCTATGACCCAATTTTCTATGCGTTGGCGCTAATCGGTGTACTCGCCTGCATTGCCGGTTGGGCGACCTCTTGGCGCACGGTCGAGGCGGGGTGCGAGCGCACGTTTCGGTGGCTTTGCGTGACGTGTTGTATCGTCGTAGCGATACTATTCCTGCAATTCAACTTGACCTATTTCCAAGCTCAGGCGCGCTACCTATATCCGGCAATAGGAGCGATTTCGGCGGGACTCGCGATGGGATACGTTCATTGGACCAAACGGAGCTTTGCGGCATGGGTGGTCCTGTTTATTGCGCTATTGGCTGCAAATTGGGCGACGGTTCAATTTCTTACCAACGAATTCGCCGTCCGGACTGGCCGCTAATTACTCGATTTCCAAGCCTTGGAAGCGCTTTTCGGTGGACGGAAATGTCGCCGCAAGTTTGCTGTAGGCCAAGCTGACTCGGCGGTGGATTTGTTCGGCTTGCGCTTGCACCTCGGAACCCTCAGGAAACCGGGCCGGGTCGCTTCGCTTGACTAGGCGCTCATACGCCTTGTTGATTTCGGCAAAGGTCGCTGACTCGCTGACGCCGAGAATCTTTCTTGCGAGATCCAACTCTTCTTCTGGCGACAATTCCTTGGGAGGCTCAACGGGAGTGGCTGGTTGCGCGGGAATCGTCGGAGAATCTAGCTCCTTCTGAGCGTCGAACCACTCCAACCCCTGCAAGCGATCCCATTCGCGGTCGATATAGCCGCGCAGAATGTTGAAGGCTCGTCGTGTTTGGCTCAATTGGCTCGCTCCATCGCTTTACATTCTAACTCGTAGGCCAATCGCGATGTCGCGCCATGTACCGCGTTGGAATCGCAGAAAGCCCTTGAGAGCAAGATTTTTCGTAATTTTGTATTCGGATTCGACGCGGTAAAAGTCGTCCCGCGTGCGCCAAGCTCGGGTCCAGGCAATCGTCGTTTTTACTTCGCCGTCTTGCGAATTCAGGCGAAGGCCTAGGTCGCTAAAGTCTTCGGATCGATCGCCCGCGCGCTGGGGCCGCCGAAGCGCGACGACTTCCAGCAGCAGCAGCGATGGCCCGACCTGCTTCGTTACATCCATTCCGGCCGCGATTCGGTAGCCCGCGCCTTTGCCCGGCGCGTCCTGTGGATCGCGGATCTGGCCCAGACTCGTGCTCGCGGCGCCAATGTGCTCGCCATGCGCAAGCGTCAATCCAACGTTGCCACCGAGCCGCAACATAGCGCCGCGCAAGGACTTCGCTCCGTTATCGAAAATCGCCGCTTTGACAGGGATAGCCTTGGTGAATAATGCGGTGTCGAGTCTCGCCGCCAGCGCCGCCTCGCGGATCATGTTTCGCGAACCAAACGGCAAGTACTGCCGCCCCATCCGC
The DNA here is from genome assembly GCA_964422285.1 of uncultured Chthonomonas sp. Classification (GTDB taxonomy): domain Bacteria; phylum Armatimonadota; class Fimbriimonadia; order Fimbriimonadales; family Fimbriimonadaceae; genus UBA2391. Next base: position 3,762 of record CAYRAX010000083.1, read on the forward strand.
CAGACGCCAGGGTCTTCCAAATAGGCTTCGTCGATCTGCTCTCGGTCGGCGTCCGAGTCGATGCGCCCCAGCCGCTCGGTCACGAGAATGTAATATCCGGGCTCAAGATTCATGCCGACGCCGACCGTGCTGTGGCGGCCCATCGGGTCATACCAGCGAAACCGGGTTTTGCCGCCCGAACTTTGGGTGTATGCCAAGTTCAAATCGAGTTTGAGCGCCAAGTCTGGAGTTTGAGCGGACGCGCTGCACGCGGCACCAAACACCAGCAAAGGCACCAAACGCTTCATGAACGCAGCCTGCCTTCGATCCCATCGAGTGGCACCTGCGATTGTTCGCCACTTGCCATGGTGCGCAGAGTGGCGTTTCCAGCGGCGAGCTCGTCGGCGCCAATGATGATCGCGTAGCGTGCGCGCACCTTATCGGCCCACTTGAGTTGGCCCTTCAGCGATTTGCCTGATAGGTCGTGTTGCGCGCTCAAACCTGCAGTTCTTAACCGCGCGGCCAACTGGCGAACGGCGGATTCTGCTTCGGGTGACGCGCAAACCACGACTGCATCAGGGCATTGCGGCTCGGGGATTAGCCCTTGGCTTTGCATCACCAAACAGCAGCGCTCGATGCCCAGCGCAAATCCCACGCTTGGCGTATCAGGTCCGCCCATGTCCTTCACCAGGCCATCGTATCTGCCGCCGCCGCATAGCGCGCTTTGGGCTCCAAGATCAGTGCTGAGAACTTCGAACACGGTGTCGGTGTAATAGTCCAGCCCGCGCACGATTTCCGGCGCAATTTGGTAGGGAATAGATGCATCTGTGAGAAGCGATTGCAACTGGTCGAAATGGGCTCGGCTACTGTCTTCGAGGTAGTCCAGAACGCTCGGCGCGCCAGCCAGTGCCTCGATTGCTGCCGGGTCTTTGCTGTCCAAGAGCCGTAGCGGATTCTTTTGCACTCGGTCGCGCGCCTCTTGATCGAGCCCTGCGAGGTATCCAGCCGCGTGTTGAAGGAGGGCGTCGCGGTACCGTGCCCGAGTTTCCTGGCGGCCGATGCAGTTGATGCTGGCCACCACGCCTTTCAGCCCCAGGCCCTGATAAAACGTGGTCGCTATTTCGATGATTTCGGCGTCAGCTTGCGGCGAGGCCGAGCCGAGCAACTCACACCCAAGTTGGTGCGCTTGGCGATACCTTCCTTTTTGGGGCCGCTCGTAGCGAAAGATCGTCGTGAAATACCAAAGCTTCAGCACGGATCCTTGTTGCAACAAACTGTGTTCGAGGACAGATCGCATTACGGGCGCGGTGCCCTCGGGCTTCAGAGTCATCGACCTTGCGCCCTTGTCTTCAAATGTGTACATTTGCTTCGTGACAATGTCGCTCGTGTCGCCGCTGGTGCGGCAAAAAAGGTCTGTGTCTTCGAAGGTTGGCGTCTGAATTTCGTCGTACCCGTATTGTCCGGCGAGCTTGGCAAACTGATCCTCCAGGTGCCGCCAAAGATACGCAACCATCGACCGATCCACTCTCTGAGGGTCAAAAGGAAGGATATCGTGCGTGCCGCGGGGCGCCTGAAACTTCATGGGGTTAATTTTGGCACTTGCCGCAGTTGCCAGGCTCAGAGATCGCCGTGATGGAATCGTTTGGTCAGCTCGGATTGAATTTCGGGGGAGAGATCCGATCGGCCCGGTAAAAAGTCAGCGAGCCAGGCGATTTGGGCCGTGCGTTCGAGTGTTTGCATTCGATGAAATGCATCCTGAACCGACTTGCCCAGCGTGACCGCGCCGTGGTGCGCGAGCAAAAATGTCTTGTGATGCTTTGCCAGCAGTCGAATTTCGCGTGGCATTTCGTCGGTACCGGGCCAAGCGAATGGAACCCAACAAACCTTTCCCAAAACCGCGCTTGCCTCAACGGTCGCCAGCGAGAGCATATCACTCGGACTCATCGAAAATGCCGTCGCGTAAGGAGGATGTGCGTGCACTATGGCCTGACAATCGGGTCGCTGGGCATAGATCGCGACATGCAGACGGAACTCGGAGCTGGGGGTGCCGCTTTGTTTTTCGAGGGGCTCGCCAGTTAGGTCGGTAACGATCAAGTCTTCGGGCCGCAAGTTGCCTTTGCTGACTCCGGATGGCGTGATGAGGATGCGATCTTCGTCGAGCCGCGCCGAAATGTTGCCTTCAGTCGCGACCACCAATCCGCCAGCCGCCATTTGGTAGCCGATTTCGCAAATTTGATCCCGAAGCAGCGATTCGCTCATCACCTACTGTTCGAGCGTATCATGGTAGAGACCGGGACCGCCAGCAGGCCGCGCTTTTTTAGGCCCTTCAGGATGATGGGCAGCGCGTCCACGGTCGCTGGCACGGTGTCGTGCAGCAGAATGATGCCGCCGGGCTTTACCGAATCGAGCACGTGCTTGGCAATCGTCGCGGCGGAATCGAAGTTGCAATCGCCGGGGTTTGTCGTCCAAAGCACGGTCGTCATCCCCTCATCGGTCGCCGCGTTGATCACATCTTGGTTGTAGTTGCCGCCGGGCGGGCGGCAAAGCTCCGGGCTAATGCCCAGCTTGGATTCCAAAATCGAACTTGTGGATTGAAACTCCTGGGCAACTTGGGACGGCGACATCGTGGTCAAGTTACGGTGCATCATCGTGTGATTGCCGATCTCGTGACCGGCGGCGGCAACTTCGCGTGCGATTTCTGGTTCGACATCCACCTTTGCGCCGATCATGAAGAATGTCGCTTTGACGTTGAACTGCTTTAACACCTGCAACACGCCGCGAGTGGTTTGTGGCTGGGGGCCATCGTCAAACGTCAGCGCCACGCGGCGCTTTTCGCGTTCGAACTGCGTGACCACCGCGGGGCGTGAGCCACTTCGGATTTCTGCTGCTCGCTCCAGGCGGTTGCTGCGTGAATTCGTGGGATTTGGTGCCCAGCAAAGGGCGGCGGCCACGGTGGCGGCTAAGGCCAACCCAAATTTCATGACAAGTGGGGCATTTTTCGAATCCATTCGTTTGCTCCTCGGCACATAATCTTTGCGTGCGTTCTACGATCCTGGTGCTTCCGCACGTCCTATCCATGGACCCTGCGAAAAGCTGTCTTCGCCAAAAGCTACCCTATTTGCAGCAAATAACTGAAGCCTCGTCGCTATTTCGCCTCACCAATGTAGCCGAATCGAAGGTTCCGGAGGCGGCAATGCTGGGTTTTGGTCCGTACTCGTTGGATGCGAGCGAAGGCGTCCTCATCATGTCGGCGCTGGGTGCTGATCCGCCGGAGAAGTCTGTTCATTTTCATATGCAGCTCGGGTCGCTGGGAGATTCCGGGGTGGTTGAAGTCGTTCGCGATGCGCCAGCGGAAGCTGAGGTGCGAGCCCTGATGGCGGCGGCCTCGCGCCTAGAAACTGACCGCCTCGCGATCGTTGCAGGCCCAGCGATTTCTCACGGCTTGGTCTGGCTGGCGGGATCGCTCGACCTGCAAACCCATTCGCTGGCGTCGGTCGCGGGAAGCGAGATCGCCCGGCATCTGCCCGAAGGCGATGGCGAAAAAATGCTCAAGCGGTTCATTGAGGACTCGGTCGACCTGCTTTCTGGACTCGAATTGAATCGGCGACGCTTCGATCTGGGCCTCGCGCCGCTGAATCTTCTCTGGCCATGGGGGCCGGGATTGCGGCCGTATGTCGAAAATCAAGCGATCCGCCGCGGCATTGCGGCAACGATTTTTTCCGCGAGCATGCGGTTGGCGGGGTTGGCGCGGCTGGCAGGCTATGCGCACGCACCGCTCGAGTGGCTTGGCAATGGTTTCAATTTCGATACCGACTACCTCGCAAACCAACTTTTCATAAAGGAGCGGTCCGTCGTCGTGCTGGATTCGTTCACCCGGCTCCGAGCAGCCGAGCGCGTCGAGGAAGGCGAGTGGCTTTGGCGCGAGTTGGATGGCAAGCTGATTTCGAAATGGGCTTTGGCTCCAGCGGACGAGGGGCGGCGGCTGGTTTTGCTGCTTCCAAGCGGGGTTTGCCAGCCGGAAAAGCCGCCAATTGATGCTGCAACCGGGGGGCTCGGCATCATTTTCGACCCAAATCGCCGCGAATCAAGTACAGTTCCATTGGACGAGCGAGCATTGGAAGAGTCGCGCCTTCCACAAATGAACCTATGGGAAATAGTAAATTCGGAGTTGAGCGGTTGAATCGAGTCGCGATTTTTGCCACGGTGGCGATCGGTGTGTTGTGCGCTACGCCAGCGCGCGCGCAAGTGAATTCGGCGGAGCTGCGCGGCATAGACGACGCGCTCCTCATGGGCAACATGACCCGCGCCGATCTTAGCTACGAAAAGCGCATTTTTCGCGATAAATACCGGCTCTCGTTGGTCGATCAAGCACTGGATAAACCTGTCGATACCGCGGATGCGCTGCTCGCCTTGCACGAGTTTCCGCGCACTTCCTCAATGCCATCAATCCTGCAAACCGCGGCGCAGCAGATTTATCCCGGCGAAACAGAAATTCCAGCTGTCGCCATGATCCCCGCTGAGACACTTAAGGAAGTTCCGGCGGGCTTGCGCGTTCCCGTCGCGAACCTGTTGAACTGGGTTCGGCGCGCTAATGGCGTCATCGATGTCGCACTCAAGCCGCTCACGGCCGCTGAACGCAAAATTCTCGTGGCGGGATTGCCGCAAGTCGCGGTGGAAGAACCCTCGATCCAATTTTCTGATTGGCCCACCACAGAAAAGCCGGTGACGAAAGAGCAAATCGCCGCGCTGCTCGACAAAGTGGATGTGGGGGCGATTGTGCGCGCCGCCAGTCAGCTAGCGACCGCCGTCGAGCGCATTGGTCCAATCTTGAACCAATTCAAAGAGGTTCTTCCCGCGCCGGTCACATTTATGCGCGATGGCGTAAAGGTGCTGATCGCCGGTCGCAATGACGACTTGCACGCCGAAAAGGATGTTTCAATCCTCATCGACTTGGGCGGCAAGAACCGCTACACGGGCCGCCACGCGGTCGGAATCGGCGCAGCCAGCGTGTTGCTCGACCTCGGCACGGGCTCTGATGTTGCGGTCGGTGATGCGGGCATGGGGGTCGGCATTTTGGGCATTGGCATCGCAAAATTCGCTGGTGGTGACAGCGTGCTCCGCGGAAAGTCGATGAACTTTGGCGTTGGACTGGCTGGTGTTGGCGCGTTTGCAAAAGAGTCTGGCAACGACGTTTATCGGTCAGTCGCGCTTGCGCAGGGCTTTGGGTTTTTTGGCATCGGACTGCTCGTGGACCACATCGGCGACGATGACTACAACGTAAAGTTGTGGGGCCAAGGCGCGGCTCGCACTCGCGGATATGGTTGGCTTGTTGACCGGCGCGGCAACGATCACTATTCGGCGGGCGGGCTGATTATCAATTCACCACTATTCACGGATGTCACCTATTCGTTCGCCCAGGGCTGTGCCAGCGGCTACCGCGAAGATGGCGGCGGATTCAGCGGCGGCATCGGTTTGCTCACGGATTTTACTGGCTCGGATCACTACGATTGCGACACCTATGCCCAAGCAGCGAGCTATTGGTTTGGCATGGGCTCGCTTTTTGATGGCACAGGAAACGACTGGTACCAAGCGGTGCATTACTCCCAATGCAGCGCGATGCACTTGACCGCCGCATACTTTTTCGACCTGGCGGGCAACGATTCCTACACCGTCAAATGGGGCGCGTGTTTCGGGATTGGGCATGACTATGGGGTCGCGTTCATGCTCGATCGCGCTGGCGACGACATCTACACCGCCAAGGACGGTACGCCGGGGATTGGTGTGGCAAATGGAGTCGGCATTTTCCTCGATGCGTCGGGGGACGATCGCTACGTGGGACCTCCGGGCACCGGCGGACTTTCGCGGTCTACCGGCTCGCTGGGCCTTTTCGTGGATCTCGGCGGCATCGACAAATATCGAGAGGGTCTTGCGGATACTCAGGCCTCGGTCACACCTCAATGGGGCATCGCCTACGACGTCGAATCATTGGCGGGATCGTCTTTCGTCTCTAGCCAACCCACGCGGCCAAAGCCAAAACCGGGCACGATTCCGCTACCCAGCGAGAAGGAACTCGACCGGCTCTACGCAACCGCTACTCAGTGGGCGGTAGGATCGGCCCAAGATGCGGCGTACGAAGCCTCGGACCGGCTAATCGGCATCGGCTTGCCAGCACTTGACTGGATGATCGCCCGCAAACTATCGGGCGCAGATCACTTGGCACTGCGCGCGTACATGTCGGTCGTCAATGGGATCGGCCAACCCGCGCGCGAACGGTTGGCGCAAACGCTGATCACTGCGAAGGACGACGACGCAGCAAAGCTATTGCGCGTGGGCCTGGAATGCGGCGCGCGCGAAATCGCTCCGTTCCTGCCGGGGTTTATGAAAAAACCGCAAACGGTTTCGATCGCAGTCCAAGCGGCGGCGATTTTGGGCGGCCGAGAATGCGTTGCCGACCTGATGCCGCTTTGCTTGAACGACGACAAGGCGATTGCCGCTCGGGCGATGATTGCACTATCGGAAATCGGTTCTGAGGATGCCTATTCGACCGCCGAAGCGATCGTTTCAACCGGCGATCTGCTATCTCGAAAGGCCGCGCTCAAGCTCATGTCCAAGTTCAAGGAGAGAGCGATCGCGTCGGCGTTGCGGCTGTTGAAGGAGCGCAACGAGGCGGCCGCGCGCGCGGGTGCGGAATTGCTCGGGTTGGTTGGAAGTGACGGCGCGTTGAATGAGCTGGGCAAGTTGCTGTTCGATCCATCGGCGGGAGTTCGCGCTCAGGCGGTGCAGGGTTTGGCGGGTCGGTGTCCAGAAGGCTACCGGGCCAGCTTCAACAATATGCAGAATGACCCGCATCCGGTAGTTCGGGCGCTCGCCCGCCGCTTGAAGCCGTGATTGTTTTGTGATGCTTGAGTTTTGCGAAGACTAAGTGTCTTCGCGCCGAGATGCGGACTGTCTCCCCCTAAATCCCCCTCATCTTCGTGAGGGGGAATTAAGCGCTCAGCCCGACGAATCTCGCTGCATGTCCGTTCGGTGGCAGAATGACAAAAAATCCCCCTCATCTTCGTGAGGGGGATTTAGCGAAGCCCGTTTACTTATCGAGCGCGACTTTTACTCGGTCTTGGATTGCAGCTTGGGCGGCTGCCAGGCGAGCGATCGGCACGCGGAATGGCGAACAGCTCACGTAGTCCAGACCGATTTGGTGGCAGAAGATGATCGAATCCGGGTCGCCGCCGTGCTCGCCGCAAATGCCGCATTTCAGGTCATTGCGGGTGGCGCGCCCATCTTCAACCGCCATCTTCATCAGCTTGCCAACGCCGGTAAAGTCGATTGTCTCGAACACGTTGTACGGCAGAATCTTTTGATCCACGTACCGCTGAAGGAACTTGCCTTCTGCGTCGTCGCGCGAATAGCCAAACGTCATCTGAGTCAGGTCGTTCGTGCCGAAGCTGAAGAACTGCGCGTATTCGGCGATTTCGGCGGCGGTCAGAGCCGCGCGCGGAATCTCGATCATCGTGCCAAACGTGTACGGAATTTCGACGCCCTGCTCTTTGACGACTTCTTTCGCGGTCGCTTCGAGCTGACCTTGGATCACCCGCAGTTCGTTGACCGTGCCCACGAGCGGAATCAAGATCTCCGGCAGTGCCTTTTTGCCTGCCTTGATCAGCTTCGCCGCTGCCTGCAAGATAGCGCGCGTCTGCATTACGACCAGG
>CAYRAX010000084.1:0-11338 GCA_964422285.1 uncultured Chthonomonas sp.
TCCCTCGATGTGCACTTTCTCGCTACCAGACTGAAGGAGGGCATTGCTCAAACGGCGAGACACATATTGCAGTCGCTGGCCCGGCAAACGTCGCTGCATGTCCGACGTCAGCCAAGCCTCCCCAACGCGGCAGTCAGCCTCGCCTTGCTCTTGGCGTTGCGGCGGACGTAGATCGTCTTCATGAGGAGCCCGAATGCATGCCCGAGGTCAGTCATGTTTCGGCTCGTCTCCCTGAAACGCTCCCTGCCAGCCGCCGTGGTGTTCGATGGCTTCGTCGATTTGGGTCATGAGGGCTTGGGTTTCGGTGAGGGCGAAGGCGATATAGTGATAGTGCTCGATGTCCTCGGGGGTGAGGGTGCGCCCGGGTTTGCCTTTCTTGGGGCCTCGATCTTTGAGCCACTTCTCGCAGACTTGGTACCCGCCGATGTGGAAGTTCCAGGTGCTGATAGGCACGCCGTGGAAGCCTCGGGTTTGGGCTTTGTCCAGCCAGACGGTGCCGGTGAGGCCGTCGTCGCCCGGGGTGAAGGTCACCTTTTCGACCTGCGGGTCGGCGGGGCCGCGATAGGTGGTGGCCCAGCGTTCGGGCTTGGGGGCCTCCATCACGTGGAGGGCGACGAGCCGCTCGCCAAGCGGGATCAGCGCGTCAAACACCTCCGGTCCGCCGGGGAGCGGGATGCGGGCGAAGTCGATCTTCAGGAACTCGGCGTACCGGGTGCGGTAGGTCGGCGAGTGGAGCACCGCGTAGATGAAGTGGAACACGTCCTCGGGCGAGAAGGTAACCACTCGTGCGAATGGACCGAGGTCCCCTTGCCTCGGGCCCATGTCGGTCGGCAGCCGGTCGAGGGCGGGTTGCACGGGGGCAAATGCTCCGTCCAATCCTTCGAAGAGCCCACCGGGGCTGGCGGAGGAGCCGTTATACTCGAAGCTTCGCCCGATGGCACCCGCCAAGGCATCGAGGAACGCCGGACTCAGGTTCGGCACCTTGCCATTCCCCATCGCTGCGTCCCTTGCGGAGGGCAGCAGGTACAGGGGAAACAGCGGCGCTGAATTTCCAGGCCGGGTTGCCATGTAGCCAAACTCGATCATGCTCCGCGAAGCCAACACATCGCGCCAGGGCGCACCTCGCACTGAGCGTGAGATGGAGACACCCAAGTTACCATCGTGGGCCATATGCTGCATCGTCGGCCACGACATTCCCCATACAAGGGAAGGATGGTAGAAGATCAGTCGGGCGTCCAGAGGTCGATACGATATCTGCTGCACGAAATTTTCCAGTGAGCGCTCCTTACGAATCAACTCGCGCGCACGTCTAATATTCCATCCCTTCTTAAGCGGCATGTCTAGCGATGCGCACAAATCGGCGTCCGTCAACAGGGAATCTCTGAACCGAGTTGCACGGTCAACCAAGCTTTTCGAATCGTGACCTATCACGACGCCATCCCGCGCAGTTACTACGCCGGCACCCGATTGCGGCATCAAACTGTCCACGCTCATCCAAGCACCGTATTCATCGCGAAGCTCAGAACTCTGCGGCATGAATAGAAAATAAGGACTTCGAGGATCTACGACTTGGTGCTCTGTGGAAAGAAGACCGTTCGAGCTTAAGAAGTCATACTTCCTAGCGCGCGGCCCCCAAAGTTCGGAATATGTGAAATCTCTACCAAGGATTGTCGCAGGCAGTCCGATAGCAAAGACGATTGCTACCCCTTGTTGAATGTCGAACACATTCTCGTCTGGCGCTCCATCTGGTGTGACTTCTCTCTTTATGGAGCTGCCATGTAGGTCTACGATTCGCACTCGGTGATGCGAGCTCGCAACATGCCATCGTAAGCCACGGAACGTAGGACCATCGATGTAATTGTGATTCGAAATTATTGAAAACAGTCCGACTCCACATTGAGCGATGCTGATTTCTGACAACCGAAGGAACTTTATGTAATCGTCTTGTATGTACTTTTCAAACTGCAGAGCGCCCTTTTCCTTTATTGCAACGCCGTTCACTACGCGATAAGGGTCAACAAGTGCCCGCGACTCCGGCGTTAGGTTTTGTGATTGTATTGAGTACGGCGGGTTGCCGATCACGACCGTGAACCGTTGGGACCTCTTCACCGCAGTCACCACTTCGGCTTCCCGAGCCAGCGCCTCCCAATAGAGGTGCAATTGGGGTTGCACTGGTGTCGGCGGTTCGAGGGCGTTGGTGAGGTAGACGCGGACGCGCCGGTCAGTCGCAAAGCGGTATCCGGTCTCGCCGAGCTTGAGGCCGAGCTTCATGTGGGCGATGGCGTAGGGGGCCATCATCAGCTCATAGCCATACAGTCGGGGGAGCAGGTGGTCCGCGACGTAGTCGTTCCAGAAGTCTTGGAAGCTTCCGCCCGCCGAAGGCTGGCGTCCGATCATCTGCCAGCACGCGGCAGCCGACTTCGCCCATTTGGCCTGGAGAAGTTTCCAGATCACGTCGATGACTTCGACCAAGAATGTTCCGGTGCCAGCGGCGGGATCGAGGATGGTGACGAAGTGAGCATCGGGGTCGGTGCCCTCGGGAATCTTGATTTCTGGATTCTTCGCCGCCATCTCGCCCCACGTGATCGTGCTGGCAAGGCCATCTTCGAGGCCGAACTCGGTCTGGAGCAGTTCGTGTACCGAGCGCACGATATAGGACACCACCGGCTTGGGCGTGTAGAAGACGCCCCGCTTGACCTTCAGCTCCTTGTTGTAGGCCTTGAGGTAGTCCTCATAGAAGTGGATGACGGGGTCTTCGCCCTGCTTCTGGTTGCCGAAATCGCGAAGGACCGCCGGCAGGTCGGTGGCGTCGCCCCGGAGCAGTTCGACCACGTCTTGCACGCCGAGTTCGTCAAAGTCCATTCCCGCCTTCTTGCGGCCGCCGACATCGAGGAAGGTCTCCAGGATTTCCCTCAGGAACGGGTTCGTGACCGGGACGAGGTTGGCGATGTCCTCGGTGAGGAGCGTTGTGCCCTTGTTGCCCGCGTCCATGTCGGTGCGCGAGATTGCCGCCGTGAGCAAGCCGTAGCTGATCGTCTGGGCGAAGGTGTCCGAGAAGTCCTCCGGCTTGAGGTCGTGGATCAGCGACTCTTGGAACGCCTTAAAGAGCTTGGTGAGGGGGCCTTTCTCGGATTCTGCCTCCAGAAGCTCTTTGGCGCGGTCACGGATGCTCTTGGAGAGTGTGGCGAGGGCCTCGGCGAGCTGCTTGGCAGTCGTGATGACGTGGCCCGGTTTATGCTTGAACGGAGCCGCCCATTGGTGCCGCCATTCCTCGTTGCTCGTAGTCTCCTCAGGCCATTGGAGGTTGTTGCGCAGCGTGTCGTACGTGTTCTTGAGCTTGGCAGGGGTGTCGTCTCGATCCCACTGGATGACGTTGAGAGTGGGGAGGTCGCCGGGGGTTTCGTGGAAGTGGGCGAAGGCGACTTCTCGGGCGTTCTCCTTCTGCTCGCCGTAGGTCGTCATGAAGAGCAGGTCGCCAGCGTTCCACGCCTGGATCGCCTGTCCTCGGTTCTTGACCCGCAGGTGGTTGAGGATGCGGCGCATCAGGGTGACTGGCAGCTTCTTGTTTTCGAAGTCGATGAAGAAGATGCCCCAAGGCTGATCCTTGGTAATGGACCGGATTTGGTAGATCCGGTTGATCTTCGGCGCATGTTCGTCCCTCAGGCCGAGTTCGGCGGGCTCATATTCGAACGTAAGGCTTTCAACATCGCCTTCAGCGAGGGGCCAAGCCAAGTCCTCGCGTAGGAACTCGAGAAGGCGCTCAATCGAGTTGATCGTCTTTAACTTTTCGACATTGTTGGTTGAAAGCATCTCTATCTCCTCAACTCCATCCAACATACGAGACTGGGCTGGATCGTTGCGACGAGGTTGATCGATCGGAAACTCTGATTGGCTCGACTCTTCATTCGGTTGAAGGCAGCCTTGAGAACTTCCTTGTCGCTAGGTTTGCCCGATTGCTTACCCTTTATCGTCTCCGCGAGCGTTTGAAGGATAAGCGGCGCATCCATCGACAGCTGCCCGGTCGTCTCCATCACCAGTATTGGGCTGCCTATGATCGACCTAAAGTGCTCCGCATCCGTATCGAGTATCCCTTCGGTACCCTGCATCTCAAATAGGGCAAAGAAACCATCCACGGGTGCCCCTTCCCAGACCCCGAACCCGCCAGGAGGAATAGAGTCGGCGAGTTTTTGATCATCGCTACTGAGCGTTACCTGCCTTACGTATTCGATCAGCTGAGTTTCGCGCGGTGTCTCTCCTCCCTCGTACAGAGCGTTGAACTCCTTCAACGTGCCCTCCTCATCGGTTGCTTTGAAGAACGAGACATCGATGCCCAGCAGTCGCCCGATCTTGCGCTGGCGTTGCTCGACGGTGTCCACCAAGCGGATCACCTGGTTAATCGTTTCCGGCGGAAAGACATTTAGGATATCGAACTCGTGGTCGGGGTCCTCCTCGCGAAGGCGCCGATCGACGCGGCCAATCCGCTGGATGAGTCGGGTGGGATTCCAGTGCAGATCGTAGTTTAGGATGCAGCCGGCCTCTTGAAGGTTCACACCTTCTGAAAGCACGTCGGTGGAGACGAGAACGTGCAACTCCGGTAGAGGCTTCATCTCGTTATTTTTGCCGCGCTGGGGAAGGTCGTTGTACTTGGGGGAGAAAGCGTTTAGGATGCGCGCGCGGGTATCGCCGCCGATGTCTGAATTGACTAAGGCGACGGTTTCGCCCAGAGTTGCTTCAAGCTTGCCTTGAACGTAGTCGGCGGTCTTTCTGCTTTGGGTAAAGATCAGCACCTTTCTACCCTTCTCTCGTTCTTTTTTTACGCATCGCGCGATCTCATCGAGCTTTGCGTCGGGTTCCAGCTGGGCGTTCTTGCACTTGTCGTGGATGCTTTGCAGATGATCCAGGTCTTTGAGAATGTCGTCGCGCCAGAGGTCAACATGATGCGTTTCGCAACTGAACCCGAGCGATTTGAGACGTTTGATGGCCCGGCGTTCCTCTCGGCAGATGTAGTCGTCAGTCTCTCCGCCGCTCGCCTCGTCCGCAGTGGCGTCCTCAGGTTCTTCACCAAGGTCAGCGTCCGCATCCTTGTTTTCGGGCAGCTTGGTCCAAGCCTCGTGCCTTGTTAGTGCTTGCCGAACAAGATCTTCTTCGCCGCAGTAGTGTCGAAGACGTAGGGCTAAACCCTGGCCAAGCGATTCGATGATCGACTGGAAGGCAGGCGTCGAGCTTTCTAGCTGCTTCATAACGTTGACGTAGACCATCTTTGCTAGAAAGGCTTCGACCTGGGCTTGACGGTTGCTGATCGTCTTTGTTTTGAGGAAGAGGTTAGGCAGGTAACCGCTGAACTTCAGGCCGTGCTGCGGTGCGGGCCCGATGTTCTTGTCGACCTCGGTATCTTTCTCTGCGGCCTTGGTCACGGCAGAGGTGTACTTCGCGAGATACTTACCCAACTCTTCGAAACGGAGGTGAGTCTCGCGAATCAGGGCTTCGTGGCCCGAGCCGAGCGTGTAGCGGATTTCCTGAGGTGCCGCTCGCTTCGGAAATCGTAACGTCTTTCCTGCAGCTTCAGCGAGTTCGCGGCATGTTCTTCGAGAACGTTGAATAGCCACGGACTCGAGGGCGGCGCCGAGTAGCTCGTCAGCAAGTATCGAGTCGAAATCGAAGAGTACATCCTGGTCGCGTGCCGGTCCCTGTTGGGCCATCGCCTTGTCCCGGCTTCTGGCTTGCCGGTTCAGTTGAAGTCGTGCGATGCCCGAGATCGAGCCGTCATCATGGGTCAGGATTTGAAACTGGTTCGAGAGGTCTTCATACTTGGTGTTCACCGGGGTAGCGGTGAGAAGGACAATCTTCTTTCGTCCGCGTTCGTTTGGCGCGACGACCGCATATAGGTTCTTATATCGTTGCGTGGCGGAGTTTCGGAAGTTGTGGCTTTCGTCGATGATAACCACGTCCGCCTGCTCAGCGTACTCGCGGAGCTGCTCCTGCTCGTCTTCGTCGTCTTCGCCATCAAATCCAAACCAGGTCATCGGCTTAGCGTGGATGTTGGAGAATCCCTTGCTGTACTTTCCCAGGTAGCGCCGTAGATAACCTTCCCATGAACTCTTGAGGATCGCCTTCGGCGCGATCAAGAGAACTCGTGACCCCTCGCTGAGCCAGTGCTCCATTAAGGCGAGGGCGACAAACGAATTGCCTAAGCCAACGCCGTCGCACACCATGACCCCAGGTTCGCGCTCCAGAATTCTCAGCGCTTGGCGGTAGGCGTGTTCTTGGTGAGGATCGAGCATCGGCAAAATATTGATTGGCTTGAGGGGGGCGCGGCCCTGCACGTGATCTCCCCAGGAGAGTAGCGCTTTGAGGTAAATCGCATACGGGTCGTAAAGTCTTATCTGCCGGTCAATTTGCTCCGAGAGAAGTTCAGTGAAATCGTCATCCGCTGCTTCAGCCCACATTTTTTCGTACCAGGCTACAAGCTTCTCCGTCTGCTCCTCCTGTGTTTTCAGGTTCAGCTCCACGTTCTTCGTGAGGCCGCTGCGAGTAAAATTACCGCTTCCGACAATGCTGGAAATAGGCGGCTCACCTGTGCGATGGGAAATATACAGCTTGGCGTGAAAGTTCTGCTTCCGGTATATGCGGGCTTCTAGACGGCCTTCTGCAATAAGCTGCCTTGCGTGCCGTAGCCCGCTTAACATGGCGTCGTCTTTTCGATCTCGCAGCAGGTCCTCGTCAGACTGGGACCGCAATGCGCCAAGAATCGCGTTTCTTTGTCTTGGACAGGCTTCTGCGCCGTACAGGAGTCTGATCTTGTCCGCTTTAAGCAGATTTTCACCCACCAAATTGAGTGCGTCGAGTGAAAAGAAGGCCGTTGCGATCCAAAGCTCGCGGCCATCGACGGTAATCTTCTCGATCGCACGCTGCAGAGTGTTGTCACCCTGATTGTCCACAATGCTAGTCAGGGGCGTGTACAATTTTTCGGCAGCGCTTTCTCGAGAACTCATACGTGAACTATCCTTTCTGGATTATCCCCATAAGTGACTTGTACTGTGACATGTCAAGGGGCTGCATAATCGATTCAATGTTACTTTACATTTTTAGGCATGTTCCTCTCAGCACACATTGAAACTTTGGGCCGCGCGCTAAGGCCCGCGCATAATCCGGTGTGACAACGAACCAGCCTTGTGACGACAGCCGCTTGGAGTCGTCATGCGCACCAGTATGCCAGCAATGACGGTAATGACGGCATGACGACGACTTTCTCCAAAAGTCATCAAACAGAAAAGAATAGCTCTCAGAGGTCGGACGCAAATTTCCAGGACTTCGCGCAAGTGGCGGCAATTCTGTCCACCAAAGTTCGCAGGAATGCATTCCAATCTCTCCCACAATCACTCCCAGCAAAGCCCTGGCGATTGTTTCAAAGCCGGAATTTTGGCGATTTTGAACCTAAAAACTGGAGCCGATGACCGGACTCGAACCGGTGACCTGCTGTTTACGAAACAGCTGCTCTACCACTGAGCTACATCGGCGCAGACAGCAATACATTATGGCCCAAAGTCGATGCGAGCCACAACGTGGCGGCCTCGCCACCATCGGCAATCCAATCAAGTAGCCCTTGAAAATGGCCGACTTTTCAGCGCCACCGCCTAGGTGCCGCTAATGGCGACTAAGACGCCGCCGACCAAATGCCGGGCCACCGACACCAAATCCACGAAAACAACCCACCGCCAACCCTACAAAACCCAATTTCCATCAAACAACAACAGCGAAAACACCCAAGCGCGGACCGCCAAAGCGGAACCTTTCGACCTCAAAAATGGGTACACAAAGCATATGATCATTGCTACCGTCGCGCTGCTCGTGGCCGCCCAAAACGCGGTCGAGCTTGAAGCAAACATCCGTCCAGTCCCCGAAGTCATCGCAAAAATTCAGCCAAGTTTCGACCACAAGCTGCTCGTTTCTGACGCTTTTCGCAACCGGAAGCTCTCCGTGTTTTGCGAAGGGTCCAACCCCGAGGAGATTTTGGAGGCCATCGCGACCGCGCTTGATGCAAAGTGGCTGAAAAAAGACTCGACCTGGACGCTGGCGATCGATTCCAAGGCATACGACCTCGCCGACCGCTACCAACGAACCCGAATGGAAGTCGCTCGCCAAGCCTTAGCGAAAAACTTGGCATCGAACCTGGCACTTGCCCGAAAGTTCGTTCCCAAACCGGTCAAGCGCGAACCATTAACCATTAGGCCAAATCCAAGCCCTGCCGGCGGTGGCGGAGGAGGAGATAACCAATCCACTTCGAGCACCGTAAACATCAACTCGGGCGGATCGTTGGAAGACTCGCTCAACGCATATCCGGCGGCGTGGAAATATCTCGCGGGTTTGCCCGGCCCTTCCATAGATAAGCTAATTCGCGGCGATATTCTTATCGG
The DNA here is from genome assembly GCA_964422285.1 of uncultured Chthonomonas sp. Classification (GTDB taxonomy): domain Bacteria; phylum Armatimonadota; class Fimbriimonadia; order Fimbriimonadales; family Fimbriimonadaceae; genus UBA2391. Next base: position 8,415 of record CAYRAX010000084.1, read on the forward strand.
CAGCGACCGACACATCAACCCAGCCCACCGCCTGCCCGCAAATTTTGCCGGCGCGAATGACGACAGCCAGTCCAAAATGGAAAAGACCATTGCGTTTTTTCACATCAACGACGACCAAGCGGCCATTAAGATTCGGGCGTTTTCACGCGGCGAAGATTCAACGAGTTCGAACACCTTTCAACTAGCTTTGGCGAGCCCGAGCGGTGAGGAAAAAGAAGATCCCCGATTGGTGGATCATCCATTTCGGAAGCAACTTGCCGAATGGCGCGACGGGCTGAGCACCAATTCCGACCTGAAGATCAAGATGAGCAACGCCGAGCTCGGCGAGATCAAATGGTCCTCGGGAGCGATCAGCCTAAGCGAGCAGATGCGATGGTTCCACCGGTCCACGGGGCTACCGGTCGTTGTTGAAGCGTTCCGAACCGCCAGCGAAATGGGGGCACCAAAAATTGCCGCTGATGCAGGGGAATGGCTCGGCGGATTTGCAAAGAAGGGCTTGCTACTCGCCAAAATGCAGGGGCACACCTTGGTCGCTCGCCAACCGCAATATTGGGACTTCCGGAAAAATGAGATCCCAGAATCCATCTGGGAGTCGACCGAATCGACCGCCCGAAACCGCCCACTTTTCCTCAGCGATTACGCCGCATTCTTAGGCCAATTGAACGACGACCAGCTGGCGGGTCTCTCGGCTCGGGACCACTTGGCAACCGTGCAATGGCCCGATTTGAACCCAGATACGGTGGCCGTTTTGCGCTTTTATGGAGCATTGTCCAAGGGCCAGCAGCAGGACATTTTCACCGCGCCGCTCGAAAGTGCCACCCTATCCTCGGAGCAAATGCGGCTTGCCAACTTGGCAATCCGGTCCGGCATCACTGGTTTTGGACGAGTCGTTGGCGCATGGATCAAGGATTTTGATCAAAACACGTCTTGGCCGACGGCGCCGATCCGCGTGGGGTGTACCACCCATACCTCCGAAGGCCACTTCATGCGCATCAACCAAAATGGAAATGAGCCGCCGAAGACGACGGAAGGATATGAACCACTTACCGAATTCCGGTTCACGCTTGATGAGGACAACTACATGCTCATCGTGCTGAGCCTGCCGCTGGATGAGGCTCATTTGAAGCGCGTTGAAGAGCTAAAGAACCGCACTGAAAACCAGAAGAACAAGGGTGGTTCCTAGGCTCGCGCTCACGGCATTGCAAACCGGGTAAACCCAGGTCATCGTGATTGCGTTAACCTGGGTTTCACTATTGATAACGGCGCAAGGTTCCTCGCCGAAATGGGAAAACCTCGAATCAACCGTCATATACGAGGTGAACCTTCGCGCCCACGCCCCCCACGCAAACTTCAATGGTGTGCGGTCGAGGTTGGCGGAAATCAAGAAGCTCGGCGTCAACGTGCTCTGGCTAATGCCCATTTTTCCAGTCGGAAAGCTCAGAACGGTAGGACAATTGGGCTCGCCCTATGCGGTTCAAGATTACTCAACCGTGAATCCTGAGTTTGGGTCGATGGCGGACTTCGACGCGCTGGTCGCGAGCGCGCACCGGCTCGGCATTCGGGTCATTTTGGATTGGGTCGCCAACCACACCGCATGGGACCATCCATGGATCAAAAATGAGGGCTGGCACGCCGTCGATTCAAACGGGAACATCGTGATTCCGCCGGGCACAAACTGGAACGACGTCGCCGAGCTGAACTTCAACAATGCCGATATGCGGCGCGCGATGATCGCGGCCATGTCGGGATGGGTAGTGGACCATAAGGTCGACGGCTTTCGCTGCGACTTTGCCGACGGAGTGCCGAGCGCTTTTTGGAAGTCGGCGATATCCTCAATTCGGCAAAGCACCAGCCGGCCACTGTTGTTCCTAGCTGAAGGGTCGCGGCTGGACCTAATTTCCTCAGGGTTCGATCTCACCTATGGTTGGCCCGCGTACGGCGCGATCAAGGAAGTATTCGCTGGCAAGCGCGAAGTGAAAGATTTTTGGCCCGTGACGAAGCCCGTGCGGCAGCTGCGATTTATCACCAACCACGATGAGTGCGCGTGGGATGACTCGCCGGTCGCGATTTTCGGTTCGGCGCAAGCGGCGTTCGGTGCGTTTGCCACGCTCGCGTTCACTGGCGGCACTCCGCTCATCTATACCGGCCAGGAAGTCGGTTGGGCGCCCAAGATTCCCTTCTTCGACCGCTCAACAATCGATTGGAAGAGCGGCGCATCCATTCGCAAGCAATACGAATCACTGATGAAGTTCCGGGAGCGATTTTTGGCGTCCAAACCGGGGCTTGCCATTCAAATCGACAGCCCGAACATTGTCGCTTTCACCCGCTCAAGCAAGAAGCAACAAATACTTTTTGTGCTAAATCCATCCTCAAAAGGGGCAGAGTTTCCCGTTCCTCCGTCCTGGCGATCAACAAGCCAAGACGCCTTAACAAATAACCGCGTGACTCTTGGCGAGAAGCTCGCTCTTGAGCCAGCCCAGCTCCGCATATTCGTGCGCTGACAAAAAAAGCCCCCAGCCCGGAATCGGGCTGGGGAACTTACCTTCAACGGTTTGAGCGATTTAGTTGTCGCCGTACTCGTCGAAGTTCTTGTTCAGGATCAAGTAGTCGTCGGTGTTGACGTATCCGCTCTCATCCAGATCGGCATACTTGAAGTAGCCTGCGCCACCTGCTACCGTGTCGAATGACTTGCTGAGCAGCAAGTAGTCGTCAGTGCCGACATAGTTGTCAGTATCGCAGTCGCCGTTCTTGAGCGAGACATTGAGTCCTGAAAGTCCCGTGTTCGGATTAACGTACACGAATGCGGACTTGCGGAGCCAGTGCAGTCGCTTGAACATGATGCGCAGGTTCTCGGTTCGCGTCGTGGTGAACGAGTAGTTACCTGCCGCGTCCAGTGTCACCGTTGCGGTTTCGTAGATGACGCC
>CAYRAX010000085.1:0-11328 GCA_964422285.1 uncultured Chthonomonas sp.
CTCGAATTGCAGAAAGTACGGTGTACTCGCAGCGCCAAAGCCTTCGAATTTTTCAAGGCGTGTGCTTGAATTGCCGCGATTGGGACTCATCTGCCGCATGGATGTGACTCCAAATCGACCGCCACGGCCCATGTCATAGCTTGCTCCCACGGCTTGCAAAGTGCCGCGTCGTTCATTGAATCCAAACGCCTCAAAAGTCGCAATAATCGTGCTGGTAAGCGGGATCGACTTGCCGACAAAAACTATCGCGCCCGATTCGTAGTTGATCGTGTAATCCGTTCCTGCGGTCTGGGGCACGTCGTCCACGCGAATGCTCTCCGAGCCGATCACCAAATACGTGCTTTGCAGATAATAGGGTCCGGCTGAGTTGTTGCCGGGCAGCGCGATGGTACGCGGACTACCCTTAACCTCGCTATACACGCCCTTGAGAGCAACCCTGCCGCTACGATAACCCACGCTCGCCCCACGAATCGACTTGTTGATGCTGGCAAATCGGTTCGTATTCAGCATGGTCGCTTGAATGTCGCCCGCATCGACACCCCATCCACCTTTGCGGTAGTTCAGGCTGAAGCGCTGCGATTGAGGATCGGTAAGCCGCGAATCCAAAATCGTGCCTTCGAAGTTAAAGATTCCCAACACATTTCTGCCCACGACGTTCACTTGCCCAAAGTCGGTGAACTTGCGGTCGCCTTGGCCCGAATAGTTTGTCGTGTTGAATGCGTCGCGATCGCCGGTAACGCGGTGATCGTGGTAGCTGAGGCTGCGATAGCCTGAGAGAGTGATTTTCTTGATGAATTCGCGGTCGATCTTGCTCCACCAACTTTTGGTGGTTTGGGCCTGACCGAGCACGCCCCAACCCAGCGCGATTGCAACAAAAAGGAACTTACGCACTGCCGACTTTCTCAGAATTCGGTAGGTGTTTGAGTATCGCATCGACGTTTTTTGCCGCTTCCGTTCGCAGCGCTTCCACCGATTGAGTGACTTTGGCGTTCCAGGTCGCGCGTTCGCGGTTCATCGTCAAAAAGCCTTGGACAATCGCGTCGGGGCTCGCCTTGTTTACGTCGATTGCGCGCGGCAAATTGAGTAGCTGAGCAAAGGCGTTGACCTTGGGATCGTAGCTGACCATGGTCGGCGCAACGCCCACTGTAGCCGCCAAGATTCCCGCGTGCAGGCGCATCGCAATCATGCCTTCCATTCGCGCCAATCGCTCCTGCAACACCATCGGCGTGTTCAGATTCTTGATGCTGGGCACCTTGCCTCCGCAGGCCTGATCAATCGCCGCGATGAGGGGTCCGTCGTGTTTGTGGTCGAGTTCAACGAGTACCGGCATGAGCTTGTTTTCGTAGAGCTTGCGAATGATGGCAGCGAAGAGTTGCACCACATCGTTGCCTTTGCCAAACGGTCGGGGGGCAAGGCCAACGGCGGGCATACCGCCCACTCCGTACGATTCAACGCTCGAAGAGGCCGCTGGTTTCGGCAGCATGAAAGCAAGGTCGGCGGCGGTTTCGATTGGGCACTTGACGCCAAGCGACTTGAGCGTAGCCACCGAGACTGGATCGCGAACCAATATTGTGCGGCAAGAGTTGAAAGCCGCTTTTGCCAATCGCTTGCCGACAAAAGTATTAAGCGGCCCGATGCCCTGCCCAACCATGATGCATGGTTTCCCTAGCGACTTGGCAGCTCGAACCAACTGGCTATAGTAAGCCACGCTCCGAACGCTCGTTACATCCTGAAAAATGCTTCCGCCAGCAAAAACAAGCATCGAAGCGCTAGACATTGTTTGCTTGAACGTGGCGAGGTCTTTGCGAGCGATCGAGCGCACACCGTACATGCGAGTGGTCATTTCGGGGTCGCCGCTGAGCACCGTAACGTCGGCGTGCGAACGCTGCAAGCCGTTCAAGAAGCCCAGCAAGATGGCGTCGTCGCCCAAGTTGCCGCACCCATAATATCCCGCTACAACAAGGTGTGCGCTCATGCGATTCCTCGAACCGGTTTTGGTCGCGCGAAGACCCAGATCAGTAGCCCAAACGCTAGCCCCGCCACCAAGCCGATAGCGATTCGCGCCACGCTAATGATGATCGGCGAGTGTAGGTGGCACATCGTGTTGACGATACTGGTTTGGCCAATCGCGCCCGCGACGAGCAATGCAACACCCCAAGTCGCGTACGAACTTGCGCGCTGGTCTTCGTGATTGCGGCTAGACCACGCGAGGCTGAGCAAGCCCAAGATCATCGCCGGATGACCAAACAAGAATTCCTTGGTCCGGGGCCGAGTGTACAGGAACCGGTCCAAAACCCCGCGCATTTTGAGCTCAAACCCACTCACCGCGGCCGGATTGTCGTTGCCCGTTCGCGAAAGCATGAACGCCACCGCAATGAGCGCTACAAAACCCAAAACCAAATATCCCCACGTTGCCGGACTCGCGAGCACTTTTCGCAAATCCGTCAGTTGCGAAATGAGAAAAATGGCAACGATGACGATGGGCAAGAAGTGAGCCGCTTTGACCCCAGAAAATTGATCAACTTGCACCGTGTAGGCGACCGAATTGAGCAATCCCGCAACCGAGAGCCCGCCGGCAAAGCTGATCGCGCTCGCCACAAAGTAGCTTAGCACCGCATTGCGGTCTGGCTTCGTGCAAATCCAAACATAAGCGGCGATGGGGAAAATGAGCGCACTACTCAGCGCAGAAAACGGTCGCGTAGCTTCGAACAATGCGCACAAAAAGCCAGCCATTATGGCAAACGATAGGATGATGGTCGGTCGATCGGGCAACCCGAGTCCGAAGATCGTCGCAATTCCCACAATTGCGGTCGCCATCGCGATGGCCATGAACGCAAAAATCGGCACATTGCGAATCGGAAATGGCTTTGGCTCTTTCAGCACCAGTCCGTCTTTGGTCAGCTCGTGGCTAACTTTTGAAAGGGTCGAATTGAGGTTTTTTGCGCCCGATTCGGCGGTGGTGGAAAGCGGACGAATGAGCAAAACGCGGATGTTGCGTTCTTTAGCAGCCTTGGAAAAACGCTCGAGATACTCGGCCGGAGAGAGTCGGTCCACTTCTGCGGCCTGGATCGAGTGCACTCGCACCGCATGCTCGGGCATCGCCGCCATGATTTTGTTGTCGCCAGCGATCTTTGCAAACTCTGGAGTGAAGTAAATCAGCCCCAATTCCTTCAACTGGCGAACAACGTCCTTGATGTGGTCGCGCTGACCCAAAACTTGGTCGCCCTGCGGCAAATATCCAATCGCACCAGATTGGCGCGCGTCGGCCAGCAAGCTACCGATTTCCTCAACGCTCGTTCCCGGCCGGTTTGTAAAGCGACCGATGACCGCGATGCCGGCAAGTTTCGCTTGCGTGCAAATCTCTGGATCAAGCCCAATCGACGTATCTCGCAGTAAATCGACCGGAACGCCAGTGACGTCAATCAGGCTGGTTTTGCCGTCAGACGGCATGCCTTTGACGCCGCTCGCGCGTTTCTTTAGGCGCTGCAAGACCCGCACAAGGTCTGCCTTTGCCACTTGCAAGTAAACGTGGTCTTCCGCGTTGAGGACGCCTATTCGTCGCTCGTCAATCCAATCGCCAACCGTAGATTCGGAAACGGCGATCGCGCGTAGCCCGTGGAATTTGGCGTCTTCCAAAACCTTGCTCAAAGGCGAGTTGGTTTCAGCTGCCACATCGCGCGCCCAGGCGACGTCGACCGCAAGGCATGTAGCTTGGTTGTGTTGCTCATCGCTGACCCGAAACTTGATCGAATACGCTGCCGCGATGAAAGCGAGCAAAATGCCAAACCACGCCCAAGTTGGAAACAGAACGGGCCGCCTATTCATCATCTTCAAGAAACTCCTTGCCTTTCAAGACTTGCTCCCGGCCACCAGCGATGAGAACGGTGAGCATGCCCGTGACAAATCCGCCAACGTGTGCCCAATTCGCAACGCCTTGTTGGGGGAAAAATATCTGCCACGCAAACCACAAGCCCAGCAATATCCACGCCGACATTTCAACTGGCCAGAAGATCGGCGGGATCACGATGGTAATTCGGTGGGCTGGAAAAAGAAGCAGGTAGCACCCTAAGATTCCGCCGATTGCGCCGCTCGCACCAACCATCGGCGTGGTCGCATCCGAAAGCACGACGATGTGCGCGACCGCCGCGCCCAGTCCCCAAAAGATATAGTAGAGCGCAAACCTTGGGCCGCCCAGCGCGCGTTCGATGTTCTCGCCAAAAGTCCACAAGAACAGCATGTTGAAAAACAGGTGCAGGAAATTGGCGTGCATGAACATCGCGGTGAAAATCGTCACCAGCGGGAGTTTGTCGCTGTTCACATGAAAAAGCGCATCGAGCACTGCCTTCGGCTTCATGCCTAGGTCGCTGAAAACCGTGCTCTGGCCAAACAAATGCCAATTGCGATCCCATATGTACAGGAGCACGTTCAGCGCGATGAGCGTATACGTTACGAACGGTATTTCGCGCGTGTAGCGGCTGTTTCCGACCGGGATCATGAACTAGTGAGTGTACCGGGAAGTTCAGCGGTCCAAAAATACGCCGACTTGGCTTTCCTCGGCTCGTGGCCGCTTGTCCGTCCAATTGGGTTGGCGGCGTCCATTGCCCGCCCAGGTCGCGCTCAATGGGTAGGTGTCATTTCCGGATAAGTCCATGAAGATGCCGAGCGATAACGCACGCTCACGAATCGAACCTTTTTGGGCCTCAGCAGAGCGCCCGAGCGTTATGCCAACCGCCTCATAAGTGTCGTCGCCAAAGCCATCGACAAACACACCAATGCCGTTGGCATTTCCGGCCCCTAGGCTGAGATTCGGCGCCTTGTACTTGTCGGTGCCTCCGTCGTCGATGAGCATTCCCACTCCAAAGTCGTGCCCCGCACCCAGTGCCATGTTCGTTGTCGCCGTATATTGATCGTTGCCTGCCTCGTCGCCAAGGAAGCCGATGCCGTAGTGCGCGCTTGCCGCTTGAACATACCAAACGCCGTCGTACGAATCATCGCCCGCGTCATCCCAAAGCATCCCGACGCCTTCCCAATAGCCCGTTCCTTGACCAAAAACGCCGCAAGTATAGCGGTCGTTGCCGGTTTCATCAAACAAAATGCCCACGCCGCCGCTCAAGCTGTGACCGTCGATATAGTCTGCCCGACGTCCGCTCGCCGCGCCTTGGCAAAGGCTCACGTTGTGGTCCTTGGTTTGCGGCGAGGGATAGTCCAGCACTGCGTCGTTGGCGACGTATTCATCGGCCCCGGATCGGTCGATCAGTGCCCCAAAACCCAAAACATTCCCAAATCCTTCGCTAGTGGTGAACGCGCTGTAATGGTCGATGCCCTTCCAATCTTCGACAACACCGATACCAAATTGCCCCGCTCCGATGCCCATGGCGTATGCATCATAAGTATCGTTGCCGGTTGAATCTTCGATGTACGCGACTCCAAATAGCGCCGATCCAATGCCCGGCCGGTGAGAACGGTACAGGTCGTCACCAGAGGAATCGAAAATTGCGCTAACACCGAAAATTGCGCTGCATGGGCCATAAGGGCCTGACTTTTTTCGATCAGCAAACTTGTCGATCGACTGCGAAACGAGCCGCGGATCGGAAACATATTTGTCGTTCCCCGCGGTGTCGATGATGATGCTTAGCCAGTTATTGGCGCTCTTATTGCTGGCACCATTGATGTAAACGTCGTTGCCACCGGTGTCGATGAGCAATAGCGTCGGGCTGGCGGGATAGGTGTCATCTGTGCCGCCGCTCAGGATGATGTCGCCCCAATCAGTCTTGCATTGCCATCGGTATTTGGTGCTGGGTTCAACCACTTGGGTCACGACCTGACCGTGCTTCGCCGCGCCGCAAAGGTCGGCACCCGCCGCGAACAGATATTTCAAGTCGGCTTTTTCATAAAACTGCAGGTCGCGCTGATTTTGCTCGGGATCCGCACTCTCCAGGGTGTCATTCATCGCGCGCGAAAACATTTCGGCATAACCGGGAACCATCGAAAACGCGGATCGGCGATATGGAATGGTTTGCATCGCCACCTGCAAAATGACGGCTGCTGCCTCTTGCACTGGCCCGGGCACTGAAGCAAAACTGGGGATTTCGCCGGGAATCAAGCCCTTCTTCTTCATGCTTTCCAGAGTCGCTTTGAACGCACCCACCTTGATGCCGACATCGATTGCTCCCTGGATGGGGTTTCCGAGCAAGTTGCGCCGCGTACCTTGCCCAAGCATACGCGCCGCGACACTCACCGTCTCGCTGGGATCGCCGACGCTCACCTTGAGTTGCCGCTTCCACATGTCCACGTAGAAAGGAATGCGCCACGGATCTTCGTGAAAACTCTCGAACAACGGCGTTTCAAACTTTGACTCTCGAAAGAACCGCATGATGCCTTGATCGAACTTGGCCGTTTCGGGCGAAAGACCGGCAGCACCGAGCGCGCTAACGAAATCGTTATCTAAACTGAGGGGAGTGAGCGCAGCAATGAATGGTAAGGCGATCGCAAAAGTGGGCATTCTATTGTTCCTGATGCTACTTGGAATCACGGCGTGGTCCCAAAGCGCGGCTGTTACTGATCCGCCACCTGCCATCGAGTTTGGCCCTTGGCAGATCATAGGTTCAGACGAGGTATCAGAACGGTACCAGATTTCGTTTCCTAGCGCATTCAAGTCCGGATTCGCGATCAACGACAACGTTCGCGTGCACACTTTTTTGCCGACAGATCGACTGGGCGCGGTACCGGTTGTCATCGTGTTGCACTACTGGGGTGCGGCGGATTTATCGGTAGAAACCCGGTTTGCCGCCCAGCTTAACCGCCGGCGCATCGGAGCAGTCGTCGTTGAACTGCCTTATCACCTTTCGAGGACACCGGCGGGCTACGCGAGCGGCCAGCTAGCAATCCAGCCCAACACGGAAAAGATGAAACGCACGATGATCCAGAGCGTTTCGGACGTGCGCCGGACGGTGGACTGGATCTATACGCGACCAGAATTTGTTCATGAAAAGCTTGGCATTGTCGGTACAAGTTTGGGCGCGATGGTCGCCAGCCTGACCGCCGCAGTTGAGCCGCGATTCAGCCATTGGGCGTTTCTGCTCGGCGGCGTGGATTTTGCCAATTTGCTTTGGACGAGTTCGCGAGTGGTTTCTCAGCGTGAACACATGCGGCGCGAAGGGTATACCGAAGACCGGCTCCGAGCCGAATTGGTGGACATCGAACCGATGACCTACTTGCCAAAAGCGCCTCGTCGCCCATCCGTTGTCGTTCGGGCGAGGTTCGACACGGTTGTTCCCGCCCGATCCTCCCAAGCGCTTATCGATTCTCTCGATCATCCCACCGTCGTGAACATCGATACGGGCCACTTTGGTGGTGTGTTTGCCGAGCGCGCGATCATCCGGACCGTCGGCGAGTTCTTCCAATCACAATTTTTCGGCGACGGTAAGTCGATTTTGGCGCGCCAGCTCTCCGCCCCGACGATTCGAATTGGCGTGACCTATGACCCCAAAGATCGCTTGCAGGTGACAGCGGGGCTCGACGTTTGGCGCGCCGACCGGAATCGCAGCGCATTCGCCAGCGTCATGCTTACCCCCAAAGGAGCGCGCGCGTATTTGGGTATCAAAATCAGTTCGACCGTGTCGCTGGGAGCTTCGATCGGTACCAGCCGGGTTACGCCGTCGATCTTGTGGAGCATCGTGCTTTGAGTCCAACCGAACTGCAAGCCTGCGCAAGAAACAACTTTGTGGCGACGTACGTCGGCTTAGCGGCCGCCGCCGATCACGTTCAGGTGGACACCTTTGCCCCTTATATCCTGTGCCGAAGCCACCACGATGTTCCTCTCGCTAATTTTGCGCTGCGGTTCGATGGCGTGCGAGACGAAGACTGGGATGCATTGACCCATTTGGGTTCCAAGCAGGTCTCGTTCCGTGCGTACACGATGGACGGCGATTCCCCCAGCGACGCCGCCAAGTGCTTGATCCAGCGCGGCTTTATCCGCCATGGCCAACTCAGAGTTTTTGCCCGCATGGATGCCCCTGCCACCGAACCTTGCCCAGACCTGTTCGAAGCAAGCTCGGAAAGGGAGCGCCGCGCCATCGCAGATTTCATGGTGAAGGTGTTCTTCGAAAACAGGCCGCGTACGTTCTACGAAGACATCGCGGGGGCGACCGCAAAGACGCCCTTTCGGCTGTTTGGATACCGGATATCCGGTCGCTTGGCGGCATCGGTGATGATCGCGGAGACGGCAACCGAACTGGGGCTGTATAACCTGTGTGTACACCCAAAATTCCGCATGCAAGGGATTGGCGCGAAGCTGCTGGATTCGATGTCCTGCCTGGCCGCAGAACGCAATTTGCCCCTAATCTTGCAGTGCGCACCGAGGCTGGTGGACTGGTATTCGGCAAAAAAGTTCGAACAAATTGCAAATGTTGAAAGTTTTTGCCTCAAATAAGGAGTACTTGAGATATCATATCGGTTACTCAGATTGAGGGACGCGAATATGATGCGTCGAGCTTTTACCCTAATCGAGTTACTGGTTGTGATCTCGATCGTTGCGATTCTAGCGGCAATTCTAATGCCGGTCGTCGGTCGTGCCCGCGACTCTGCCCGAAAAGCAACCTGCATTTCCAACTACAAGCAAGTAGGGTATGCCCATTTGATGTACAGCGGCAGCGACTACGACGAGCGCGTGGTCCCCGCCAGCTACATCCAATATCCCAACGAAGACCCGATCGTGGACCGTAAGTGGCCACAACTCCTTCGAGGCTACATCAAGTCCTTCGGAACGTTTGAGTGCCCAGCTGACCGAGCCAAGCGCCCCAACTACGAAAAATTCTTCGCCGACCTTTCGCTAGCTGACGCGAATGCGAAGTACTACTATCTCGCTGAGCGCACGAACTTGGGCTACAACGCGCTCTACCTCTCCCCATTCAGGCGATCAGCTGGTCGTTTTGGCGTGGCCGATCCCGTATCGATGGGAATGGTCGCCGAACCCAGCAACACGCTTTGCATGGTGGACTCGGTTTGGCACGTCTCGCCTAATGGCACGACTGGCGGCGGCGGAAAGTACATGGTCGAGCCCCCGTGCCGCTATGCTTCGGAGTACGGCGGTGGTCGGTCGGATACGTTGACCGAAGAATTCGTTGCCGAATACGATGGTTGGGATGGCAAGGACGAGGTCATCACGCACAAAACGTACGGCGGCGCCTACCCTTGGCACGATGGCCAGTTAACGGTAGCGTACGTTGACGGACACGTCAAATCCAAGGTTCCGAACTCGCTAACCCAAGGATGCCAAGTCAAACCGGCTTGGGAAGGCGACATCGTCGACTTCGTTGCGTACGCTTGGGACCTGCGCTAAGCGCGCTTGTTACACCCATTTTTTGGCTGACCTGCCATAATTTTCCTCGTAGCCCAACATCGGGCCAAGGAGTTTTTTCAAGACTATGAAGGTCAGCATTATTGGTGGCGGCGGTCGCGTAGGTTCAGACGCCGCATTCGCGCTGCAATTGGGCGGCATTGTCAAATCCATTGCTTTGGTGGACGCCAACAAGGATATGGCGGATGGCGAGGCGCTCGATATTCGCCACGGTTCTGCGCTCACTTGTAGCCAAGTGATCACGAGCGGCGATGACTACGGAATCGTGAATGGCAGCGACTGCGTGGTCATCACGGCCGGTTTGCGCCGCAAGCCAGACGAGAGCCGATTGGAGCTCATCAACCGAAACGTGGGCCTGTTCAAGCAGATTTTGGATAGCCTCAAAGGCTGCAAGCTGGCCGATGGCGCAACCATTCTCGTCGTCTCCAATCCGGTCGATATCCTCACCCACCTCGCGATCAGCACGGGCATTCTGCCTTCATCGCAGATTCTCGGCCTCGGCACCGTGCTCGATACTTGCCGATTCCGCTCGCTTCTCGCCGACCATTTCAAAGTTGGCGCGAAGGACGTTAAGGCCCTGATCCTCGGCGAACACGGCGACTCGATGGTGCCGATTTGGTCATCTGCTGCGATTGGTGGCGTTTCGCTGGCATCCATCCCCGGCTTCGATCAGGCGACTGCAGACGCGGTGTTTGATTTCACGAAAAAGTCTGGCGCCGAGGTCATTCGACTCAAAGGCGGGGCCGGACGCGCGGTTGGTGTTTCCATCAAGGAAGTCGTCGAGTCGATGGCGCTCGACCAAGGAGCGGTGTTGCCGGTGAGTGCGTTGCAAAATGGCGCGCACGGCATCAAGGACATCTCGCTCTCCATGCCGACCGTGGTGGGCCGCAACGGCATCGTCAGCATCCTAGAGCCGGATGTATCCGAGTTCGAGAAGGTCGCACTGCAAAAGTCTGCTCAAGCTCTGAAGGATGTTTGGGCGCAGATTCAGTAGTCGGCGCTTTGAATAAAGTAGAACGTGGTGCCCGCCAAATCTTGGTGGGCACCACGTTCTCCGTAGCCTAAACCGTGATTCTCATCTTGCGCGACGTGCGCGAACAAAAAAGACAGCGGTTGCTGCACCAAGAATCAGCAACGAACCCGGTTCCGGAACTGCCGTTCCGCTAATCGTTACCATGTCAAATCGATAGGTACCGGACGTGGCGTAGGTACCGCCATTTGAGGCTTCATAAGTTCCACCTGGACCGAAGGCAGAAACGACACGGAAGCCAAAGTTGGCGTTGTTATTAGCACCAGCGATCGAGCTTAGGTCGACCGTGCAAGCGTTGTACCAAGTGTCGCCTGCAGTCGCATTAAAGCCTCCGGCCGGTGCATCAACCCAAGTCGTACCATTCAGCGTATATTGAACTTGAACGTACTTGCTGGAGGTGTTGCTGTGGCGTTGGTCAAACTTGACGATGATATCCTTGTATCCGACGGTGCTTCCCAAAGCCTGGATCCCTGCCGTCTTATTGTTTGCGCCTTGTGCGGGGTAACCAGTCGTTTGCAGACCCGAGTCGTTGTTGGTCGTGTCGGGGTCCGTGCTGCCGCCGTTCGAGTTTCCACTTGCGAAACTTGTCGCTCCTGAAAGCCCAATCGCGCTTATTGAACCAGATGTCAAATTGATCACTGGGATCAGCGTGCCAGTCGCCGAGTTCGTGTCTGATGGCAACGAGTTGAAATCCCATTGCACGATTTCGAGTGCTTGTGCGCTGGCGACCATTCCAAACGCCAATGCGAATGCTAAATATTTCATGTTGTCTCCTCCTACCAATGGATGTCGATTCATCCAATGCTGTATCGTCAAACCGCAGTCACTTTGGGATTAAGCATTTATTAAGATGAGGGGACGTTAATCCCTAGTTAACACTCGCGAATTCTCGACGACTGGCAGAATTGCTGTGAGGGCATTCGAAAAACTTGATGTACAA
>CAYRAX010000086.1:0-11299 GCA_964422285.1 uncultured Chthonomonas sp.
CCGGAGTGCTCGCGCATGAAATCGCCCACGCCAGCCTAAGGCACATCGCGACGCTGCGCCGAGAAGCGAGCAAACTCGAAGCGATCACCATTCCCTTGATTTTGATTGGCGTGCTCACCGGCAACGCGGCCATCGCCCAAGGCACCAGCCTGTTCAACCAAGCCCAAGGTAGCGGCTGGAGCGTTAAGGCAGAAAAGGCGGCTGACCTCGCGGCGTTTGACTACATGCGGGATTCCGGCTATAACCAGGTCGGCCTTCTGACCATGATGGAGCGCCTTGCATACGACGAGCGCAACCGACCGAAGATCGATTGGGGCATTTTCCAGACCCACCCGCCGAGTGCGCAACGGGCAGAAGCACTGCGCGATTTGTTTGCCGAGGCAAAGATTCCGGTACTACGTAGCCGGGTTTCGACCAGCATGCGCGCCGTACTCAAAGACGAAGCCGACGGCAGCGTCACGCTGAGCTACTTGGGCCGAACGATCTTCGTTTTTCGTGGTGAGGAGGCGGCGCAGCGTGCCCAAACAGCGGCCCAAAACATCAACGCCTGCTTCGACGAAGTGCCCAAGATTTACGAAGTGACCGGCTTCGATTCGGACGGCATCGAGTACAAGAATGAGGTTCTGCTGCAGGTTACTGAGGCGGACACCGCCACCACAGGCAAGAGTGTTTCCGCGCTGCAGGACCAGGCGATAAAGGCGATAAAAGCGGCAATTTACGAGATTCGCTACCGGGTTTGGGACTTCTTCGCTCGCTGATCCACCGTGTTGCGGGCAGCAAGCATTTCCGACGCCTTCACGAACGAATATCCTCGGCTACGCGCGATCTTGATGAATTCGGGCAAGCAATCGATGGTGTCGATCGAACCGGAATGCAGGAGGAAAATCGCGCCTGGCTCGAGCTTATCAAGCATGCGGCTCAGCACAACATCCTTGCCCGGCAGCTTATAGTCGAGCGGGTCGCTGGTCCAAAAGATGGTCGCCATGTTTAGCGCGGTGGCGGCAATCTCGGTCTCTTTTTTGCACTTTCCGCCTGGAGGACGGCAAACTTTGGGGGCAACGCCGACGGTGTCCTTGATCATCAGCGCTTGGGCCAGGTAATCGGTCATCGCGTCCTCCAAGGTCAGCTTGCTCATCGTGGCATGGCTGAAGGAGTGGTTGCCTATCTCATGCCCCTGGGCGTAAATATCTTTCGCGAGCGCAGGAAACTTTCGGACCTGTTTGCCCACCAAGAAAAACGTGCCTTTCACGTTGTTAGCCCGAAGCGTCTCGAGAAGCATGTTGGTCCATTTTTGGTGGGGACCGTCATCGAAGGTGAGCGCAATTTGCTTCTTGGCCGGGTTGCCACAAAGCAAGTTGGTCGGCGAAACCACCGGACGACCGGTTGCCAATAGCGCCTCAACCCTGGTTCGGGCGGCGACCCAGTAGGGGTCGCTCACTTCGAGCGTGGCGTCGTTGTGGGTGATCCAGCGCTGAGTGGACAACACCTTGCGTTGTTCTGGCGTTGGGCGCTCGTTGAACCCAGCGTTGCCCGCCTGAGCCATCAAAATCAGAGCCAATATTGCAAATTTTCCGCGATTTCGCAATGTCATCTTTCCAACAATTCAACGGGGCAAAAAGTTCGTGGTCCCGTCCACGTTGACGGGACACGCACTCCGGAGGGAGCGAAGACGAATGGTACCCGAACCCTCACGAAATTTGAAGACGAGCGGGCACCCAAAAAGGAATTATTGGTGCGCAAAAGTGAAAAATCTCGATTCAAAGTTGGAGTTCTTTGTGAGCCTTTTGGGCTCAGATTCCTTGTGGCATCGTGGCGAAGGTCTCCCCCTAAATCCCCCTCAGCTTCGTGAGGGGGACTTTTTGGGCAAAGATCAATCGTCCACGCGGGAGAAGCGGATAACCGTGCAAAGATGCGCGGGCGTAACGAACTCGCTATAGATTCTCGAAAGCAAGCCGATGACCTCATCCTGATCGCGCATTTCGGGGTTCTCGTGCTCGATATCGCGCGGCGAAAGCTCGCTAATGGGTTTAACTTCGACCTTGTCGAGTACCGCTGTGTAGAGCTTCTGCTTGCGGCCATAGCGCGGCCCGGTCGTGATCCAAACCAGCATGCCGGCGCGGTATTTGTCGGCCTTGTCTCCGAGCCTAATCGTGACGGTCTTTCGGCCCTTGTGCAGGATGTCTTCGTACAGTTCGGAGTAAAAATTCAGAGCTAGCATTTGCGTGGTCGTTAAGCATTATAGCCAATTTGAACCCATGAATCAGTTGTACAGCAGCGAATCACGCACAAGCGGGTCATCGTGGAAGCCAGCCGATTCTGCCGCCATTTTGCCGAGAATCTCTTGGATCGGTGCTTGGTCGTCGATCGCCTTTCTAAGCCAATATTGACCCAACAAGATGTCGATGGGGTCTCGGTCCCAGACGTACTCATAGGGCGGTTCTTTGTACTGAAACTCGGGATATTGCCGAAGTCGATGCAATATTGCCACGCCGGTCGCGGTGCTCTGATATGCCGCGCGGTCGGTGACATGGATGAACGCGCCACCGCACACTGCGCCGGCGAACTTGTGGAACGTAGGCTGGAACGTGATCGGTCGAAAGTGCACGCCTGGCAAGTTCATCTGGTTCATGTCCGCGCAGTATGCATCGCCATCGACCCAAGGTGCCCCAAACATCTCGAACGGCCGGGTGGTGCCGCGCCCTTCGCTGACGTTCGTGCCTTCCAACAAGCACATTCCCGGATAAACCCAGGCGGTATCGAGCGTCGGCATGTTGGGTGATGGCATCACCCAAGGAGCACCAGTCTGAGCGTAATCCATGCTCCGCTTCCAGCCGTCCATCGTGACGACCTCCAACTCTAATCCTTCGAAATATCGAGCTTTGAGTAGCTGCGCGAGTTCGCCAATCGTGAGTCCGTGCTGGGTGGGAATGGGGTGCAATCCCACGAAGCTACTGAGCTCGGGGTCGAGCATCGTGCCGCCGACGATGTCGCCGCGAATCGGGTTTGGGCGATCCAGAATCATGACCGGAGTCCCGAGCTCATGGCAAGCTTCTAGGCACAGGGCCATCGTCCAAATGAACGTGTAATAGCGCGCACCAACGTCTGGCAGGTCGATCACAAGCAGGTCGATGCCCTTGAGCATCTCAGGCGTGGGTTTTCGGTGCTCGCCATACAGCGAATAGAAGTTCAACCCCGTTTTCGCGTCACGGTAGCCCTCCCACTCGATCATGTTGTCTTGAGTGTGGCCCCAAATTCCATGTTGGGGGCCGAAAGCTGCCACGATTTCGAACTTGCCAGTGGCCGCCGCTCGGCAAAAGGGAAACAAGCCGTGTTCCCAGCCGGTCGCCACCGAAGCTTGGTTGCAGACGAGTGCAATGTTGCGGCCCTTTAGGCGCTCAAAATCCTCAGCGATGAGGCGGTCGATACCAAGTGCGGTGGGCATATCGACCAAATCTTACTCATAAACAAGGGCACCCGATCCGATTGAATGGATCGAATGCCCCGTGCAGTGCGTGGTGGATGCCGCGGCGATTACTTGCGGCGTCGGCGAGCGAGAAGCGCAACACCAGCACCGAGAGCGATGATGCTTGCTGGCTCGGGTACCGGAGTGTCGCGGCAATAGGTGTCTTGGCCACCATCTGGAGTGTCAACCCAACCCGAAGTCTTGTGCGACCAAGAGCTGAGGAATCCATCGTTGCCGTATGAAGCGTTCAAGCCAGTAACCGGGTGGAACCAGTAGCCAATTTTCTCGGCGAAATAGGCGCCGGTCCAATCGGAGTTGTTCTTGGCATTGCGAATCTTGGTGATGTCAGCGTGGAAGCCGAGCGTGCGGCTGCCGTCGGCGTTGTCGGCCACGGTGATGTCGATCAGGTCGAGCACCTTCGGCGCGAGCGCCTTGCTACCCACGATCTTGTCGCCGGGAGTGGTCCACGAGTTGTCGCCGTTCACGCCGTTGTAAGCGTAAGCGGTGACCGCCTTAGCGTTGGCATCAAAGTAGAACAATGCGAGTTCAGAGTTCGTGCCCTTGGGCTGTTGGCCGGGGCTAACAGCAAGCCAGAAACCATTGGTTTTTTGACCATTGTTGGCGTTGCTGAAGTTAGCATACCAAGCGAAGTCGTTGTTGGTTTTGCCGTGACTGGCCTTGATCCAGTTCACCTTACCGGCGTTGCCGCCATCCTGAAATGCTGGCGCGGTGACTTCGTAAACGTTGTAGGTTGCATTCGCTGTTCCGGCGACGCCCAAAGCCAGAACCGCGAGCACGAAAATGTTGAGTTTGCTCGAATTCATAGTCCTTCTCCTAGCACGAAGTCAGCCCTAAGCTCCTCCGCTACCCTATCATGGTATCACCGGGTGCGTGGCATTTTCTGGCTTTTGAGCAAAATCCTGGTATGCCGCTGGCGCGATTCCCGTACAAATCCCAGGTCGAATTCACGCGAGAATGGATTCGCCACTCACTGCCCGCCATCCGTTTACCGCGTCGGCAAACGGCATCGCGCGTTTTCCTTCGGGCTTAACCGTTTTCAGCGCCACGCCTCCGTCCGCGAATCCCAATATCCAATCACCGCCGCGTTTTTCTAGCGTCCCCGGCGCGGGAGCACTTTCTGCCATCCGGGCTTCCAAAATCTTAACCTGGCCCCACTTTGTATGGATCCGCGCACCGGGCGCAGGCGTAACCGCACGAAATCGGTTGTACTCTTGCGCGGCGGGGCGGTTGGTGCTCAAGGTCGCGTCATCCACAGTGATTTTTGGCGCGAGAGTCATTTGCGCGTGATCCTGCGGCGTACGGGGATACTCACCCATCGCGACCTTTGGCATCCACTCGCCCGCCATGATCGCTGCCAACTCGGCAAGCCGGTCTTGCAGTTCGCCATAGGTTTCATCCGCGCCAATCGTCAGTTTTTGGATCGCCACCACGTCGCCCGAGTCCATGCCCTTATCCATCTGAATGAGCGTGACTCCCGTCTCTATCAGACCGTCCATCACCGCCCGCTGGATGGGTGCCGCGCCGCGATAGTGCGGCAGCACCGAGCCGTGCAAATTGAACGCGCCTTGGCGGGCACTTTCGAGCAGCGCGACTGGCAAAATTTGTCCATAAGCAGCCACCACGAGCGCATCGGCGGCTTGCTGTCGCACCCATTCGATAAACTCTGGGTCGCGAGCGCTGGTCGGCGATTTAACCGGCAATCCGAGTTCGAGTGCGGCAGTTTTGACTGGCGATGCATGCACCTGCATCCCTCGGCCCGAGGGCTTGTCCGGCTGCGTGATCACGTGAGAAACGTGCTCTGCCAGCCGCTTGAGTGCCGGCACCGCAAAAGTCGCCGTGCCGAAGTAGATGAGCTTCATTGCCTATTCAGCGTCTTGATCGTCGGGACCACCCGGGTGCTCCCAATGCAAAGTCGAAATATCGACTTTGTCCACAAACAAGATACCGTCCAGATGATCGACCTCGTGCTGGACGATCCTGGCCGCCATCCCTTCCATATCGTAAGTTACCGATCGACCGCGGCGGTCGTATGCTTCAACCACCACGCGGGAAGCCCGCTTGACGTCGCCATAAAGTCCGGGGATGCTCAAGCAGCCTTCTTGTCCAATTTGCTCGCCATCGGCTTCGGTGATCACCGGGTTGATGAGCACGAGCGGCTTCATATCGAGCGGAGAGACGACGATCACGCGCTTGCCAACCGATAGTTGCGGCGCGGCCAAGCCAACCCCGTTAGCCTTTTTGAGCACCTTGAGCATTTCGTTGATGAGCTTTTCGATCTTGGGAGAAACGGATTCAACATCGGTTGCTTTTTGACGCAAAACGGCCGCCGGAATCTTCGTCACCGGTCGCTCGGCCGAATGTTCATACAGGTATTTGAATTCGTCAGGAACGACAATATCCATCGGCGATGATTATGGCAGTTTGTGTGCGATTGAGCGCAAACAACCGCTCAAATCGGCGCGATCGCCAGCGTGCTGCCAGCCATTTTCGCGGAAAATCCCCTTCACGTTTTCGTGCATACGGTCGCCTGATTCGACGAGCACGACACCGTTTGGGTTCAAAAATGGCTTTGCTTCCTGCGCGATCCGGCGATATATGGCGAGGCCATTTTGGTCGGCGTAGAGAGCGATATGCGGTTCATGGTCGGCGATTTCGCGCGGCAGCGGGTCCGATTGCGCGACGTAGGGCGGGTTGGCGGTGATGCAATCGAAAGTGCCGATCAGATTATTGAACAGGTCGGAGCGGCAACACGCAACATCAGCGCCCAATTTCCGCGCGTTTTCTTTGGCGATCTCGAGTGCTTCCGTGGATATGTCGCTTATCGTAACCCGCGCGGGTGGACGCCCCAGTTTGATGGTGATGCCGATGCATCCCGACCCGGTGCATAGATCGAGAATGGCTGGTTCCGCCGCGCTCAGTTGCTCCATGGCGTGCTCGACCAAAGTCTCCGTTTCTTGTCGCGGGATCAAGACGCCGGGCCGCACGACAAAATCGCGACCAAAAAACTCTCGGCGCCCGATGATGTATGCAAGCGGTTCACCCGCGATGCGGCGCGACAGCCGTGCGTCATCGATTGCGGAGACTTCGTCCTGGCCATGCGCGACCAACCAGGCGCGGTCCACGCCAAGCTCGTGAGCAAGCAAAATTTGCGCCTCCATGCGCGCCGATTCGATCCCCGCTAGCTCCAGTTTTTCGGCGGCGCCACTCAACCAATCGCGAACGGTCACTTTTTGATTTGTGGGCTAAATCGGGGCTCTGAGTAGTCGCCGTCGTCGGTGAGCTTTTTCGATTCTCCGCCTTTAGCGTCCACCAAGAAAATCGTGTTTTTCCCGCCTGCCGAGGCCGTATAAACCACCTTCGCGCCATCTGGCGACAAATCGAAATCGGAGATCGCGCCGCGAACGACGGGTTGCGCCTCCTTCACGCCGGACGGCTGCGCGGGAACCGACATGAGGCCTTTGACGGTGACATTTCCGACATCAGATCCTTCGCCGACGAGGATGAACAGCGACTTTCCGTCGGCCGAAAATTTGGGTTTGATAATCGCTTCCGAATCGTTCGGCGCGGCAAAAACCACGGATGGCTGAACTGCCGTGTCGTTGGAGTTGATCAGTAGCAAAGCATTTTTGAACGGTGGCGCGGGTGGCGCTTTTTCGCCCGGCTGCAATAGGAAGTTCTCTTGAATGCGTTGCGCGCCGACCACGGCGACCGCGATCATTCCATCGGCGCTGACGTCAAAATCGATGCGCTTGCCCGCGATGATAGGAATCGGTCGCGGATACAGCGTTTCGCCTTTGTCGTTTTTGGTAATTTTGAACCCTTGCAGGATGAGCACTTCGCCCGAATCGCGCCGCATGAGCGCAACAACGCCTTCGCGGCCCGAGGTGAATTTTGCAATTTTGAAGCTGGTGCCGAGATCTTTGTACATCGCTTCGAACTGGGCGCCTGCGCCTTCCTCGGATGATCCTGATTGCTGGATCACCGGCGGCAATAGCTGCAATCGCTCGACGTTTTTGGGGTCCATTTGCAACACAAATCCACCTTCGATGATGAGTCCGATGCTCGGATCAGTCGTGTATCCTGGCGGTCCAAATTGCGGCCGGGCCTTGCTGCGGCTACCGACGGTTCTCACTTCGCATTTGTCGGCGCCGGGGTTCCAGCGAAAAATCTGGTAAACGCCTTTGTCGCGATCGCTAGAAAAGAAAAGTCGGTTGCCATCGAGCGACCAAGCCACGTCGCGGTCATTGATGCCGTCCTTGTATTCCGGCGACTCGATCTTTTTGCCGCTCGCATCAAAAATCACTGCCTGCGACCCATCGCCGCGCGTTTCGACCGCCGCGATCATTCCTACCGTGTTCGTCGCGAGCAGGTCGGTGGGATCAACGCTGAATTTCTTGAAAAGTTGATAGGCAACGATGAATGCCGCGAGCGTCAGCCCGAAAATGGCTAGGCGTAGTTTTTGGTGTTTGACGGACTCGGGCTCAACTAGCGTGTTGCTCGGCGCGGGCGGTTTTGATTCGTGATCGGTCACGGTTCAAGTGATACCCGCTGGATCAAACTTCGGGTTGAAACTTTGGTGGCGTTGACTGGGCTTGCGCGCCATCGCTGGATCTTTTCGGTCGCCAAACCCTCGCCGTGACATTGTGGGTGCTGACCTCTTCGTCTCCCACGATGCTAGGGCCACCTTGGATCATCGAGGCGGCAGGAAGCGAAACGGCAACCGCACCTTCCGGGCACTCTTTTTGAATGTGCGCGGCGATGTCGATGACGTGAGCAAAGCTAATGCTCTGAATGCCATCGCCCTGCGGAACCACCGCGCCATGATGAATTCCGGCTCGCAAAACCAGCGGAGACCCAAGTTTGTTGCGGTAGGTGTTGACCTCGATGAGACCCGACTGGATGTTTCTTGCGGCGGCAAAGGCGGCTGCTGGATTCGGAAACGCGCACGTAATGCCGTCGCCCGCTGTGGAGTGCACCGATCCGCCGTGCTTGCGCGTGATCGACTCCACGAATCGATGATATTCGGTGAACGTAAACTCGACCGCGAGAGGATCGGCGAACTCCTTAAGCCTGGTGCTACCCACAATGTCGAGGCTCAAAAACGACATCGTCTGCTCGCCTGCGCGCAGTTGATCCTGCAATTCAACAAGTTTTGAAAGAAGCTGGCGGCGCTCCTCGGCCGGATCGACCACCCCGATCTTTCGGGAATGTTTTTGCCATGCGGCGTTCGCGAACAGCCCCACAAAAGTGCCGAGCATCGTAAAGGGAATGATCAAGGTCGGGTCGCCGTTACGCGGCGCATGTGCCGAAAAAGCTTGGAAAATTGCCAGGAAGACGGACGAACTGAACGAGAACATCGCGCCAAACGCTGCACCACACAAGACGCCGAGTTTCCGGTCCTTTGCCAGGCCGCACACGCCAGCCGCCGCCACCCAGGCCAACACGACTATGGTTCCAAAAAGGCCGGACGGGTCGCTGGAAGTGTCTGCAATGACGCGAAACAGACCGCCGATGGTGGCCGCGATGGCTGCATAGACATAGGTCCGGGTCGCCGGATCAAGCGACAAGAGAAATGTCTTGGACTTTTGGATGCCGGTCTGCTTTTTCTCGGTTTTCTTTTCACGCGAAAGAACGGCCAAACGCACGTATTCGACCGGTGCGTTTGTCATTTCGGCAACCGCCTGGATTGCGCTGTCGTCCAGCTCGCCGCCATGGGCTTCTTTCAAGCGCTCGGCCAGCGCCAAGAGCTCTTCGACATCCGTGCGCAAATCGGGCGTCCCGGCGCCAGATTCCGACGCGGGAGTTAGCCCTAATTTTGAGTCCAAGTTTGCTGCCTCCGGAGCATGCCGAATATTCTACTGCCATCGGGCCCCACGCGTTGACCCAAAGACCCATTTTTTGGCAATCCTACAGGCAAGTCGGCGGCGCAGGAGGAGCGCTTGTTTTGTACGTGATCATGAACGGATCCAGAATCACTTTTGCGCCACCGACAGCGGGAATCGTTGGGCCGCAACCCAAAATGCTCGGCGCGTAGGTTTTGCCCTTGTATTCAAACATGCGATAAAACGTGTTGGTATCGACCGACTCCGGCACGACCACTAGCTTGGCCGCGTTTGCTGGCGCATCGAACCCAAAGAAGCCATTGCTATCGGTAACCGCGACGGCCAGAACCGCGTTCGAACCGTCCATCAAGCGGAGCGAAATGCCCTGGATGCCGCTGCCCGTGTTCGTGAGTACACAACCAACTAGGTTTCCGGCCACGTCATTCTTCGAGCCGCCGCCGTTGGTATTTCCGCCGTTGCCCCCCGAAGATGTGGTGCCGCCACCGCCACCACCGCCGCCACATCCCCAAAGTATCGCGGCCAAAGCCAAATAAATCCCCGCTGTCCTGTTAATCTTCATGAAGTTCACGATAGTTTAGCGTTTGGACGAATCAGGGCGCGGGCGCACTTCGGTCGATTCGAAGGATTTTGGCAACAAAGTTCCAAACGTGAATATTTCGTGCTTTCCTTGGGCGTCATAGCAGTGCACGGACACATCGGCGGCGGCAAACTCGGCGATCGCTTGGCGGCAAATCCCGCACGGCGCGGCCCCATCGGCGGTTACAACTGCAATCTCGGCGATCTTGGTGCAGCCAGCCGCGATCATCGCGCCCAACGCGCACCGCTCCGCGCAAATTGTCGCGCCAAAGCTGATGTTTTCGAAGTTGGCCCCGACATAAACTTCGCCATCTGCGCCGAGAATTGCGCACCCGACCTGATAGCCGCTGTAAGGGGCGTATGCGTTCGCGCGAACTTTGGCTGCTGCCTCGTGCAAGTTCAAATTTTCACGTCCGGTTTGCAAGAATTCATCTTAGGTCAGCTATTTTGACATGTTCGCCGGGCGAGGTCGGAGTGAGGTGTAGGCGTACGCAATGTTTGTGATTGCGCGAGCCGGATTGTTGGTGTTGTTGGCGCCGTCCGCGTGCCATGTTGGTCTCCCCCTAAATCCCCCTCAGCTTCTTGAGCGGGACTTTTTCGGTCACGTGCCACTGTCATCGAACTTGGTCGATGGCAATGCTCGCTAAGCGTAGCCTAAATCTCGATGCCTCGCGAAGACGGCGCGTCCGCGTGCTATGCCGGTCTCCCCCTAAATCCCCCTCAGCTTCGTGAGGGGGACCTTTTCGGCCGCGCGCCAGGCGCAAAAGCTCAGCGCAGGTGCGCGATCGTGACGCCTTCGCCGCCTTCGCTGGGTTCGCCAACATTGAAATGGGCGACCCCGCGCGTTTTCTTCAGCATCTCCTGAATCACTTGTCGCAAAATCCCTGTTCCCTTGCCGTGAACGATGCGGACGCTGGGATACGCGGCCAGCAGCGCATCATCAATAAACTTACCGACCGCTACGGCTGCCTCCTCCGCGCGCATTCCCTGCACATTGATTTCCAGCGACGCCGATTGCGCCTTTTGCAATCCCAAATTCTTCCTTGCCGTGGCCGACGGCTTGGCGACTTCGGCTTCGATGGGTTCCAGCTCGGACAGGTCGAAGGTCATTTTCACCATGCCGATTTGCACATTTGCCTTACCGCCTCGCGGCTCGTCGACAACGATGCCCGTTTGGCCATGCCGAGCCACGCGGACCGTGGTGCCGCGCTGGATCTGGCTGGTTGGTTTTGCGACCACGGGCGTCGTATCTTTGAATCGCTGAGCCGTCGCGGAGCCGCGCTCCTGCACGCGCTTGAGCTGCTCGCGAGCCTGTTGAATACCCGCTTGCGTTGGATTTTTCTTCAGCGTTTCGATGATGTCACTGGCTTCCAGCCGCAGGTCACGCAGGGTTTCT
>CAYRAX010000087.1:0-11283 GCA_964422285.1 uncultured Chthonomonas sp.
GCGCCTGCCCCACGCAAACGGCGCGATTGCACGAAACGAGGCGGTGAAGGCGTCCAGCGGTGACGTTCTTTTCTTTTTGGATGCTGACGATCGCTATCGGCCTGGAAAAATCGCCCAACACCTGGCCGTTCATGCCGAAGTTAGTGAATGCCTTGTGCTAGACCGCGCGAAGCCATTTGTCGAAGGTGGTCCGTCTCCTGGTTGGACCGCCGGTCGGGCGCCGTCGGGAACTCGCGACTGGCGCGATTTGTTATCCCATCGGGCTTGGCCAACCGGTAGCGGATTTTCGGTAACCAAAAGTGCTTACGATGCGGTTGGCGGGTTCAACCCAGTGCTCACCAAGTATCAAGATGTCGATTTTTGGATTCGGTGCGCGGCGCGGGTTGGAACTTGGCAGCAAATCGACGAAGTCCTCACCGACTACCGAGTCAGCCCGGGATCAGTCTCGAAGCGCACGGTAGGTCACGAAGAGAGCGTCAATGCCATGCTCGCCGGATGGCCCTTTGCAACCGAAGATGAAAAGCATCGAATCAGGCGGGTCGCGAACCTTATGATGGCTGAACAACAGCGGTTTCCAGGTTCGCTAACCTACCTGCGGCGCGCGGGATGGCCGGTGACGATGCGGTTCTTTTGGAAGTGTCTGCTCGTCTCTATAAAGCGTACAATGAACCAGAGTTAGTTTTTTTGCATGGAAACACCATTTCAAGAAAGGTCGATAACGGCGAGATTAGATGCGCGCTACCGGGACACCGGTGCGCCAGCCTATCAAGCGCTTTATTACTGGGGCCTTTTGAACTGCGTTTTGGTTTTTGCCCAGCAATACTTGAACTTTATTCTTAACCCGATCGGCGCGCAAAAGTTCACCTACATCAGCACAGGTTTGTGGGTTTTTGTTGCTCTGTGGACTCGCCGCGCTCCCCTGCGACTGCCGTTTTTCATCATGATCATGATGATGCTGCAGGTCTGGCTGAGCATTTGTTCATTACGAGGCCAGATGGTTGTGGGAACCATGACCGTACCGAACGCGATGGATTTCGTGTTCCTGGTTTATGTTTTGGCGTTCATTCAAGCCGCGATGCTCGTATGGTTCGCACCAGAAAGTCGCAAGGTTTTCGGCCTCGTGACGATCATCATTTCGGTGATTTCTTCGTTCACCGCCTTTTTGCAGTTCTTTGGACTCGGTCCAGCGATTGAATTGGCTCGAAAAATCCGCGAAGCAGACATCGTCTTTGCAGGCGCAGAGCAATCCGAAATCATCCGCGCACCGGGCCTGCACTCCGCGGTTGGAAACGCAGTGGTTTGGCCCTGTGCAGCCGCTCTGATGGTCGCCGTCGTCATTAAGTATCGACCAATCAAGTGGACTGACATCGTCTCCGTGATGCTCCTGCTAGGTTCGGCAACCATCATTCAGATTCGAAACCAGATGTTGCTGGTCGCGGTTTGTGCGATATGGATTTTCTATTGGGCATACAAGAAGCACGGTCAACGTGTGCTCGTTGCCGGCGCATCCGTGGTCTGCGCGGTAGTCATGTTCATCGCACTGCAACCCGACCGCTTTGGCTATTTGTTGCAGGGCACCGACACACTCGACTTTCGTCAAACGCGTCTCTGGCCCCAAGCGCGGTACGTCTTGCAGGAACAACCCTACTTCGGCATTGGCGTTGAGCCCGCTTTTGCCGGATGGACCACCCAGGTTTTGCCGAACAAATGGATGAACGTGGGCCTGATCGACAACGGCTTCTACTTGATGGGGATTTGGGGCGGATACCCGGCGATTGGCATTCTCGCGTTGATGCTCATCATCGGCCTCGCGAGCGCGATTGTGGCGTTGCATCAACCGAACGAGGATTATTGGCACGAAGCATTTAAGCTTGCGACCGTCGCGCTCATGATCTTTAACCTTACGGGAATGTTCTGGGGATCGCTTTTTGCCAATCCGGTGCCCGTCGGCGTTATGTTCACCTGTGCGGGGCTGTCGCTGAATTCCTATCGGTCAACGCTCAACCGAGATAATCGTGCCGAAACCGCGATGGAAGCCGCCGGGACCGCCTAATAGCCGCGGATCTTTTTCAGAACTTTTTTGTATCTGCGGATCCACGCGTCCGTCCAGGGTTCTTGGTTAATCGGCACCGAAAGCAGCTCCGGCCATAAGCGGCGGATGATTTCGCGCGGGACGGCGTTGTCTGCGCGCTCGGCGTACGGAATCGCGAGCCCCGTGTCGATGATTGTTCGGTCATTGAACGGCGTGAATCCAGGAAATCCGCAGCCCGAGACCGTCTCTGGCGCGCTCCAAGTCCCCATTCGCTGCTCGATGTAGGCAAGGTCCAAAATGGTGCCGTTCGATAGGTCGCTCAGCGGCTGATGCCACTTTTCAGCTGCCTGCACCAAGTCCGGCAAAACCGGCAAACCCATCATCTGCAGTAGAGACTTGGCATCCATGGGCTCGTCGCCGTTCGATTCCCAATAGTGTCTGAAAATCTCGCCACCCGATCCCACAAGCAGGTTTTCAGCCTCGAATTGCAAAAAGGTTGGCCAAAAATCGCAGACTCCGCCCGCAATGCAGTGGCCTGAACGCTGCAGAAATGCCGCCCGTTCCTCCGGCGTGGCGCGCTGGGCTTTCAAAAACGTAGTATCGAGGCCAGCTAGGCTCGAAAGGCGGCGGCTACCGAGCGGGTCCATCGCGTTGCCCAAGATGGTGTAGCTCCGAAGCCCTTCAAGGCGGCCGCGACATGCAGACAAAATCACGCGCGAATCGTAGCCCGCGGTGAGCGTCAGCGCAACCGAACCGAGATCCAAGACCGCACTCACGTTGCGGCGCACGCGCTCGGCGATGGCGTCTACTCCCGCGCTGAAGTCGGTTGATCCGGATGGCAGCCAGGTCCGCGTGACCGACATTGTTTCCAAGTTCAGGCGGTGATTTGGCATCAGCCGCTCGATTTCATTGTACGGCGTCAACCCAAACGGAAAATAAAGCCCGCTATCCGGCATATTGAGCGATGTGTACAAGTTTTTGTTAAAACCTGTATGAAAACAATCTTGACTCGGCGCTGACGCGGCTACACCCTGCTCAGCTGAATACACAAGAGGAATTCGCCCGCACGGATCCATGATGGCGGTCAACGCACCGTCCACCACGCAGAGCGCGATCCAGTTGCCGATGAGGCTGTCGAGTACCACCAACGACTCGCCAGCGATGGCGGTTGTGGTTTGAGGCGCATTCGGCAGTACTGCATGACCCAAAAGGTAGCCAATGGGTTGACCGGCGATGACGACGCGATGTGCGGGCAATGTCGGCGATACATGGATCTGCCAATCGCCTAGGGGGATGGTTTGCCAGCCCTCAGGAGCCTGATATTGCCCAGCGCGGGCGGCGACATACTGCGGTGGCGGCGAATTCAGGTCAAACCGCGGCATGCCGTCAAGTATACTGGTAGCGGTCGGCAACCAGGGGTAGAGCGCGACGCCAGCAGGACCGATCATTCCCTAGGGGGTAGCTGATCCCCCAAAATTGCTTGGCCATGACTTCGACCGCCGAACCCACACCGCAAGCCCATTCGCCGCTGGAAAGCGTCCGAAAGCTTGCATTTATTGATGCATTGCGCGGCGTGGCCGTCATTGGTGTTCTGTTCACACACTGCATACAAATTAGCTTCGATTATGGTCGGCAGATAACCGATCCCTTCAATCGTTTTCTATACAATTTCTTCTACTCTGGAATGTATGGTGTGCAGCTTTTCTTTGTTGTTAGCGCGTTTACGATGCTGCACAGTTTCTATGGTCGCCTGGGCGAACCAAACGCGGCGAGAAACTTCTTTATCCGGCGTTTCTTCCGTATCGCACCAATGTTCTATTTGGGTATCGTTGCCTACATTCCAGTGCACTACTTCGCAATGGGGCAATTGTATGACTGGTGGGGATACCTTTTAACTTTCTTCTTTGTGCACGGCTTCTCGATGAAGCACATCAACACCATCGTGCCCGGCGGTTGGTCGATTTCAGTAGAGTTCATGTTCTATCTGCTCGTCCCATCGCTCGCGAAAGTCATCCGTAACTTGCATAACGCGATAGTATTTACATTTCTCATGTTGATACTCAGCGTGAGTTCTTACGCGTTAGCGATCCATCAGAAGTGGTCGTTGCTGGAGTGGGAATTTGCATTTTACTGGATGCCGAACCAACTCGTTGTTTTTGGTTGCGGGTTCATCCTGTTCTTCTTGTGCCGTGAGCGCTTGGCCACCGCCGCCGCAAGTTGGGAAAAGTGGGGCTGGTGGGCGTCCTTCTTGGCGCTCATCGCAGTTGCTGGTTGGCATCCTGGCGGAGTGCCAGGACACTTGCCGTTCGCGGCGCTGTTCGTGGTTTGGGCGTTCTTCACATGCACGTATCGGCCAAAGATTATCGTCAATCGCTTCTTCGAACGGGTTGGTGTGCTGAGTTTTAGCGTCTACATTTGGCATTACATGTTTGTCATGTTTTATAGTCGCGTGATGAAGAAGTTTGGCGTTGAAGATTTGAGCTTCGGATTCTTCATTCTTCTATTTTCACTCGTGCTAGGCACGTCGTGGATTCTAGCCGATCTATCTTGGAAGTTCTTAGAGAAACCCGGCCAAGATATCGGCAAGAAAATCATCAAGAAGCTAACCAATCGAAATGCACTCGCCGCGTAGAGCAATCTTAACATTTGCAACTGGCCAGGAGCAGTATCGCACTATGGCCAAAGCGCTGGCGATTAGTCTAAGGCTTTACAACACGTCAGCGAAGCTGTACTGCATTTCTGACGTAAAGTCAGATCAAGAGCTCAATGAGTTGTTTGATGAAGTATTGGACAAGCCGGCAAACTATGACCATTGGTTTATGAAGCTGAGCGGCCTGGAAGTCACGGATGCCGATGAAATTCTGTTCATCGATGGGGATTGCCTCGCGGTTGACAATCCTGATCAAATCTTTAACGAGTTAGCGAATGAGGATTTTGCCGTCCAGGGTCGGTGGCTGGCGAATCCGGGGCAATGGTACGGCAATATCAAGAAGGTGATGAATCAGCTTGGCCTAGCCGAAATTCCCAAGTTCAGCGGCGGCTTCTTGTACTACCGGCGAACTGATGCGGCGAAGGACCTGATCGCGAAGATCATGCAACTTCAAGCGGATTATGATGCCTGGGGATTGGAGCGCAACGGCGGGAAGGTGGTTGACGAGGTCTGCATTTCCATTGCGATGGCGCAGTCGAAAATCGGCACGGTTGTGCCGGATAGCCGCCAATATAGCCTGACGCCCTGGCGAATACGCGGCCCAATTCACCTCGATGTGGTGCGTGGTGAATGCCGTTTTCTGCGCTCAATGCCCGAACTTGAACTGGCCAAGCCGATCATCTACCACACCGCGATGGCGAAATGGGATATCGCCTACTGGCGCGAGGTGAAAAAACTGCTCAGTGCGTACAGAAATCCCCGGGCGGTGAATATGGAAACTGGCTCTTTGTCCACGCTCAGGTTCAAATCGCGTCGGCTCGCGGTCGCCATTTATCGGTGGATCGCGCGGCTTTAGCAAGTTGCCAAAGCCGCGCGCGGCTCGTTTAGTGCCTTACATCCACCTTCGTGCGATCTGGATATGCGGGCTTGATCGGCTTGGGATACTTGAAGGTTTTCATCAGCTTTTGAATTTCGACAATGGCTCGTTCAAGCTGAGCATCCTTTCCTTGTCGCCACAAGAATGGGTCGAGTTCGACCTCGATGTCCGGGGACACACCCCATCCTTCCACGTCCCACGTGCCATTTGGGTTGTAGAAAGCGCAGTTCGGCGCGCGGACTGATCCTCCATCGGGAAGCGCAAATCCGAACGCTGCCACCAATCCTCCCCAAGTTCGTTTGCCGATTACTGGGCCGATCTTGCGCTCCTTGAACAGCCAAGGGAACATGTCGCCGCCCGATCCCGCAAATTGGTTGGCCAGCATAACTTTCGGCCCAAAGACTGCGACACCGGGCGTCGGCCAATCCTTTCCGTGGCGCGGTGTGAACAAGCCATCCAAGGTTCGACACATTTCGTCGACCATGAAGTTGTTGATCAAACCGCCGCCGTTGAACCGCTCGTCAACGACCATTCCCAGCTTGTCGCTCTGCGCGTAATAGTAGCGATTGAACTCGTTCCAGCCGTCGTTTGCCGTGTCGGGTACGTGCACATAGCCCACTTTGCCTCCAGTGGCTTCGGCGACTCGCTTGCGATTATCTTCCGACCAAGCTCGGAACCGCAGTCCGCCCTCGGATCCGGTCGGAACCACAGTCACTTCGCGCGATTTTGAGCCATCGGGATTGGGCCCGATTCGAACTTTGACTTGCTTGCCGGCTTTGCCTTCCAGCGTGGCATAAATGTCGTTGAGTTCGGTCAAATCTTTGCCGTCAATCGCCAAGATGTATTCACCCACTTTCGCGGCGATGCCTGGCTGAGCGAGCGGTGCCCGCAAAGACGGGTTCCAGCGCTCGCCAGAATACACGCGTGCAAGTCGGTACCTGCCGTTTTCAAACGTGTAATCCGCGCCCAGAAGGCCGCCGGGGATGTAGTCCACGTAGGGCGCATCGCCTCCGCCGATGAACATGTGCCCAATCGACAATTCGCCCAGCATGTCTGTGAACAAATAGTTCAGTTGCTCGCGAGTAACGATGCCATCGAGGAATGGGCTGTATCGCTTGTCCATTGCATCCGCGTCGATGCCGTGCAGATTCGGATCGTACATCAACAATTTTTCGTTGCGCCAAACCATGTGAAACATGCGCTTCCACTCGATTTGCGGGTCGATTCGCGCGCGAACATCGTTGAGGCTTACTGGCTCTGCCGATGGAGCAACCGGTGCCGCCGTCGAAGCCATGATGGATTGCCCGCCGCGGCGTATCAAAATCTTGCTTCCATCGGCGCTAGCTGTCATGCCGGTGACAAATTGCGAGAATGGCATCGCCGTGCGGCTTCCGAAATCAAATTTCCAGAGCGTGCCGCCAAACGTAAAATCGGTCGCTAGGGCCTTAGTCGCGCCTTGAAGAACAAAAACGCTGTTGTTTGGCCCCGCTTCAATTGCGTCATAAACGGCTTCCGGCATGGGTAGCGGAATGATGCGTTGCTCGATTCCATCGAGGTCGATCAGGTTCTTTTTCTCAGGCTTTGCGGCCTCTGCGGGCTTCGGCGTGGTTTCACTCGCGGCGGGCGCGGCTTCCTCATCGCTTTCTGGTTGCAATGGGTGCGGTGCGTCGGCCTTGAGCACAATCGCATAAACCGAACTCACGATGTTGGGTTGGTTAAAACTCGTCAGGTCGAGCCAGCTGACCGCTTGTCCAGTTTTTGTGCTCGCCGTGAAGTACAAATATTTGCCGCTACGATCAAAAACGGGGTTCTTGGCGTTCGCCATCCCGTCGGTCAGTTGGGTGACTTTCTTTGCCGCCAAGTTGTAAACAAATACCGCGTTGATATGACTGTCAAGGTCCCGGCTCCAGGTGAGCCACTCCGAATCCGGCGACCATTTTGGGTCGATGATCGTGTATGGATCGGTGTAAACGCCCATGTCCACGTCGGTGTTTGAACCAGACTTGACGTCCAATATCCAAACTTTCTGCCGGCGATCGGTGTAAGAAATCTTTGCGGAGTCTGGCGACCAGGCGATTCGCTCGTAAAACGCGGGCGGCGCACCGAGAGTCATGAACTTTGTTTTGTTGCTAGCAACATCCAAGATCGCCATCTCTTGACCGCCGTGTTCGTCCGTGATGTACGCGATCGACTTTCCATCGGGCGACCAAGCTGGATCTCGCCGGTCAAATCCCTCGCCTTCGGTCAGCATTCGTGTTTGACCCTTAGATGCCGGAACGCTGAAGAGCATGCCGCGCGCGATAACTGCAACGCGTTGGCCGCTGGGCGAAGGCCAGGCACCACTCACATAGTTTTCAAGCGGCTTTATCTCGCTCCGCACCTCGGGAAAGTCACCCGCAATTTCGATGGGAACGTTTACCGCCTTTTTTGTTGATAGGTCATAGAGCCCGATCGACCCCAACTTTTCATACACGATGGCACCTGGGCCAGCCGAAGCTGTTTTGAGGTCAAATCCCGATCCTTTGATGAGTTCGTCCACTTTGCCGGAACCAACGTCGTAACTAAACAGCCCGTTGATGCCGTTCTTGTCAGAAATGTAGTAGACCTTGTTGCCGACCCACATGGGGTTAAAATTATTTTCGTTCTTTTTGGGGATTGGCTTCCAGCTGGAGTCGCTGAGCTTTGCCACCCAGATCGAATCGGCTTGGCCGCCGCGATAGCGTTTCCAAGCGTCTTGCCACTTGAACCCAGCAACATAAGCAATTTGTTGTCCGTCTGGCGAAAGGCTGCCTTGGGTTCCTTCGGGGAAGGGCAGAGCTTTGGGAACGGCTCCCGTGATCGGAACGGTGAACAGCCTTGGTGACGGCGTGCTCGAAGCCATTGCCGAGCAAATCATTACGGACTTGCTGTCCGGCGTCCAGCCGATGGCCGTATCATATCCCGGATGGGCGGTCAGCCGCTTGGGCACTCCTCCCTCGGCTGGCATGACGAATGCGTCCAGGTTATGGTCGTACTCGCCCGTGAACGCGATCCACTTTCCATCGGGCGAAAACCTGGGGCTACTTTCCGATCCTGGGTTTGAAGTCAGGCGGGCCGCTTTGCCTCCAGACCGCGGCACAGACCACAGGTCGCCGGCGAACTCAAACACAATCGTGGTGGAGTTGATGGTCGGCGAACGCATCAGAAGGGGAGACAAGCTAGAGTTAAGTGCGCCAAGTTGACCTAGCGCGAGCGCAGATAAGGCAGACAGTATCACGCCTGTAGTATAGCCGCGCGGGACAATGCAGGTCCCAATATTTTCGCCGGGGACTTGATATTCGCTATTTCGGACTATTGAGTTGATGCGGGAAGAGTCACGCGGAACGTCGATCCTTCGCCGAGCTTGCTGTCAATGGAAACGACGCCGTGATGGGTGTGCGCGAGTTCGAGCACAATTTTGGTGCCCCAACCGGAGCCGGAAGAACGACCCCAGACGGACCGCGCATTACCGCTCAAAATGCTCTCGGCAACTTCCTGCGACATTCCTGGCCCGGTGTCGATGACCTCCAACACATGGTTGCCGTCGCGATAAAAGTAGCGAAGCGTGACGGTTTTCCAGGTTGAAGGGTCCTCTTCGTCGGCCCCTTCGGTAGTCTCGCCGACCGCCTTAATCGCATTGCTCACCAGGTTTTGGACGATTCGAAAAATGTACATTTCGTCGTGCATGACCGGTGGAGCGTCGTCCTGAATATCGTAAACGAGCTTGACGCACTTGTTTCTCGCTTCAGATTCCAAGTAGGCGGCACTAAGGCGAATTGTCTCCGCGAGCGGCGCGCTGTGCATGGTGGGTTGAAGCGCCTTGCCCGCCGAAAGGTCGCTCATCAGGATCGAATAGCGCTTGATGCGGTCGATGGACAGGCTGAGATCCTTGATCATCATCTCAACCTCGTCAACCGCCCAGCCAACCTTTTCCTGAACTCCCGCGCCTTCCACTTCGTCGCGCAGCATCTTGAGGGTTTCGTCGCTAAAACTCACGTTGGCTTCAAGCGCAAAGGCCAGGTTCTTAATGTCGTGGCCGATTTTGCCCATTCCCAGCAATTGTGAGGCGCGCGTGGTTTCGTCCAGCAGCTTAGAGTTGACGTAAGCCATCGTACAAATCGCCGAAACTGTATCGAGCACCATCGCATCGTTGGCATCGAATTGGCCCGATTGCTTGTTGACGAGCTGCACGACGCCAATCGGTTCCTCGGTCTCCATCATCAGCGGAACCGTGATCATGCTGGTGACCTGCGTTGCGACGCCGAGCTGTTTCGACTTGGCGGATTGGGTCGAATCATCCTCGTTAAAGTGGCTGATGACGGTTTTTCGAGTCTGGAAAACTTGGCCCGCGATGCCGAAATCGGACGGAATATCCTTCAGTTGGAGCACTTCGGCGACTTCCTCCGGCAACACATGGCGGAATTGTAGGACGCTCCGGCTGGGATCGTAGAGGTAAATCGTGCCTCCGCTTGCTCCGGCGGCATCGACACAGATTCGCAACACGTCTCGCAAGACGGTATCGAAATTTGCTGAGCTGGCGAGTTTGCGCGCCGCTTTGTGTACCGAGTTGAGCAATGGGGAAAGATCGGCCATTTAACCAGTCGATTCTACCGAACTGGGGCCAAGATCAACCGAATCGGCCCGTGATGTAGTCTTCCGTGGCCTTTTGAGTAGGGAAGGAGAACAGCGATTCGGTAGCGCCAAATTCGACGAGGTCGCCCATCATGAAGAATCCGGTGTAGTCGCTGCACCGCTGGGCTTGCTGCATGTTGTGGGTCACGATGACAATCGTGTAGTCGTTGCGCAACTCGAACATGAGGTCTTCGATCTTGCTGGTGGCGATGGGGTCCAGGGCTGAGCAGGGCTCGTCCATCAAGATGACCTCGGGATCAACCGCCAAGGTTCGCGCGATGCAAAGCCGCTGCTGCTGTCCACCAGACAGCGCCAGCGCGCTTTGATGGATCTTGTCTTTGACTTCGTCGAACAAGAATGCCTGTTTGAGCGTGCGTTCGACGATGTTCGCGATCTCGTCTTTGCCGCGCACACCGTGAATCCGAGGTCCATACGCGATGTTGTCAAAAATGGACATGGGGAAAGGGTTCGGTTTTTGGAAAACCATGCCCACTTGCTTGCGTAGCGCGACCGGGTCAACTTCCTTGCCGTAGATGTTCACGCCGTCCAAGATGACTTCGCCGGTCAGCCGTGTGCCGTCGATCAAGTCGTTCATGCGGTTAAGGCACCGGAGGAGCGTCGATTTGCCGCAACCGGAAGGACCAATCAAAGACGTAATCCGGCGCTCGGGAACCTGAATATTGATCCCTTTCAGGGCCTGGAATGAGCCGTAGTGAAAGTTCACGCCTTTGGCTTCGATTTTGGTTTCCACAAAAATCTCTTCTCGTTCGACTACGACCGCTGACATTGGTGCCACCAAGGATATTGTGCACGGGGCAATGTTAAGAAATGATTAACGAATTGTTAGATTCACCATCTACTGGCAAAGTTGTTTGGTAACGCTTTGGCGAAGGGCGTGGTCAACCAGGGTCAGGGCCACCATCGCTTCCACCATTGGTACCGCGCGCGGCAAAACGCACGGGTCATGGCGCCCGCGGCCTTTCAGGGTCGTATTTTCGTGGTCGGTGGTTATGGTTCTTTGCTCGTGCATGATCGTGGCAGTGGGTTTGAAGGCGCATCGCATTATGATGGGCA
>CAYRAX010000088.1:0-11181 GCA_964422285.1 uncultured Chthonomonas sp.
CGGCGTGCCTGGTCATCGGCGACTTTACCGCCATGATCGGCGACCCCAGCGGCAAGAGCAAAACCCGGAAGCAACTCACACGCGAGGAAGTGCAAGAATGCGTCGCCTCCGTCAGCAAACAATTTTTCAAGATTCTCGACCCCGAAAAAACCGAGATCAGCTACAACAAAGACTGGCTCGGTGCGATGGCGTTTGAGGATGTGATCCGCCTCGCATCGCGCTATACCGTAGCCCGAATTCTGGAGCGCGACGACTTCACCAATCGCTTGCGCGAGCACCGGCCGATCTCGATGCACGAGATTCTGTACCCGCTCTGCCAAGGCTACGATTCCGTCGAACTCAAGGCTGACGTTGAACTCGGCGGCAATGACCAGAAGTTTAATAACCTGGTTGGGCGAACGCTGATGGAGCAATACGGCATGGAGGCACAGGTTGTGCTCCTGATGCCGCTGCTAGTGGGCACCGACGGCAAAGAAAAGATGTCCCAATCGCTGGGCAACTACGTCGCAATCGTCGACGAGCCCAACGACATGTACGGCAAGACGATGTCGATCCCCGATAGCTTGCTGGGCAATTGGTTTGAACTCTGCACCGACGTCCCGATGGACGAGGTCCGCAGCATCGTCAAGAGCTGCGAGTCCGGCGAGATGAACCCACGCGACGCCAAACGACGCCTCGCCAGAGAGATCGTGGCGCTTTACTACGACGCGCAAACCGCAGAGCAGGCCGACAACTACTTCCTCGACACATTTAGCAAGCGAAACCAACCGGTAGATGCGCCCGAGGCGGCGATTCCAGCGGACCTTATCCAATCCGGTGCCGTCTCACTTGGCGCGCTCATGGTCGCTTTGGAACTCGCCAAGAGCAATGGCGACGCCAAGCAGAAGATTCGTGATGGCGCGGTTTCGCTCGACGGTGAAAAGGTCACGAGCTTGGAACCAATTGCATTAAACGACCTTGCCGAAAAGGTCCTGAAGGTCGGAAAGCACCAATTCCGCAAGCTAAAAAACTGAAAGCACTGAGCGGCGTTCGCTCAGTGCTTTTCAGGACGGTTGGTAAAGCCAAGATTGGCTGAATTGTCAGCCTTTCTTGCGTCGTGCAACGATAGCGGCCAGTGCAGTACCGAGGCCGAGGATCGTTGCGGGCTCCGGCACAGGCACGGTCTTGAAGCGTTGCTCCATCAAACCGATGCAGGCTAGGTCTCGAACGTTGGTGTCAGCGGTCGCATCCAAGAAGATGGACTTCTTAACCTTGATGTGCGATGAACCCTTGGGCCACTCGAGCTTTCCAGTAAGCACGCCACCGCTGGTGGTTGCCGTGTTCACGCTCAACGGACCATAAGCTGGGCCGCCATTCGTGAAGTCCTCAATGAACTCGGTGATTTGAACAAATCCCGAACCCTTGGTCAACACAGAAGCCGACAACAGGTCGCAAACGATCAGTTCCTTGGCTGGATCCGACTTGACTTCGAAAGTGATGTTAATCGTCGAGCTGCGAAGCGGCAAGTTGTCGCCGACGCAAGCCTTCGAGAAACCAAAGTCGATGTCCTTGTCGAAGACGTTCCAGGTCGTATCGGTACCAAGAGTACCGATGACTGAAGCATCGCCCGTGACTTGGATGTCAACGAATTGCAGCGCGCTGGCAACGCCAGCGCATGCAGCGATACCGGCTGCAACGGCTAAGCGAATTGCAAATTTATTCACGTATTCCTCCCTTTAGTAATTCCCACTAAACTTCCGTTTTTCAGGAATTAGCGGCTTCCTTTGCGCTTTCGCGCGACGAGAGCAGCAACGCCAATACCCATGCTAACCATCGAAATGGGCTCAGGTACGCACTTCAACTTCTGCTCGACAAGGCCGACGCCCGCACGATCGAATTGGTTTTGAACGTTCGGTGCATCAAGGTAAATCGTCTTCTTGACCTTGATGTGGTTCGATTGGCGGCTAAAAACGAGGTCCTTGGAAAAACCACCGTTGTTTGAAGCATCCAAGTCAACCGTTAGATTGGCGATGATGCCAGGATTGACCACGTCTTCAACAATCTCGGTAAATCGCATGTTGCCCGAACCGAGCAGCAAAGCGGTTGCCGTAATGGTCACTTGGTCAAGCACAATTGCTTGATCTGCCATCGCTTCGAACGTGATGTTGATCACGCCAAAATCGCGAGGCAGGTTGTCGCCCACTTGGGCTTTGGTGAATTTGAAATCGATATCCTTGCCATTAGCGCCCTTGAAGAAGCTGGAGTCGAAGCCATTGCCTTCGCCCACAGTTCCGATCAGGTCGCTAGTACCAAAGATTTTGACGTTAAAGAAGTTAATTGCTTGCGCGTTTGCAACGACGAACATCGCTCCAAGCGCAAGACCAACTTTGCCAGCCGTCTTGATCACAGTTTGTCCTCCCTACCGGGCATCTGCCCGAAATTTCAAGCTTGCACGTTCAAGTTTTCGTACAAACGAACGGTGAAACGCATTTATAAAGGTCCCAACGAACACGGACATTATATAACACGCGCGCCCAATTTCCAACACCATAATCGGATAACTGGGATAAATACCAGTGCGAAAAGTGACACAATTTGTTAAAATCCCGCAAATTTACTAGGTGTATTTTAGCCACATATTTGAGCCACGACCCGCATATTTTAGATTCAAACTAAGTACAATGGAACCGCAAATCAATGGCGAAGGCGGTTCTATGAAAGCAGTGGTCATGGCGGGCGGCGAAGGATCTCGACTTCGACCCATTACGGCTAATCGTCCTAAGCCTTTGGTCCCAGTGGCCAACGTGCCCATCATGCAGCACATCATCGAGCTGGTCAAGCGGCACGGCGTGACCGACGTCGTTGTGACCCTTCACTACCTTGCCGACGCGATTCAAAGCTATTTCGATGACGGTTCAGATTACGGTTTGAACATCACATACAGCATCGAAGACACGCCGCTGGGCACCGCAGGCAGCGTCAAACAAGCAGAAGCCAAGCTCAAAGACGGCACTTTTATCATCATCAGCGGCGACGCGATGACCGATTGCGACCTTTCCAAGGCACTCGAATACCACCGGGCGCAAAAGAGCCTTGCTACCATCGTCCTGTGTCGCGTCGACAAGCCACCCGATTTTGGCGTTGTCATCGTGGACGAAGATGGTCGAATCACGAGGTTCCTCGAAAAGCCAAGTTGGAGCGAGGTGTTTAGTGACACGGTAAACACTGGAATTTACATCCTGGAACCCGAGATCTTGGACCTCATGGAGCAGGGCCGCCAATACGACTGGAGCCAAGATATCTTCCCTGAACTGCTGCGTCAAGGCAAGCCGCTGTTCGGCTACATCATGGACGACTATTGGTGCGACGTCGGCACTTTGGAGCAATACCGCGAGGCACAAGAGCACCTACTCTCGCGTCAAGTTGACTTGAAAATCCCCGGCGAAGAGGCTCGATCAGGAGTCTGGATTGGCCCGCACACGTCGATCGACGAGCGCGTTGAAATCATTCCGCCAGTTTGCATCGGTCGCAATTCTAAGATCAAAGGCTCAGCCCGGATTGGTCCTTACACGGTCTTGGGCGATAACGTTTTGGTCGAAGATGGCGCAATTATTGAGCGCTCGGTAGTCTGGGAAGGAACCTATATTGGCCCCGGCGCGATGGTGCAGGCCAACATCGTAGGTTCAAAAGTGACCGTCAAGCGCGATTGCACGATCGGCGAAGGTTCGGTCATTGGCGACCGCTGTTTGCTGGATACTGGTAGCGTCATACGCGCTGGAATCAAACTCTGGCCCGACAAGGTCATCGAGCGCGGGTCAACCGTCACCTATTCCCTGGTTTGGGGAAACAAGTGGCGAGGCACGCTTTTCCGCGAACTGGGAGTGGCTGGGCTCAGCAACATCGAAATCACGCCGGAGTTTGCTACTCGTCTTGGTTCTGCGTTCGGCTCCATCCTGCCGGACCGCGCAACCGTCGTAACTTCCCGCGACAGCACGAGAAGCTCGCGCATGATCAAGCGCGCGATCATGGCCAGCCTCCTCAGCGTCGGGTGCGACGTGCTGGATATGCAAAGCACCGCCGTGCCCATCGCGCGGCACTTCATTCGAACCTCTGGCGCGGCCGGAGCGGTGAACGTTCGCAAACTTCCCGGCAACTCGCGCGTTACGTTGGTGGAGTTCTTCGATTCTCGCGGTAACTACCTGAGCAAGGGTCACGAGCGTAAGGTCGAAACCGCATTCTTCCGCGAAGATTTTCATCGAATCGACCCCGAAGACCTAGGTGCAATCGAATACTCTAGCCGCGCAATCGAGGACTATCAGAACGACTTCTTCAGGCTCTTGCCCGCCATGGGTCCTGGCCGCAGACCGCGCATCGTTTGCGACTTCGGTTTTGGTTCGATGGGCTCCATTTTGCCCGGAATGCTCGGCCGTCTCGGCATCGACGCAATTAGCATCAACGGCTACAACGATTCCAAGAAGGCACCCCGATCACCGCACGAAATCGCTCGCCACAGCGAACACTTGCAACAGATCGTGAGCACGCTTGGCTACGATTTTGGGGTCCTTTTTACGAATGAGGGCGAGCGAATTACCGTTGTTGACGAAGCGGGAACCGTGCTGGACGGTTACCAAATGCTCGCCGTCATGGCGGGCCTTGTGGCGAAAACGACGCCGAACGCACAAATCGCGCTCAGCGTGACCGCGCCGCAGAATCTGCAACAATGGCTCGAAGATCAAAAGGCGAAGGTCATTCGAACCAAGTCGGACACGAGGTCACTGATGGCGAAGGCGATGGAACCCAATATCGCGTTCGCCGGGGACAACGATGGCGGATTTATCTTCCCGCAACTACACCCCGGGTTCGACTCGATTTTCGCGGTCGCCCAGCTGTTCTCGATGCTGCAAATCACTGGCTGCACCCTTCGCGAAATGGTGATGTCATTGCCCGATTTCCACATGGCGTATCAAGACGTTCGCTGTCCCTGGGA
The DNA here is from genome assembly GCA_964422285.1 of uncultured Chthonomonas sp. Classification (GTDB taxonomy): domain Bacteria; phylum Armatimonadota; class Fimbriimonadia; order Fimbriimonadales; family Fimbriimonadaceae; genus UBA2391. Next base: position 4,967 of record CAYRAX010000088.1, read on the forward strand.
GTCGAAGGGTTCCGTCATGCGCCGCCTAGCTGAACTCGCCGGTGAATCCAGCAACGTCGAAACGATGGATGGCATCAAAATTAACTCGTCGCAAGGGTGGGTACTCGCTATCCCCGATTCATTCGAACCTATAGTTCACGTTTACTCTGAAGGCGAAACCAGCGCCGATGCTAACCATTTGGTTAGTTCGACCGTAACCCAAATCGAGCAACTTCAAACCGAATCGCCGAGCGTGGTGGCCTGAGATCGGCATGGCGGCTAACTGGCCCGTGGTGTGGCAAAAAACCGGGCCAATCAACTGGCTTTTGGCACCGCTTTCGGCGGTCTACGCCGTCGGGTGGGAGGTTTATCTTGGAGTGTATCGATTGGGCCTCAAGCGCCCTTATCAAGCCAAGGTACCCGTGCTTTGTGTTGGCAATTTGCGCGTCGGCGGGACCGGCAAGACGCCGTTTGTTCGTGCTCTTTGTGCTTGGTTACTCGAGCGCGGTCATCGGGTTGTCGTGAGCGCGAGCGGGTACGGTAGTCCCCACGAGGCCAACGCTCAAATCGCTCCGCCAGGACCACTCGATTCACGGTCTTGGGGGGATGAACCAGCGCTGCTCCGCGACGCGTTGCCGCAAGTTCAAATGATCGTGGGCCGGAACCGGGTGCAAGCAGCGAAACTGGCCGAACTGCACTTCGCGGATTCGATTCTGGTCATGGATGACGGATTTCAGCACTTGCCGCTCAAAAAGTCGGCGATAATTTTGTTGCGGCCCGCGCCTGACCTGAATCGCCTGTGCATGCCGGCGGGTCCATACCGCGAACCCGCCTGGAACTATCGTCGGGCAAACCTTGTGATCCCTGATTCGGGCGCCATCGACCGGCAACTGACGCTTCGCTCGACGCGCGGCTCAGAGATCGGTCCCGAACAGAGTCGAACTGTGGACGCGATGTGCGCCATCGCGAACCCCAGCGGCCTACGTGACGCGCTCATGGCCAGCGGCCTGCAAGTGCGCAAATTTGTCGCTCTCAGCGACCACGACCCGCTTTCCGATCCCGACCTGATGGCGCAATTTGAAGCCGATATACCGCTCGTCGTCACGAGCAAAGACTGGGTCAAATTGAGGCATCGAAATGACCTCGCCAGCATGCAAATCTGGGTCGCCGATTACGAAGTCAAGTTTTCGGATCGCCTTGCGGCGAGCCTCGAGGGGCTAGTAAACCAAATGGTTAAGGCGGCCGCGAGATGAAAGCTCAAAAAAGAAATATCGAAGGAGCGGCGGGCGCGGCTGCATTGCGATTTGGCATTCGGCTGGTGTCCAAGAAGACGCCCGAAGAAGCGGAGAAGTTTGGTATTCGCCTCGGACGCGTGTTGTACGCCGTCGCGAAGAGGCGCCGAAAAACGTGCCTATCCAATCTGCAACTCGCCTTTCCTGAAATGCCCGAACCTGAGCGTGTCGACCTCGCGCGCCGCGTTTTTGAGCACTACGGCATTGTAACGGCCGACTTTCTGCGCGCAGAAAAGCGAACCGATCAGGAGATTTTGGATTCGATCGAGGTCGAGGGATTTGAGAAGCTGGCCACTGCTCTGGCGAAAGGCAAAGGCGCTCTGATGATCACGGGCCACCTGGGCAATTGGGAACGCGCGGCCGCATGGGTTGCCCTTCAGGGATACGAGCTTCTCGTTGTCGCGCGGGCTGTGCGGCACGCTGAACTTAACCAATTGGTTAATTCCCTGCGCGCGCGCCAAGGTACGTCGGTGGTTGAGCGCGGCCAAGCGGCCCGGCCAATCATCGAAGCGCTGCGAAAGAATGGTGTCGTCGCCATCCTTCCAGATCAGAACACAGACCCCGACATCGATGGGATTTTTGTGCCGTTCTTCGGCAAGCCTGCTGGCACGGTTTTGGGTCCAGGTGTCATTGCCGAGCGGACAGGCGCAGACGCGATCTCTGTGGTTTGCGTTCGCACTGGGCCATGCCGGTACAAAATCATCGTCGGCGACGTACTTGTGCCAGAGCCGGGCTACGAGCGAAAAGGCGAGGGCATGATCCGTGCGGTGAACGCCGCACTCGAAAAGGTGATTCGCGAATATCCCGAGCAATGGCTTTGGTTCCACGACCGCTGGAAATCTGCCCGCCAACACGGCCTAATATAGCAACATGAAAGTTCTGATCGTGAGATTCCGGGCGCTCGGAGATTGCGTGATGACCACTTGGGCGGCGACCGCGCTCCGACAATCACACGGCGCCGAACTCACTTGGGGTGTCGAATGCTCTTGTGCTCCAATCATCGCGACCCCAGAACTTGCAGAAGTTCACACCTTCAACCGCCAACATTGGAAGAAACACCGGTGGAACCCAGCCACCTGGCAGGACCAAATTCGAACCTATTTGCGGTTGCGGGACCACAAATTCGACGCCGGATTCGACTTTCAGGGCCACGGAAAAACCGCACTTGCACTGCGCATCGCAGCCCCCATGCACCGGTTCTCGATGCCAGGAACCGACGCGTTAACCAAAAGGTTAAACCCCCAATTTGTGCCCTTGAAAGTCCACCAAGTGGACCAAAATTTGGAGCTAGTGAGCCAGTTTGTGGCGGTCGAACGTCCGCGCCTTCCCATGATGCCCGACGTGCCGCCACCACTGGGGCTGGGTGGAAAATTGATCACGATCACGACCGGAGCCGGCCACGCGGACAAGCGCATTCCGATTGGAGTTTGGGACGCGGTCGGCGCAGAGTTCCTTGCGCGTGGGTTTGAAGTGGTCTACTTGGGCGGCTCCGGCGACCCAGAACCGACAGCAGCGGGCGCCAAGAACATGGTCGGTGAGGCAACCATCACTGAGGCGATGGGCTGGATTCGTCATAGCGCGCTGCACATCGCGGGCGATACTGGAACTGGGCACATCGCGTCCGCGTATGGCGTGCCGGTCGTCAGCGTTTTTGTTTCTAATCGGAATTTGCCGGAGAGGTATCAACCATATGGTGAACTGGTAGCAGTCGTCAACGCCGTCGATTCGCCGCATGGACCAGAGCCGCGAGCAATTCTGAGCGCATCAGATTCGCTTCTCGCCGTACAATAGGGACGATGGGACGATATCGCGTCTGCAAATCCTTCACGGTCGAATCGGGGCACATGCTCAGCAAACACCCCGAAAGCTGCCGCTTTCCGCACGGGCATTCTCGGCGGATCGAGGTCGTGGTTTCTGCGAACGAGCTCGACGCGAACGATATGTTGGTCGATTTTAAGGCCCTCAAGCTTGCCGTGGGTCCGTTTGTTGAGCATTTTGACCACCGCATGGCTATGAACTCGCGCGATCCGCTGGCCGCCGATATTCAGCGCATCCACCCCGACAGCTGCATCATTTTTGAAGACCAGGACCCAACGACCGAGGTTCTCGCGGAAGCAATCTACCGCCACGTGGAGCAGGTTTTGGCGAATGGCTTCGAAGCCGAAAATCACTCGATTCCACCGGGCCGGGCGAAGCTAGAGCGCGTAAGGGTTTGGGAAACCGATTCCAGTTGGGCCGAGTTCGCATAGCGAGTTACTTTGCCGCTACGGAGTGTTCCAGCCGGTGCACCATGTCTTGATGCACTACTCCCACGTACCAGTGCTCGTCCGTGGTTCGCGGCGCGTCGTGCCAGTCATATAGAAAACCGTCGACCAGAGTCAAGTCCGGTAGGCGGCTTTTCAGCTGAAAGGCAGGAAGCAGGGTCTCCCGCAGAACTGGATAACACTCGCTTGGGAGCGGCGGTTGCATGAGTTCATAGTCTTCCGTGACATCAATAACGACCACCTTAACCAAGTTGTAGCGCCACAAAGATCCGTCGATGCGTGCCATATACGACCGAATGGACGGGACGCAGGCCAAAAAAGCCGCACGTGAAATCAATAAATTGCTAGGTTCAAATTTGCACTTTTTAGGATAGAATAGGAGATGGAGCGGCGATGTTTCTAGTCTCTTCGCCGGATCGAATGAAGAAATTATCAAAATATGGATTTACCCTGATCGAGTTGTTGGTTGTAATCGCGATCATCGCGATCCTCGCGGCGATACTGTTCCCTGTCTTCGCCCAGGCCAAGCGCGCCGCCAAAAAGACGCAATGCATCAGCAACAGCAAGCAGATCGGTCTGGCGTCGATGATGTATCTGAACGACAACTCAGATATGTTTGCACCGTACCAATACACCATGCCTAGCCCGTGGCCGGACGTTCCTGGCACCGTTACAATGGGCTTCCTGTATTTTCTGCAAACCTACAGTAAGAGCAACTTGTTGACGCTGTGCCCCGAAGCGAAAAAGCCGTCGACGTCCACGCTCGGAACCAGAATGCTGCGAGAAGGTCGAATGGGCTATGGATACGCGTATCCGCTAGGCGACCCGTTCTTGACAAAGTATCTTGGGTTGGGCACCTATAGTGAACCGGCGTCGCGAGCATTGGTCATGGATGTCGTGCCAGACGGCCCGAGCAGTCGACCGGTTTGGGTATCGGATGGCGCCAATATGAACTATGCGAGCACGCCATTTGATTACAAGTCCTATGGAGAAACATCGGCTTGGAACCTGAAAGAATGGCATTCACGACCAGATCCAAGGCACACGGATTCGTTGAGCATCATCTACATTGATGGTCACGTGGGTTCGAAAAAATTCGAGGCGGTCTATCCGGTTCAGTTCTCGGAATGCGCAAAGGATTCCGGTCGCGGTTGCTCGGGTGTGCAGGTCTCCAAGGACAAATACCCTGAGTTGTGGACGCTTTGGGGCGTCAACTAAGGCGGAACGAACTGTGCGAGGCGAACATCGAGGCGCGGATGGTCATTTGACCTCGACAGGGTCGGGTTCGATGACCACTGGCGTCTTGAACGCGCCCTGAATCTCGTCCTTTAGCAACGCTTTGGGCATCGACGGAACGGAGTTGCCGCCGAGATCTTCGAATGGCAACACCAGGCTGACGCGCCGATTCGCAAAGTGGAAAGGATTCTCAGGCATCGCCAGCCGTCGATCAGCGAAGCCGCGCGTCCCTAAAATGTGCTTGTCGCCCACGCCGAACACCTTTAGAGCGCGCCTCAAAGCCTGAGCTCGGTCGTTGGACAGGTCAAAATTGTCATAACTGGAGCTCGGAAATGGCCGCGAGTCCGTGTGGCCTTCAACGTACATGCGCTTGTCCGCCGCCACCAGTACGGGTGCAAGTCGCTGAATCAGCTTCATCGCGCCGGGACGAATGTGCGCCGAGCCGACATCAAAAAACACGGCCCCCGCGTTCTCGACAAAGTCAATCACGACCCCATCAGGAGTAATTTTGATGTGCACATTTTTGAAAAGTGCTTTGATTTCGGCGTCCCCGTCTCCCTTGCCCGATCCACCCGATCCTGCGGCTTTCTCTAGCTCGGCCTTAAGTTCTTTCGCCGATTCTTTCTCGGTCTTGCCCGGCGCTTGCAAAGATGAAAATGCGTTGTCGCTTCCTCCCGGCGGTCCCTTAAATGGGATCAAGCGAACCGGATTATGGGGTTCGTTTTTCATGAAACTAACGGGATCATTAAAGTAGCCCTGCAAGCTCATGCGGGTGGAATCGGTCATGCCCATGATCCACATGACCATAAAGAACGCCATCATAGCCGTGACAAAGTCGGCGTACGCGACCTTCCAAGCACCGCCATGGTGGCCATGACCGTGCCCCTTTTTCTTTTTGATGATAATGGGTGTGCCGTCGGCCATAGAAGTTCTTTAGGCGGCTTCTTTCTCTTTGACCGCGTTCTCAAGTTCTGTGAACCCGGCACGAAGGTCGGGGCTGATATTTCGCCGAGCAAATTCCACACAAGTGATGGGGGATTCACCGCGCGCGAAGCTGAATAGCGCGTAGCGGATGCAATTCATGTACTGCTCTTCGCCCTTTAGCCGGACCTTCATCGCGGTGGCCATCGGAGCAAAAACGCCATAAGCAAGCAAAATTCCTACAAACGTTCCAACAAGAGCGGCGGCAACGGATTGACCAATCAGGGCCGCTTCTCCGCCGATTTTTCCCATCGTGATGATAACGCCAAGAACAGCCGCGACGATGCCAAAACCAGGCATTGCGTCACCAACTGTCTGCAAGGCATCGGATGGTGCGTTGGCTTCGGCGTGGGCGACCTCAAGGTCAAGCTCCATCATTTCTGAAAGGTCGTGGGGACCAACCGCACCGGTCAAAATGACCTTCATCGCCACTGCATAGTCGCGCGGCCGATTCTGATTCACC
>CAYRAX010000089.1:0-11103 GCA_964422285.1 uncultured Chthonomonas sp.
GCTGGAGCAGAGCGCGTCGAAGAGCCTGGCATCGCCGGTGCCAGTTTTGCCAAGGTTGATGTCGGCGACCGCGACTGGAAAACCCTGATCAATGTCGCTCGTTAGCTCCTGCAAAAATCCGTCGAATTGCGTTGGTCGCGGGTCAGGCGTATTGACGTACAGAGTGTAGTCGGCCTCAAAAGTTGTGTTGACCGGTATCGCCCCGCTCGCCACCAGTTGATACTTCAAATTCTCTTCGACGTGCGCGCTTTCGTAGGGCGCAATTTTGCCCTTGCCAATTTCATCGGCATAGTTGATACGAACCCGCGGTGACCACCCGGAGCTCTTCAAAATTGCCCGGCTGAGAATCACGCTACTCAGTTGATCAATGCCCTCGCTAAAGTAGACCTTTTCGCCGACGTTCAGCCGCTCTGTTTCTCGTTCCAATTTGTGGGTTTCGGCGATGTGCGGGCCATTCGGCTGGGCGTCATCTTGTCCCAAAATGAGGTAATCAAAGGTGCCGCGGTCCACCATTTGGAGCAGCCGTTCTTGAACCTGGTGATTGCGTTCGCGCGCCGCGTAATAGCGAGTGATTTCAACGTCCGGGATCACCTTTTTTAAGCGTTCCAAGTCAGTACGTTGCTGCTTGGTGCCGCGCCCAACGACCGCAGACTTGATCACCGCGTACTTTGCCATCGCCTGCTGCCAGCCTGCGTTGTAGGCAAAGGCGGTTGGCGCAATGCGCTGGATCGCAGAAAACGCGTAGAACGGCACGTGCGGAGCCGAACGCTTGAGGCTTTCGATCTCAGCGAGCCGGCGCCTCGCGACATAAAGCGGCGTGCGTGCGGACCTGGACGAAATCAGTCCACCACAGGTGACCATTTCCGAACTGACGACGACCGCCGAATACTTGGATAGGTCACGTGATTTTGCCCAAGCGAGAATCGCGTCTGGGTCGCCGGGGCGATTGAATCGGCCGAGCAAGCGTTGCGGCGGAGTCAGCACTTCGTAGCCAGCGATGGCACCAATCATCTGCGTGAATTGGGTCGTTGCAGGCCGATCATCCACCGGGATAAGCAGGATTTTTTTGTCAGAATTTGTCGAGCTGGGCGTGACAGACCAGTACACCGGATTCGCTCCGCTCGCGTTCGCGTGGCACTGGCTGGCAAGCACAACCAACCCCATCATCCATGATCGCCACATAGAACCTAATGTACCCAAACTCAGGACGTAACCGGACCTTTTGGCGAGGTCAAAAGCCTTAGTCCATTCAAAATGACAAGCACCGTCGATCCTTCGTGCCCGATCACGGCGATCGGCAGCGGCATCGCGGGAGCCCAGCTCCTCAAAAACGGCACGACGGGCCATATAAGAGAAAGGACGGTGAGCGTGACGATCATGCCGGACGCAAAGAGCAAATTTGCACGAATTGTGCGGTTTGTTCGACGGCCCAATCGGATCAGGTCGGGGATGCGGTCGATGCGGTCGTTGACGAGCACAACATCGGCGGCACGCATCGCGGCTTCGCTGCCCAGCCCGCCCATCGCGATCCCAATCGTCGCCCCGGCCAGCGCGGGCGCATCATTGATACCATCGCCGACCGACATCGTTTTCTCAGAGCTCGCTTCCCAGTTCTTAACTCGCTCCAACTTGTCTTGCGGCATCATCGCAGCGTGAATGTCTTTGATGCCAACTTCGCTCGCGATCGCGGTCGCGGTCGGCAGATTATCGCCGGTGACAAGCGACACCGTAAGTCCCAACTCATCCTGTAGGTCGCGAATGGTGTTGGCCGCTTGTGGCCGCGCAACATCTTGCATCCCCAAGCACGCCCATTGATCGTCGTAGCGCATGAGAACGGCGGTCAACCCGCGCGTCTGCAGTTCCAAAACATGGTCGTGAAAATCTCTTGGGATTGCGTGATTGCCGTCTGAATGGAATGAAATCTGCCCGATTTGCACATCAACTTTCCCAACCTTCGCGATAATGCCTTTGCCCGCGACTGCGGTGTGGCTCGCGGCTTCCGGGATGCTCGGGCCCGCTTGGCGCGCGGCAGCAACAATCGCCTCCGCAATTGGGTGCGTGCTGTATTGCTCGGCCGCCGCCGCAAGGCTCAAAACCCGTTCGGTGACTGGCGACATGGCCTGTCCCTTACGCCAGCAAGCGATGTTCATGTCGTGGTCGGGCATGTTTGCGCCTACCAATGCCAACTCGTGCGCCTCAACGGTTGCGCAAATCTCGACAACTTGCGGAGTACCCATGGTGATGGTGCCCGTTTTGTCGAGGGCGATGCGCTTCACCAAGCCGGCCGCTTCGATGTATTGCCCGCCTCGCACCAGAATTCCGCGACGTGCCGCGTTGGCCAAGGCGCTGAGGGTTGCCGCTGGCGTTGAAATCACCAATGCGCACGGCGACAATGCCACCAACAGAATCAACGAAGCATAAAGCGCGTCGGAAGTTGACATGCCCATCGCGGTCCGGACGATCATCGAAATCGCGAAGGCACCGAGCACGAAAAAGGTGTAACGCTGACCGAACCACTCGCTGATGCGCTCGCCCGAGGCCTTATTGTCCTGCGATTCCTGTACGAGCGTCACGATTTTGTCGAGTGTCGTGTCGCCCGGTGCCGCCGAAACTTGCATCACCAACATACCGTCGAGGTTATGGGTTCCGGCGAGCAATTTATCGCCCGCGACCTTGTCCACCGGCTTCGATTCGCCGGTCATTGCGCTTTCGTCCACCGATGCGTTCGCAACTTCCAATTTTCCATCGGCAGGCACCAACTCATAGGGCAGCACGCGCAGTCGGTCGCCGATCGCAATGGACGCGACAGGCACTTCTTCGTCGCCAGCGGTGCCGATGCGAATGGCCGTTTCGGGTTTGAGTTTGATCAGAGCCTCAATCGCAGACAACGTCTTGCCCATCGCCATGGCCTCGAGCGTGCTGCTCAGGCTAAACAAAAATAGCAAGGCGGCGGCGTCTTCGATGTGCCCCACGACGATTGCGCCGATCGCGGCGAGGATCATGAGGATATTCACATCGACGCTGCGCTCCTGAATTGCCGACCAACCGGCTTTCAGCGCGAAATACGATCCGCAAGCGACACTGATGTAACCCGCCCATGCGCCGACATTAAAGAGCGCGAGAACCAAGAAAAGGCCGCATAGTGCGGTCAAAACAGATTGGATATCGCGTAACCAGCGCATGCCAATATTGTATTCGAATTTGGTGTTTTCAGGTTCAAACTTGGGTCGCGTCTGCGTTGCGCTTTGCACTGCGTGAAGCCTTAGCCTTGGTAAACGAGATCAAGATATCGTCAAAGATCGTGTACGAACACGGAATAACGACGAGCGTCAGCACCGTGGAGAGCAAAATGCCACCAATGATGATGATGCCGATGGTCTCGCGGAACTCTGAACCACGACCGATTGCTAACGCGACCGGTAGCATGCCCAAAATCACCGCAATCGTGGTCATCATAATCGGGCGAAGTCGGGTCGGGCCCGCTTCGAGAATTGCGTCGAGCCGGTCTTTGCCGCGTTCACGCAAGGTGTTCGTGTAGTCGACCAGCAAGATCGCGTTTTTGCCCACTAGGCCAACCAGCGCGATCAGGCCAATAAAGCCCACGATGTTGAGCGATTTGTCGGTAAGCACCAAGGCGAGCAACGCGCCGGTCATCGCTTGCGGCTGCGCCAACTGGATTACGAATGGGTAGATCAAGTTGTTATACAGAGACGCAAGCAGCATGAACACGAGGATCAAACCCGTGACCAGCGCGCCCATCAAGTAGCCCATTTCGCGTTGTTGCACGTCGGCTTGGCCCAAGTTCTTTTGGGTGACTTCGGGCTCCAACAGGCGCTGAGCGGTGATGTACTCGTTGATTTGTTGCTGAACGTTTCCGGCCGCGTAGCCAGGAAGCAAGTCAGCCGTGATCCGGACCTCTTGCTCGCGGGAACGGCGCTCGATTTTGTCCACGCCAATCGCCTGTTGCAAGTCGGTCACGCTGTCAAGATAAATCGCTCGGCCCTGCGCAAATTTGAGCGGCACTTGACCAACGATGTCTGGGTTATTTCGGTCACCGATATCCATCATCACTCGGATGGGATATTCGCGTCCATTCACCCGCAATTTGGTGTCGGTGTTGCCTTCATAAAGCGTTCGCATTGCCGAGGCAACGTCGGCCGTCGTCACACCGCTATCTGCCATACGGGCTCGATCTGGAATGGCGTGGAGCTCGGGCTTTCCGGGCTTCGAGCTAATGTCGACGTTGATGACGCCGGGAATTGCGCCTTCGGCAAGCTTGGCTCGGACGCGTTGAGCGCTGGCTTGGAGCGCGGCCTGATTGTCCGATCGGAACGACATCTGAATTGCCGCACCAAAGCCCTGCGCACCGCCGGTGGCAACCGTGACTTGGGCCCCAGCAACCCGGCCGATTTGAGCGAGCATTTCTGCCGAGACCGACGTATCCGAAACCAGTCGCAAGTTATCGCGCTTGACCTTGCCCAACAAACGATCGAGCAGGGCCGCTTTGTCGCGCAGAGTCACGTCGATGGAGGCAAAGTTGGTGCCAATATCGCCTGCCGAGAATCCGCCGCCTTTGCTACCCACGCGCGAAATGACGTACTTCGTTTCGGGGTGCTTAATCACAATTTTTTCGAGACGCTCGACGACTGATGCGGTCGTGGCCAAGGCCGTACCCGGAGGCATTTGGATGGCAATCGAGACCTGACCTTGGTCTGAAACAGGGAAGAATTGGAACGCAAATAGCGGGCTCTTCTTCCATTGGCCGTAGGCGTGGCCCACCATTCCCGCAACCGGAAACGCGAGGCCGAACAGCAGGCCGAACAGGATGAAGCGGGGCTTGATGAACCCGCGGAAGATGTTGGCCACAAAAACGATGACGCTGATGACAATGGCGATCATCATCGGCATCGTGCCCATTTGGAATGCGGCATTGAAAGTCGGCGTGGAGCCGCCGCCGATGATCATGAACACCGAAATCAGAACGACCCAACCGGAAATGAACACGAACCAGCGATGCTTCAGCGCCCATGCGAGGGTGGACCGATAGCGACCGGCAAACCTGGTAAACGCATTTTCGAACCACTTGGCGAATCCACCTGTGGGGTGCTCCATATCTTCGCCGGCTTTGTACCAGCGCGCGGCGAGCATCGGCGTGATCGTAAATGAAACGAACAGCGATAGCAAAACGCAGAGGGCAAAACCCAACCCAAGCGGGCGGAAGAACTGACCCACGATGCCACCCATTAGGCCGACTGGAACGAACACCACGACGTCGGCCATGGTGATGGCAATTGCCGCTAGGCCGATTTCGTTTCTACCGTTTATCGCTGCGTCAACCGGGTCTTCACCATGCTCCAAGTGCCGGTAAATGTTCTCCAAAACAACGATGGCGTCATCGACCAAAACTCCAATGGCGAGTGAAAGCGCGAGCATGGACAGGTTGTTGACCGTAAAGCCAAAAAGCTGCATGAGCATGAGCGTCGCGAGCAAGCAAACCGGGATGGCGATGGCGACGATAATGGTGCCACGCAAGTTATGCAAGAACACATAAACAATGCCCGCGACCAACAAGATGCCGATGTACAGCGTCAGCAGCAAGTCAAACAGCGATTCGTCGATTCGCTTGGCGGAGTCGTAGGTGACGACGAACTTGACGGGGAACTCTTTTTCCAACGTCGGCAGCAACGTTTTGTATTGCTTTTCGATTTCAATCGCGTTGCCTTCGCGCGACTTTTGCACGGCAATCGTGATGGCGTCGTTGCCGTTGAGACGGCTGTAAGATCGGCGCTCAGCGACGGTTTCTGTTACATCAGCGATTTCGCTCAGCCGAACAGAAACCGATTTGCTCCCTTGGTTTCGCGGGTCGCTGATCGAAACGATCATGTTTTGGATGTCGGCGACCGTTTTGAATTCGCCAATTACGCGAACGCTGGTTTCGCGCTCGCCTTGCACGACGCGTCCACTGGGAACGTTTAGAGTCGCGGCTTGAACAGCGCGCTGCACGTCCAAAATTCCGATTCCATAGGCGAGCAACTGATCCTTCTTAACCTGAACCTGAAACTCGCGAGTGTCGCCGCCAATAACCGAAACCGCGCCGACGCCTTGCACCTGGGCCAAGCGATCCTTGATCTTTTGGTCCATCAAGTCGCGCAGTTGTTGGCTGTTCAGGGTCGGGCTACTGACACCCAGCGTCAAGATCGGCGATCCAGAAAGATCAAACTTGTCGATAACGGGCTTGTTAGCATCCTTGGGGAGCCGACCCACGACGCTATCCACTTTGGTGCGCACGTCGTCGAGCGCATTGTTGATGTTTGCCGTGACATCAAAGTTGCAAACAACAATGGAAACGCCTTCTTGCGAAGTGCCGGTGACTTCAATCAGGCCGTTGACGCTACCCACCGATTCCTCGATGGGCCTGGTAACCAATGTGTTGATTTCATCAGGGCCAGCACCGGGATAGATCGTCGAAATGCTGATCGTGCCGAAGGTGACCTCTGGGTTTTCTTCTTTGCGCATCGAGTTGAACGCGCGCCAACCAGCGGCCATGCAAAAAAGCATGACCATGAAAATGAAAACTGGCCGGGTGATGGCAAGTTTGGTTAAACCCATGGATTAGCCTTTGCCCTCAATTTTGAGAACCGCGCCGTCCGTCAACTTCTCTTGACCGCGGACGACCACCTTGGTGCCGTCTGCGAGACCTTCGATCTGGCTCATGCCCTTTTGTTCGCGCAGAACCTTGATCGCTCTTTTCTTGGCCTTTAGGTTGTCGGCGACGAAGACATAGGTTTTGTCGCCTTCTTTCACGACTGCTGGCGTCGGAATCAAAAGCGCGCCGTCGATACGATCGAGTTCAATCTTGCCGCGAGCAAACATTCCGGGCCGCACGTTTGTGGGCACGCTATTTAGGCCAACGCGAACCCGGAAAATTCGACCAGTTTCGCTTCCAATCGGGTTGATCGCGAGCACTCTGCCCATGATCGGATCAACGCCGCTACCGGAAGTCGAAATGCGGACCGCGCTGCCCTCGGCGAGCGCGCCAATCTTGCTTTCGGGAACTTCGCCCTCGAAGTAGGTGCTGCCGGATCCAACCACACGAGCCACTGGCGTGCCAGGGGCGACATACGTGCCAGATTGGAGCGGCCGGCCAGAGATCGTGCCGGTAAATGGGCTTCGAATAGTGGTTTCTCCCAGGTTGTTTCGGGCTATGCGTAGTTGCTCGCGCGCCGCATCCACCTGGGCGCGGGCAGAATCTTCGCGCAAAGAAAACTGTACGTCCAGGTTCTTCTGGGCGCGGTCAGATTTCAGGGCTTCTTCTGCTTCGCGGACTCGCTCTCTCGCCGCAGCAATATCTTCCGACCGAGAGCCATTTTCCATCATGCGCCAGTTTTCGAGTGCTTGCTCGTATTGGCTCAGCGCGGCTTGATATTGATTTCGCGAACGTTCCACATCTTGCTGGCTGATCGCGCCTTGCTTGTAGAGTTCCTCGTCTCGCGCAAGTGCCATCTTCGCGGTTTCCATGTTGCTTCGCGCGGCGGCGACTTGGGCTTTCACTTGTTCGCGCTCCTCGCTTCGTGCGCCTTTCAGGAGCTTTTCCAAATTGGCTCGGGCCTGTTGCAATCGCGCCTCGGATGCTTTGACGCTTGCCTGGCTGCGTACTGGGCCCTGTCTGTGCTCCGCTACTGCTTGGGTCAGCTGGTTTTGTGCAACATTGAGAGCCGCTTGCGCCTGCCGGACTTGAGCATAAATATCGGAGCTATCTTGCCGGGCAATTGCTTGACCTGCGTTAACGTGGTCGCCGTCCTTGACGTAAACATCAACGAGTCGCGCGCCAACCTTCGCTCCAACTTGTGCGTCCATTTGGGCGACCATTTGCCCGGAAATTTCCAGCTCAGTCAGCAAGACCTCTGGTTTGAGCTCCTTCACGTCTACCAAAATGCTGGGGTCGGAAAGAATCTCTTGGGTCTTTTTGGCTTGCTCTTGCGCTTCGCGGTTAACGCATCCGCCAATCATCGCCAGGGCAGTGACGGCGATGATGAAACGGCGCATAGGCAATTTGGTGTGGTCAAGATTTGCGATCAAGCGAGGAATCTCCTTTAAGTTCAAGGTCGTCGGAGCCGATCGCGCGTTGCAGATCAGCAATAGCGGTGTAAAGCGCGTAACGGGCACCATTCAAGTTGGCCTCCGCGCGAGTCAAATTGTCCTGGGCGGTGGTCACATCCAGCAATATCCCTTTTCCCGCCTCAAAAAGAAGGTTTGCGAGCCTGAGCCCTTCGCGCGCCTCGGTCAGCTGTTGCTTGCCGAAATCCACCTGGGCTTGTGCGTTTTGTAGCCTAAGATAAGCGCTTCGAACGTCGAGCTCCGCGCCGAGAGTGGCTTGGTCCAGGTTTATCTTAGCCTGTTTCACGTCCTCGTCGGCCTGCTTTACGCGCGCCTTTGTGATGCCCGAATCGTAGACTGGCCAGGTGATTTGCGCGATGCCGACGCCGCTTGTCGAGCGCTGGAATGGACTCGGGTCGATAACGCGCGTCAACTGCGTGGTCAGACTCAGTGATGGCGAGAGTCCTTTCGATTCGTTGTTGCGAATGAGTTCTCGCACGGAGACCAAAATTCCCGCTGATTCTAGGTCGGGTCGCTGCCGTTTCGCGGCGGCCACGTACTTGTCCACTTCCGCCAACGTGGGCGGCGTGAGCTCGGTCATTTCCACATCGATGGGTTCGGCAATGGAGCGGGCAAGAATGTTATTCAGCACTTGGCGCGCAGACTGGGCCGCATTCGTGGAGGCCACGAGCGCGGCGAGGGCGCGCGTGTTGTCGGTTTCCAGCCGTAGCACATCAAAGTTGGCAAAGCTGCCGACTTGAAATCTCTTGCGGCCAATTTCCAGCCTCTGCGCTGTGCTTTTGGTCGCGTCCTCTTTGGAGCGAACATCCCAGTCCGCTTGCACGACGCCATAGTATGCCGTCCGTACGCGATTTCGTAGGGCAAGTCGCTCGTTCTCTAAGGCAAGATCAGCGGTTCGCCGTACTTCTTGGGCGGCCTTGACACTCCGTGCGAGCGATCCCGCGAGGTCGATGTTGATGGTGATCGCGGCGGTGAGAGATTTGGAGTCGATTTGGCCTTGGATCGGTGCCCGGTCGTAGCGGGTGTAGTTGGCACCGAGCGTAGCGCGCGGTCCAAGTGCGCCCTTTGCGGCGGCAATTTGGGCGGCGTTTTTGCGCGCGTTCGATTCGGCAATCCGCACCCCAAAAGCATTTTTGTCCGCGATCTCGAGTGCTTCGGCCAACGTCAGCACTTTTGCGTCCTGGGGAAGTTGGGGTTGGACGGCTGGAGTGACCTGGGGGCCAGCGACCGCCACCGAATCCGTCGCAGTTGGTCCCGCGAGCAATCCACTCAGGGCAATGAGTAACGCTAGAGCGTTCATCGTTCGTCCTCGCTTTCGGCGGGCTCTACCGTTTTAAGTCGTTGCATGAAATTCTCGAAGAAGCCAATGATGCTTTCCAGTTTGCCAATCATCAGGCCATCGCAGCGCGGATCCTTCATGATGATCAGCTTATCCCCGGAGTTTAGTCCCAGATCGCGCCGCGCGTCGGCGGGAATTACGATTTGTCCGCGTTCGCCAACGGTCACTGTTCCGTATAAACATTTGCCGATGTCGGGTTTTTCGCTCATTGGGACCACCGTGTGCGACAAATCATGCATTTCATACTCGAATGATATCACACAGGATTCATTTTATTCTACACATTGCGAGGTCCTAGGACCACGACCGAGCGCGAATGTGGCATAACTGTCAGACCAGATGGCGGCAGAAAGCAAGCGAGTTGTAGCGTTTGATTTGGGCGGAGTAATGGTGCGAGTTGCGTACGAGTGGCGTGCTGCGGTAGAGCATTCGGGTTGCATGGCGACGCAAAACTTGGATTCTTCGCTCGGCTCGTGCCCCACTTTCGAGCCATTCCAAGCGGGTCGCATCTCATTGGAAAGGCACCTGGCTGGCTTGGCTTCGTACCTTGGACTTGGTTCGAACGCCGATGCACTGCGTGTCCACCAGTCGATCCTGCTGGATGCCTACGATGGAACGCTCGAACTGATCGAAGACCTGCATGCCCAAGGGTTGACGACCGCATGCCTTTCGAACACGAACGCGCCGCACTGGGAGGTCATGGAGCGACCCGAAAATTACCCGGCGATCGCATCGATCCAGGTTCCGGTCCTGTCCCATGTCGTCAATGCGGAAAAGCCCCACCGAGAAATATACGAGGCGTTTGAGCAATTGGTTGGCGTTCAGGGCGAATTGATCGTGTTTTTTGACGACTTGCTCGCGAACGTCATGGCTGCCCGCGAAATGGGCTGGTCGGCTCACCTGATCGACCCGAAAGGCGAACCCGCAACGCAAATGAGGCTTATTCTGGCGGACCTGGGAGTGCTCAAGCCTTGACCGCACGGGTCATATTCACAAAGTTCTGAATGATCGTCATCCCCGATTCGGTGAGAATGCTTTCGGGGTGAAACTGCACGCCCTCTATGGGAAGCCGTCGGTGGCGAAGTCCCATCACCTCATGATCATCGAGGCTCGTGGCGCTGACTTCAAAATCCTTCGGTAACGATTCGGCGCTAACGATCAACGAGTGGTAGCGAATCGCGCTGAACGGGTTGGGCATGCCTTCGAATAGCCCGCGGCCGTCATGTTGAACCATCGAGGCCTTTCCGTGGCGTATATTGCGCGCCTGCACCACGGTGCCGCCGTTGACCTGCGCAATCGTCTGGTGGCCCAAGCAGACGCCAAAAAGTGGAACTTGTAGAGCTTCATGCCGCTCAGCCATTACGGTTTCAAGCAAGTTCAAACAAATGCCGCTTTCGTTTGGAGTGCAAGGTCCCGGCGAGAGCATGATGCCCGATGGCGCCAGCTCAATAATTTGAGGGATCGTGATGTCGTTGTTGCGCTTGACGGTGACGTCGCAGCCGCATTGACCCAGATATTGCACCAGGTTGTAGGTGAAACTATCGAAGTTGTCAATGACCAGAATCACGCCAGCCGAGTCTACCAGCGAAAGGAATTCCTGGGTATCCTGTCAGTTCAACCGAGCCGGTAGCTCAGTCGGTAGAGCA
>CAYRAX010000090.1:0-11079 GCA_964422285.1 uncultured Chthonomonas sp.
TGGTCCGACGGGTTCCGGAAAGTCAACGTCACTCGCGGCGATGGTCAACTACATCAATGCGGGCCGCGCCGTGCACATCATCACGATCGAAGATCCGATCGAATATTTGCACACGCACAAATTGTCGATCATCAACCAGCGCGAGTTGGGCGGCGATACGAAGAGCTTCAACAACGCGCTGCGCGCCAGCCTTCGTGAAGACCCCGATGTCCTGCTCGTCGGTGAAATGCGCGATACCGAGACGATTCACCTCGCGATCACCGCTGCGGAAACTGGTCACCTTGTTTTTGCGACGCTTCACACCAATACGGCCGCAGAATCTATCGACCGAATGATTGACGTTTTTCCGCCAGGACAGCAGGAGCAGGTTCGAATCCAGCTTTCCAACAACCTGGTCGCGATCATATCGCAGCAGCTTTTGCCACGCGCAGGAGCCCCTGGACGTGTTCCCGCGAACGAAATCATGATCGCCACACCCGCCATTCGCAACCTGATCCGCGAAGCAAAAACGCACCAAATCTCGTCGATGATTCAAACGAGCGGCGCAATCGGAATGACCACGATGGACCAATGTTTGCGCGATTTGTATAACAAAGGCCTCATCACCATGGACGAAGCAATCGCTCGCTGCGTTAACGTCGAAGAGCTGAAAAAGATGATCGCGACTCAGCAAGGCATGCCAAATCCGGGCGAGCGACCTGCAAGACGCTAGCCACGAGGACATAATTGAACTTAGGACGCAACGATGCCGGTTTATAGCTACACTTTCAAGGACGCCGCGGGAACCATCCAAAAAGGAACCCAAGAAGCGGAAAACGAAGAGCTACTTCGTAAACGTTTTGAAGAGCAAGGCTTCCAGATTACGGAAGTCACGGTTCTCAAGGGCGTCAAGACCAAAAAGCGCAGCTATGGCAAGGTCAAACTTAACCACTTGACCATTTTCTGCCGCCAGTTTTCAACGATGGTTGATGCTGGCGTGTCGTTGGTGCGGTGCCTAGACGTTCTCAGCCGCCAAACCCAAGACCCTAAGCTCAAGCGAATGCTCGTGGATATCGGCGAAAAGGTTGAAGGCGGCGAAAGCCTTTCCCGTGCCATGATGCGCCACCCGCGCACGTTCAATAACCTGTTTATCGGTTTGATCAAAGCGGGCGAGGTCGGTGGCGTTTTGGAAGAATCGCTACAACGACTGAGCCAATTCTTGGAAAAGGACGTCGAACTCCGCCGCAAGGTCAAGTCTGCATTGACCTATCCCGTGCTGGTCATGGTGGCGGCAATCGGCATCGTCATCTTCCTCGTCGCGTGGGTCGTTCCCAACTTCGCCCAACTGTTTAAGGATATCGGTCTCAAAGAAGACGACTTCCCGGGCATGACCAAATTCCTCATTGACCTTTCAGCGACATTCTCGCAACGCTGGTGGATGTACATCGTCGCGATTGTCACGATCACCGTCGGATGGCGACTTTTCAAA
This sequence comes from uncultured Chthonomonas sp., assembly GCA_964422285.1. Lineage (GTDB taxonomy): Bacteria > Armatimonadota > Fimbriimonadia > Fimbriimonadales > Fimbriimonadaceae > UBA2391. Next base: position 1,469 of record CAYRAX010000090.1, read on the forward strand.
GGAACCCGGTTCGGGTTACGCGTGGCCGACCGTTTGAAGTTAAAAGTTCCGGTCTTTGGCAAATTGCACCACAAAGTTTGTATGGCTCGTTTCGCGCGCACCATGGGTACGTTGCTTACCTCGGGCGTCCCCATTTTGCAGGCGATGGAGACCGTCGCCGGCACAGTGGGCAATTCGGTCATGTCGGATGCAGTGCTCGACGCGCGCGCTCGCATTCGAGAAGGCGACCGAATTGGCGACCCGCTAGAGGCATCGCGGCTGTTCCCGCCGATGGTTGTGCACATGATCAGCGTCGGCGAAGAGTCTGGTTCGCTCGACTACATGTTGCAGAAAATTGCTGACTTTTACGAGAACGAAGTTGAAGCGGCGCTCGCATCGTTAACCGCCGCGCTGGAACCGGTTCTGATCGTTTTCCTCGGCTTCGTGGTTGGCTTCATCGTTATCGCCATGTTCCTTCCACTAGTCAAGGTCATCGAGAGCCTTTCGAGCGGCGCGGGCGACACATAGTCCATTGGTCAACCCGACGTTCAGTCATCGTACGAAATCGCATGCCGGAGGCTCCATTTGGACCCCGGCATGAACTCTCCCAATCTGCTATTGCCGCTGGCTCATCTCGCGCGGGCGATCGAGCCATTGCACGTCGAAGATTCGCTTCAGCGCGCGGCCGATGAGCTACAAGATCATGGACTGTCTGCGATACCCGTTCGCAATGCGGTGGGAGTGATCGGCCAGGTCGAGGAATCGGCAATCGCCAAAGCGCTCGCTGCGGGGTTGGATTCGACCGCCGCAGTTGGCTCGATCTTGAGTGCGGCACCGCCAACTCTCGGCGTGAATGCGACGGGAGCCGAAGCGCTCAGGATGCTCATCGATCAAAACTGCTACAGCATCATGGTCGTCGATGGCGCCGACACCGTCGTTGGGCTGGTCACTGCGTCGGACCTCGTTAAGTCCCGCGCCGAACCTCCCCGACCCCGAATGGTGGGCGGAATGGCGACTCCGTTCGGCGTGTACCTGACATCCGGCGGGATTCAAGCAGGCGCAAAAGGCTGGGCGCTCATGGCGACGGGTGCCACGCTCATCACGCTCTTCATGGCCGCCGACATCATTGCGCGTGAAATTCTGATCGCGGTCCATTTGCGGCTCTTTGCGATCAACGTCAGCGTCCAAAGCGTGCTACTCAACGTAATTTCGACCGCGCTTTTCTTGCTTGGATTGCGGCTGATGCCGCTTTCGGGAATCCATGCCGCCGAACACATGACCGTTCACGCGATTGAGCGCGGCGAACCCCTTGTGCCGCGAATCGTGGGCCGGATGCCGCGCGTGCACCCTCGATGTGGAACCAATCTGGCGGTCGCGCTTAGCGTGTTTTTGGGCATCAGCACTGCCAACTGGTTTGGCGATCCGCTGGGGCAAACGCTGGTCGCTTTGATCGTGACGGCGAGCGTTTGGCGACCTCTGGGAGCGGCGATGCAAAAGTACGTTACGACCAAGCCGCCATCCGACCGGCACATCCAAATGGGAATCCGCGCGGGGCAAGAGCTATTGGACCGCTACGCCGCCAATCCGATGCCAACGCGCAACCTGTTCCAGCGAATTCTCAACAGCGGCGTGCTGCACTTGATGGCTGGATCGACCGCCGTGACAATGCTTGTCGAGTTTTTGACGAGCACATTTCCCGCCTTGAGCTTTCTGAAGGTATACTCCTAAGCTGTCATGGCGACCTTCTACCAAATCACGCAAGGACTATCGATCACGGTTGCAATCGTGTTCGTGGTTTTGGTGTTGATCACGGCCAAAGGTGACGCCATGTCGAGCGGCGGCGGCGCGGTCCGCACGACCTTCAAAGGCAAGGCCAGCATTGACGATCAAATCAGCCGCCTCACGATGATCCTAGGCGGGGCATTTATGTTCCTCATGGTCCTTTTGGAAGCGATTTCTTCGCGCCTCTTTTGAGTAGGTCGCCCGACCAGACATGGTCACCATTCTTCACACCAATGACTTTCACGGTCGGCTGAGCGATGGTTCGGCACAGCAGATTGCTCAGCTCAAGACGCCAGATTCACTCTATTTTGATTGCGGTGACGTGATCCAAGCGGGAAATTTGGCCATACCTATCAAGCCTGATCCCGCGTGGCCGCGCCTAGCTCGGGCTGGGTGCGATGCCAGCGTCCTCGGCAACCGCGAAACCCATGTTGTGCCCGGCGCGCTCAAGCGCAAGATCGCAGGCGCGCAGCATCCCCTTCTGGTCGCGAACATGACCACCAAAGAAGGCGAGCCTTGCTTCAATGCGAGCAGAATTTTTGAAGTTGCTGGGTTGACAATTGGCGTTTTCGGCGTGATGGTGCCGATGGTTACCGAGCGGATGAGCACTGCACCCGCGTCAGCGTTCCTATGGAGCGCGCCCATCCCCGCGGCAATCGAAGTCGCCCGTGAGCTACGAAGTACGTGCGATTTGGTGATCGCGCTAACCCACATCGGCTTGCGCCAAGATCGCGAACTCGCGACCGCCACCGACGATATCGACTTCATTTTGGGGGGCCATTCGCACGATGTTTTGGAGCATCCGGAGCAGGTCGGGTCGGCGCAAATCTTCCAAACGGGATCGCACGGCCGGTTCGTTGGGCGATACCAATGGGATGGAAAGTTGGTCTCGGCAGAGTTAATACCTTTGCAAAAGCCTTGATTCTATGCCGGATAAGCGGTAAAACGGAATCATGCAAACCGCCGAAATCCTTGATCATGTGCGCCTCGCCTTGGAAGTGCCGCCGTCGAGCCGTGTTTTGTCCATGCTTTTGGGCAACGTGGCGGGTGCACCGGTGGACGTGCGCTTCACCGACAATGATTTTGAGGTCATGCTCGAAGCGTTTCGAATCGAACTCGCCGCGCTGCTCAACCTGGAGCCGATTCCATCGTACGTTCGGGCCCTTTACTTCGGCTTGTCGGCGATCGCGGTTTCGGATGAGCCAAGCTGGTTGCACATCATGGGATCGCCGGAATATAGCGAAGAAAATCGGCGTTGGGCGGCATCATCGGATGACCACTGGCTACCTGGGCCGCGCCATTTCAAGCTCCACGAGCTACACGTTTTGCTCGATAAACTTTCGGGTCCTGTTCAGCACGCGGCAGGAATGTATATTGGCGGCGAGCTCGTCAAATCGGCCAAGGCGATGCTGATCAACAATGCGCCAAGCTCTGAGCCGATGCCAGTTTGCGTCGGCTGGGATCACGCTGAAATCTTGCGGCTGGGCTACGTCTCGAAGCTCGGCTGGACGAACAACGGCTAATTCAGTCTGGTCAGGGGCTCGCGATGAGTTCTTGCAACGACCCCGCGCCGACGGCTTCCATCGCGCAAATCAGGTCGGTGAGGATTTGGGGCACGAGCGTTGGCCCGCCGTACACCCATCCCGTGTACATCTGCACGAGACTTGCCCCCATCCGCAACTTCGTCAGGACGTCCTTTGCCCCCGAAATACCGCCGACCCCGATGACGCACGCTGAGCCTCCCGCGACCGAGGCAACCGTAGCAAGGGTGTCATTCGAGATTTCGAACAGCGGCGCGCCAGAAAGCCCTCCCGATTGATCAATCCCAGCGCATGCACCCGGACGCGCGACGGTCGTGTTTGTGGCGATGATCCCGGCGCAGCCGAGATCCATGGCCGACTCGACGACGGCAACAACCTCTTTCTTTTCAAGGTCCGGCGCGATTTTCACGAGCAAAGGGCGAGAGGCATCAACCGCCTTCATCGCCGCGATGATCCGCCGCAAGTCGTCCTGATTTTGTAGCGATCTCAGGCCGGGAGTGTTTGGCGACGATACGTTTACGACGAAGTAATCGCCAAGCTCGTGGCATTTCGCAAACGCCGTTTCATAGTCGCGCCACGCCTCCTCGGTCGGTGTCGATTTGTTTGCGCCTAGGTTGATGCCGATCGGAATCGCCGCGTGCGCGTGTTTCAACCGTTCTGCCGCGGCGTCGATGCCATCGTTGTTAAAACCCATTCGGTTGATAATCGCGCGCTCGGCGGGAATCCGAAAAAGCCTTGGCTTGGGATTGCCCGGCTGCGCGAGTGGAGTCAGAGTTCCGACTTCTGCGAAGCCAAAGCCCAGCGTCTCCCACCGGGTTATCGCGACCGCGTTCTTGTCAAGACCCGCCGCCAAACCGATAGGATTACAAAAATCTAAGCCCATCGCCGAAACGTGCAGGCGAGGATCGCGCACCAAGCGGCACCGAATTAGGACACGCGCCACCGACCACAGGGCCAAATTGTGGGCAAGCTCGGCATCCAGCCGAAACAGCAAGGGCCGCAACAGCGACGCGTAGGTTCCCATCCCACCCGTCATTATGCTTGACCCATGGAACCTGATGCGAATACCGCGAGTCAAAGCCTTGTTTTTGCGAAAACTGGCTTACAATAGGTTTGGCGATTGAAATGAAAAAGCTTTTGTGGATGGCGAGTGTTTTGGCGTGTGCGGGTTCCGTGCATGCGGGTCCGGGTCGGGCGGCGATCAATGCGTGGATGGATTCGCGGTCCACGACCCAAGTCATTCAGGGCCAGATTCGAGTGAAGGTGGACGCCCGCCTCGCGGCGCGAGGCTATGATGCGGTATCGGCTGCAAACCTGGTTCCTGGTGGTGCGCTTTCGGGCCGATTTGGGAACCTCAACTGGTTTGTCTATTCCATCGATTCCAGCTTGGATCCGGTTGCACTCGCGACCAAACTCAAACGCGATAGTCGAATCGCTTGGGCCGAACCTGTCACCGAAATCAAGGCGTATTGGACCGATCCAAACGATCCCGATTGGGGCGTCGATGAAATGCGCGATGACTACTACTTTGCGGTCGACGAGGATACGATCCAGCGATTCGAGCGCCTGCATAATTTGCTCGACATCAACGCCCAAGCCGGTTGGTCGGTCTATCCGAATACATGGTTTACGGCGCTCACCAAACCCGCCCACCCGCCGACGATAGCCGTCATCGACTCCGGCATCGACCGCGATCATCCCGACTTCATCAACGCGGGCGGCACATCGGGCGACAAGGCGAATGGAGGGCAGATTGACTGGAGCAGGTCACGCCAAATCGTGGAAACGGTCATTGGTTATCCAGGCGATCAAAACGGCCACGGTACGCATGTTTCGGGCCTCGCTTTTGCCGCGGGCAACAACGGCGAATACGCGGGATTTGGCATGATCGGCGTTGGATACAGTTGCCAGGGCACCAGCTACCAGATCATCGACGCGAGCGGATCGGGCTCGGATAACGACGCGGTTAAGGCGATCATTTACGCGGCGGATCATGGCGCAGACGTGATCAACATGAGCTTTGGCACCACGAGCAACTCGCTCGCGCTGCAAGAAGCTTGCACCTACGCCTTCCAAAAGGGAGCCGTGCTCGTCGCGGCGGGCAACGAAGCATCTTCAGGTACCGGCTTGCCGCCTAGTTATCCCGCAGGATGTTCGGGCGTACTCGGAGTTTCCTCGTGGGTCTATGGCAAACAATCGATTGCCCAATATTCGGGTCCCGGAAACTACATCGACCTTGGCGCACCGGGCGGCGACTATTTGCAGGATGAATCGTTCAACCTGTACTTTGTTTATATCCATAGCACCATGCCGCGATACCATGTCGCGCTCAACGACTTTACCGGCTTGATCGTCCCGATCGGTCAAAATTACGCAAGCCTAATCGGTACGTCCTTCGCCGCTCCGCATGTTTCAGGGGCGGCGGGGACCTACATGGCCAAAAACGGTCTGGAGCGCAAAGGTGGATGGGCCAACGTGCGCACGATGCAGGCCTTGGAGCGCGGAGCAGATAGCCCCGCCGCTCAGTGGCTGCCCGATCGAGGATTCGGCTTGCTGGACCTCGAGGCCACGCTGACCGATTCCAATCCTCGCGCCGCCGCCAATGGGGCCATCGAGGGCATCGTTTACTACGGAACGCCGGCATCTAACGCGAAGGTCACGGCGAAGTCCAGAACCAGCAGCTACACGAAGACCACGAACACCGACAACAACGGCTATTACCGGTTCGATTTCGTTCCGGCTGGCGCGTACGATGTCACGGCGGAATACCAATTTGCGAACAAGAAGAAGTTTGTGACGGTGGTGGCTGGCGCGAATTCGCCCGGCGTGAGCTTCTGGGTGGGCGGTAACCCCAACGACCTAACCCCACCGGTCATCCGCCGATTTGAATTGGCTAGCGCGCCGACTACAAGTGCGGTGACGTTCAAGCACTGGGGCTATGACACCGAAACCAGCCTGAACAACATTCGCTTCCGCATCGGTACGACCAAGGGTGGGACAAACATTAAGGCGGACACCGAGGCCTCAGTGGATCAGGAAACTTTTGGGTTCACGGGACTATCGCTGACCGCTGGCACAACGTATTGGGCGCGAGTTTCTTACGTAAACGGGGCGGGGACGACCACATCGTTGGACATGCCGTTTGTTGCGGGGCAAGCTTTGCGCACGATCAGCGGCACGGCGTCGCTCGAATCGTTGGCGGCCGCTGGCTACGGCAAGTTTGGCCAGTTTGTGCTTCGCGCGCCGGGATCGGGGGTCGATACGGCCGTGTATCCCATCAACATAGAGCCCAACGGAAGCTATTCGGTTACCACCAATCTGCAAGGGAATTTTGACCTCGGATTGAAGGCCAATCACTGGTTGAGATCCATCAGCCGAAACCGCGCGATTGGCGCGGGCGGCCTCGCTGGCGTCAACTTTAGCCTGATGAACGGCGACGCGACCGAGGACAACTACGTCGGCACCGACGATTACCTGCGTCTCAATGCCGCGTTCGACTCGATTTTTGGCGACGGCGCGTTTGATGCGATGGCAGACTTCAACGAAGATGACCACATCAACACCGACGACTACCTCATCCTGAATGCAAGGTTCGACACCGTCGGCGACGAGTAAGCCACGCTAATTTGCGAGCTCGACGATGCTGGCGTCGAACACATTGTCGTTCTGCTTCATTTGATGGAGCGCATTCTTCGTGACCGCCTTGTCCAGAGCGATCTGGGCAATGGCGGCTTGCGCGCCCCCCAGAACGATGTTCTCCATTTCCTGAACGCTGACGCCCTCGGATTTGAGAACGCCGAGCACGTGGGCGAGCACACCCACGCGGTCCAAATGGCGCACTACCAACAGGTGCGTTGCGGCGGTGCCCTTGGGCGCAACGTTCACCGTATTGGGCGCAACGCCGGTGTTTTTGAACTCGCGCACAATGCGCACCGTTTCTTCGGCAACCGCATTTTGGGCTTGCTCGGTGCTCGCTCCGATGTGGTGCGTGCAGTAGGCACCATTGCAATCCTTGATCGTGCCTGTGAAGTCGCCGTCGCCGGTCGCTGGTTCGTCGTTGAAAACGTCGAGTCCTGCACGAATCTTGCCGGTATTCAGTGCTGCTTCCAATGCCGCTTGATCCACAACTTCCGCGCGGCTGGTGTTGATGAATGTGCTTCCCGCGCGCATTTTGTCAAAAAACGTCGCGCCAATCGAGCCGCGAGTTTGCGGGGTGAGCGCCACGTGCACAGACACCACGTCAGAGAGCATCGCAACCTCTTCCGGTGTATTCGCGCGCCCGATGCCGAGCAGAGCAGCGACTTCCGGGGTCATCCAGCGACTAAACGCGACCACATTCATGCCGAAAGCCTTCGCGCGCGGGACCATTTCTTGGCCGATCATGCCCATGCCAACCAATCCCAGGGTGCGTCCGTACAGACCGCGCCCCTTCGAGTGAGCCTTTTTATTCCACTTACCGCTGCGCAGTTCACTCACACAATCGGGAATATCGCGGTCGACGGCAAGCATAAGTCCGAACGCCAACTCAGCCACCGCGTGACTGTTTTTTCCTGGGCAGTTTGCGACAAAAATGCCGCGCGCGCTGGCTGCTCCGACGTCAATCGTGTTGACCCCGGCACCCGCACGGATGATCAGTCCGAGCGCCACGTCGTTCAACATCGCCTCGGTGACCTTGGTTGACCGCACGACAAGAATCGTTGCCTCAGATTCTTTGATTCGCGCGGCGAGGGCGTCATCTTTGAGGTCTGGCTCGAACAAAACTTCGACGCCAAGTGCCTTTAGCCCATCCAATCCAACCTGCTCAAACTTATCCGCAACGAGAACCTTCATCAGGTTCCATTTTACTTCAGCGGGCATGTCGCAAAAAGCAGCGATCCCGGCACGAGAACTTCACGTGCCGGGATCGTCAACCATCCAATGGATGAATTTTTACTGCTGGCCTTGGTCGAGTTTCTTTTCCAGGGCGTCCAGCTGTGCGTCCACGTCGGTGGCTGCGGTTGTCGTCGGCGCGGTGGCAGGAGCCGATGCCATGCCGAGCCGCTCTTCGAGCTTGCGCAATTCCTCGTCGGCCTGCATGTCCATGGCGCTGTCTTGCATCGACATGACTTTTCCTTCGATTGAGCCGGAATACATCTCGGTTCGCGCGGAGGCTTCGGCCTGCTTGTTCGCGATTTTGTCGCGCGCGGCCGCGAACGAGCCCTCGTATTGGTCTTCAAACGTCAATCCCTGTAGGGCCTTCGTGATGGAATCTTGAATCTGCGCCGACTTCCATTGCGCCTTGAGCGAAAGCGCTTCGGCGGTCTTCTTGCGTACTTCTTCTTCTTGCCGCTTGATCGCGACCTTTACCGAGTCCACCGTCTCTTGGGCGGTTGCCAAAGTGGTCTGCATGCCCTCGATGCTCGAGTCTGTTGCGGTCTTTTCGCGCAGAAATTGCCTTGCGAGATCGCGGTTGCCTTGCTTGAGGGCCATGGAAGCTTGCTGTTCCAACTGCGCGCTCTTGCGCAGGGTTTCATCCAGCATCTGCTGCAGTCGATTGCGTTGCGCGATGGCTTGAACCGCTTTTTCTCGGTTGGAAACCAGTGCTTGTTGCATGTCGCGCTTGGCCTGATCCAGCATGATATCTGGATCTTCCAATTTGTCCATGCCCCGATTAAAAAGGGCCTTCAGCCAGGCAAAAAAGCGCTTGAACATAGTGAATTATTCTCTCGTATCGCTGCGTGCGTCGGCTAAGTATACACAGCCGCGAGCCTGATCGTTTCAAGAATTGTTCCAATGGGTCTTTATCTGGGCACAACCTGGCTCTCGACGAGACCGCTCAGCACGCGATCAGCGTCCAATCCTTCAATCTCGACTTCGGGCCGCAAGAGTATGCGGTGGCGCAAAATCGGACCCGCAAGGTCCTTGATGTCATCGGGAATAACGTAGTCGCGACCACGCAATGATGCGAGTGCCTTGGAGCACAATACAAATGCGATTCCGGCGCGCGGGGACGCGCCCACCAAAATGTCACCCGAATTGCGCGTCGCCGAAACCAACTCTTGGATGTAGTCGAAAATCTTCTCCTCGACATTGATGGCGTTAATGCTCGTGCGAAGCGCGCTCAGGGTCGCGGCATCCGCGATCTTGGCGATTTGCACTTGCTCCAGATTTTGCGATCGAAAGCCGGCGTGGGTCCGTTTGAGAACCTCGACTTCAACCTTGGGCTCGGGATATTCGAGCAAGATTTTCATCAGGAAGCGATCCTGTTGGGCTTCTGGAAGTGGGTAGGTACCCTCAAATTCGATGGGGTTTTGGGTGGCGAAAACGAGG
>CAYRAX010000091.1:0-11072 GCA_964422285.1 uncultured Chthonomonas sp.
ATTCCCAGGCGCGCAAGTTATGAAATAATCTCAACGTGGTGAATCCAAAAGACATCGACACGTTGCTGCAACACGAAGGCGAGGAGCAGCACATCATGGGTGCAGTGGTGCCCCCGATTTTTCAAAACAGTCTGTTTGTGCAAGACTCCTGCGACGCGTGGATGCAGGCCAACGAGCCTTCCTCGCAAAAATGCGGTAAATACGTTTACAGCCGCGTCGGAAACCCCAATCTTTCGGTAGTCGAGGCCAAAATTTCGGCGCTAGAATGTTGCGACTCCACTCGCTGTTTTCAAAGCGGAATGGGGGCCATGACGGCCGCCATTTTTTCTTGTCTCAAGGCGGGCGACCACGCGATTTGCATCGACACGGTTTACGGACCAACCCGCAAGTTCTTTGCTGAATTCCTGCACCGATTTGGCGTCGAAACCACTTTTGTTGATGGACGAGCAGTGGACAATTTTGTCGCCGCTACCCGGCCGAATACCAAGCTGATTTACCTGGAATCGCCGAGCAGTCTTGTTTTTCAACTGCAAGACCTAGCCGCGATTGCCGAATTCGCTCGATCGCGCGGCATCAAGACCGCCATCGACGCAACCTACAACGCGGGCGTATTTTTGAATCCGCACGAGCTGGGAGTCGACCTCATTTGCCACACGGCGAGCAAGTATTTTGGCGGCCACTCGGATATTGTGGGCGGATCGCTTTCCGGCACTGAAGAGGATATGTCCGCCATTTTGACCATGGAATACGAGTTGCTCGGCGCGGCCATGGCCCCCTTTACCGCGTGGCTCGTGATGCGTGGCATGCGAACGCTGGCCATTCGGCTGCAACGCCACGAGGAAACCGCCAGCATCATTTCGGAGTGGGTTGCCGCCCAACCACAAGTCGACCGCTTGCTCTGCGTAGGTCATCCTTCGCACGAGCAGCATGAACTTTTTGAGCGTACGATGCGCGGCTCCGGTGGCCTTTTCAGCTTCGTGCCGAAAACCCAAGACATTAACAAAATCAAGGCTTGCGTGGACAGCTTGAAGTTATTCAAGCGTGGCGTCAGTTGGGGCGGATTTGAAAGCCTTTGCGTGCCAGTCGAAGTCCAATGCGCACAGTTCCCCGAAAAAACGTGGGTTATCCGGCTGTATTGCGGGCTCGAATCGCCGAGCGTGATGATCGAAGACCTGCAAAGGGCCTTCAGCCACCTTTAGTCGATCGACTGCACGTCGCTGGGGATCGTAACGGTCATTCCCTTCTTAAACCCGAATTTCCGAATCGAACCGGGCTTAAATTCAAGGGCGTACTTAGCCGCTCCGTTGCTGGGTACTCCGGTTCGGTCGTAAGCCTTCATCGTTGTTGCTCGAATAACCTGTTTCTGCGCGCTTAAGTACAAGATATCAAGGTCAAACTTGCAATTTGCCATCCAAAAGCTTCGCGGCTCTGCGGTCTTGAACACGAACAGCATGCACTGGTTGTCCTTCACGTGCTTAAGTTCCAAGTGCATCATTCCTTCGCTTCGCTTGGCGTCCGTGTCCATCACCCAAGCCGTGAAGGTCTTCCCCGCTACCTTGATTGTCGCGGTATCGAGCTCGCGCAGCTGAAAAACTCTGGCAGCAACGTCGTCACTTCGATTTTGAAGAGCCAAAACGGGATCGGGCTGCGCTGACATTGGCGGCTCGTTGGGCGTACAAGCGAAGCAAAGGGCGGTTGCAATGGCAAATGTAATCATGATTTTTGACTTCAACGTATTGACGCTTCTTGAGGGACAAACGATTGGTCCGCCTTCTCGTATTGGTCAATTGCGGATTCGAATTCAAGAGTTTGCCCCACCAGGTCCAATCCTTTGATGAGTTGGGCCTTTGTTGCGGGCAAAATGGCAAAATTAATGGATTCGCTGCCCAGCTTCACCGTTTCGGCGGGCAAATCGACTTCAACGGTGGCGCCGCTGCCGGCGCTCACGAGGTTGGCGTGGTCTGCTGGTTCGAGTTCAATCAGCAGCAAACCACAGTTCGCCGCGTTTTGGCGGAATATGTCGCTAAAGCCCGGCAATTCTGCGGTCTTTTTGGCAATTACGCAAGCATAGCCCGCTTGCTGGATCGCCCAAACCGCGTGCTCGCGCGAAGATCCACAGCCAAAATTTGCACCAACAATGAGCACCGATGCTCCAGCCGCGGCCGGTTGGTCTAGCTCAAAATCCTCGCCCCGAACGTCGGTGAACAATAGTTCGCCGTAGCCCGTTTTCGTGACCATGCTCAGGAACCTGGCGGGAATGATGCGGTCCGTATCCACATGATCGCTGTTGAGCACAGCAATTTTGCCTGTATGAACTGAGAATCCAGCCATGCACTCATTTTGGCATGCTATTTGCAACAAATTGCCTTGAACATACAACCGAATAGTCCCCTCCACAAGTACGAAGAAAGCCCCCACTGCTCTTTTGCGCGGGGGCAATCTTATTTGTTTAGGGAAGGAGAGGCAGTAAAACCTTAATTTCGCTGCGCGGCCATTCGCGGTGAAGGTGGCGCAACTTCCACTTGTGCCTCGGGTGGTGCGAGCAGATAAATGTTATCGCCGAGCTCTTCCCAGGTTCCGTCTTCGGCATAGTTCACGCCGCACATGAAATCCTTGATCTTCTCTCGGAGACTGTTTTCGGCGGCATTTAGGTTCAAAATTTGCTGTTCACCTCGCTTGAGGCCATCGGCGGCCGAAATCGCATCTTGGAAGGACACAATTTGCCGGCGAACCACAACTTGGTAGCGGGATTCCTGCACATATCGAGGCTTGAACACATCGCGGTGGTCGCCTTCGAAGTCGTCTTCAACCGCATGCTCTTTCAGGTGCAGCTTCGCACGCAATTTGCCGAATAATCCAGGGTTTTCCTGAAGTTCCAATTCTTCCATGATTTGCTTGTTCCGTCCGTAGATTCAGTTTTTGCGCTCGCCAAAAATTGCCGTACCGACTCTGATGTAGTTCGCTCCTTCCTGGATCGCTACTTCAAAGTCCTGACTCATTCCCATGCTAAGAACCGAAAGGTTTGGGTGCTGATCCTTCAGCTCCCGAAGGCGTCGATAACATAGCCTCGTTTCTTCCAGTTCTGCCTCAGCGGGACCTATTGTCATTAAGCCTTTCAGCCGAACTTCCCCGCACTTTACACAGGTTTGCATGAAGCTGTCAAGGGCCTCGGGCAAAATTCCTCCTTTTTGGGCCTCTTTTTTGATATTTACTTCAATTAGAACCTCAGGTTGTACGGAAACCTTGACAATTTCGCGGGCAGCTGATTCGGAATCCAAACTGTGGATGACCTGAAATCGTTCGGCTATCTTACGAGCTTTGTTCGATTGAAGCGCGCCGATGAAGTGCCAAACGATATCGCTTGGGAGCGCTTCGATTTTCGGGAGAGCCTCCTGCAATCGGCTTTCGCCAAAGTGTCGGTGGCCCAGGTCGTAGAGTGCCTGAATCTCGGCTACCGGAACCGTCTTGGAAACCGCAATTAGCGTGACCTCTTGGGGAGCGCACAGCGCTTCGATTCGGTTCAAAATCGCCAGATATCGCTCCTGCAATCCCACCACTCTGGTTTACCCGCATCGACACTGCTTGCGCCGTGGAATCTATAATTCGAGCAGCATGTCCACGATGACCCTCGATGAATTCCTGAAACTTGCCCAGCAGGGGCGGCCGATCCCGGTCGTCATGGACATGCTCGCTGACTTCGAGACGCCGCTTGGAGCCTACTGGAAGCTCTCTCACGATGCGATTCACAGCTTCCTGCTGGAAAGCGTGACTGGCGGCGAGCAGGTCGCGCGCTATTCGTTCATCGGTTGCCGCCCGCGGTCGGTCATTCATTCAAAAGATCGCGCGGTCACGGTCAAAACGCCCAAGCAAGCAACCACCCATCAATTGTGCGACGACGAGGACGCGCTCCACTTTGTGCAGTCGGCGATGCCCGCCGCGCCACTTCATATTGATGGGCTTCCGAAGTTTATTGGCGGAGCGGTCGGCTGTATTAGCTATGATTTCGTTCGGTTTCTTGAGCATTTGCCTCAGGCGACCGAAGACGTGCTCAGCATTGACGACGTGTCGCTGATGATGTTTGATGATATCGTGGCGTTCGATCACGCCCGAAACCTCATTCGTGTTGTCGCGCTCGCCGAACCCAGCGAATCTGGCTATGCCGATGCCATAGCTCGGCTCGAAAGAATTCGCGCCGCGCTCAGTGGACCGATGCCTGCCCTGCCCGATGTCCCCGGCGGCGGACCCAAAATTTGCGTCAACCAAACCAAAGAACAATTTTGCGCATCGGTCAAGAAAATCCAAAACTACATTGCGGCGGGTGACGGCATTCAAATGGTGCCATCAATTCGGTTTTCGGCCGAGAACCGCGCGCACCCGATTACGATTTACCGATGCTTGAGAACGATCAACCCGAGCCCGTACATGTTCATTCTCAGGTTCGAGGATTTCGCGGTGGTCGGAGCGTCGCCCGAACTGTTGGTGGGAATGGAAGGGGACGTCGCAAGGGTGCGGCCCATCGCTGGTACGCGGTGGAGAGGAAATTCGGAAGCCGAAGATCAACGACTGGAATCCGAACTACTTTCAGATGAAAAAGAGCGCGCGGAGCACATCATGCTGGTGGACCTCGGCCGTAACGACCTCGGTCGTGTTTGCGAGTGCGGCACGGTTGAAGTCGGGGACCTGATGACGATTGAGCGCTATAGCCACGTCATGCACATCGTCAGTGACGTCCGCGGCAAGCTTCGGTCCAGTTTCAGTCCATTCGACTTGGTACGAGCGACGTTTCCTGCCGGTACGGTTAGCGGCGCGCCGAAGGTCCGCGCCATGCAGATTATTGATGAGGTCGAGCCTTCGCGGCGTGGCATCTACGCTGGTGCGGTCGGATACTTTGCCGCCTCTGGCGACCTCGACCTCGCCATCGCCCTGCGCACGATTGTCATCAAAGATGGGTTTGCGCACGTGCAAGCGGGGGCGGGCATCGTATTCGATTCGGTGCCCGAAAACGAATACGAAGAGTGTTGCAACAAGGCGCAGGCCTCGCTACAAGCGATCTTGCGCGCCCACGATGGAAGCTTGTTCAGCTAGCCGATTATTCTTCGGTGGTTTCGGCTTCCGGCTCTGGAGCTGGCTCGGCGGCCTTCTTGGTTCGGCGCTTGGGTCCGGTGCCCATCTCAGTGCCGACCGAATCGCCTTGGAATGCAGCCTTCAGCTTGATTCGCCGCGTCAATTCGCCATCGCTGAGGGTAGACCAATTCGCTCGGTCAAGCGCCCACTGCCAGCCAATGTCGGTCCCGGAATATTGGAATTCGACACCTTTGTGCAAGATGTCGCTAAACAAAGTCTTCAGGTCATCGCGATCGCCGAGAATTTTCTCGCCTTCATCATAGTTGCTTGTGAGGCCAATGCGAACCTCAACCGCTTCTTCTTCAGCGGCAGCGAGGGCGGCTTTGGTCTTCTTCGCGGGCTCGGCATCGGTTTGCGCGATTTTCAAAACGTCCATGAGTGCCGAAGCCAAGTCGTTGTAATCCGTCGGCCAGTTGTAACTTTTTTCTTCAAAAACTGCTTGGGCATAGCGACCGCTCAAAACCAGAGCAGTGGCTACTAATGCCGCATCGGTTTGCGGCAATTTGGGATAGGACTTCTTGATTTGATCAAGCGTCGATTCGGGCTTAGTGAGGTTGCAAACGATCATCGTACGGTATTCGCCTTAGGGGCACCTTGTGGGAATTCTGCGTGAATATTCGTCAGAATGGTGGTAATCATACCCGGAACGGCCCCTCAAAGGCCACTCCGAACCGATTTGAGGATTGCAGAAAGTCATGAAAAAGACAACGTTATTCGTCGCTCTGTTCGCTGGATTGCTCTTGGGAGGATGTAATTCCACCCCCACCGAAGGCAAAACAGACACGCCAGCCACGACCGGCGGCACAAACGATGCCAAGAAACTAAAAATTGGTGTTGTGTTTGACAGCGGCGGTCGCGGCGACAAGTCATTCAATGATAGTGCTTGGGCGGGCATCGAGCGCGCTCAAAAGGAACTCGGAATCGAAGCATTCCCCATCGAAACCAAAAATGAAAAAGATTACGAAACCAACCAAGGCGCTTTGGCCGAAAAAGGCTGCGACCTGGTCATCGCGATTGGCTTGAACCAAGAAACCGCGTTGAAAAAAGTTGCCGCTGCATTTCCCGATCAAAAGTTTGCGATTGTTGATGGAACGGTAGACGCCAAAAACGTGCGCTGCTTGAAGTTCAAGGAAGAAGAAGGCAGCTTTTTGGTTGGATATCTGGCTGGCATGATGACAAAGACAAACAAAATTGGGTTTGTCGGCGGCATGAAGATTCCGCTCATTGCGAAGTTTATGTACGGCTACATGGCCGGGGCAAAAACCGCGAACAAGGCGGTCGAGATTTTGCCCGAAAAATTCACCGACAACTGGGACGATAGCCAAAAGGGTAAGGCCGCGGCGGCACTGCTGTTCGGCCAAGGCGCCGACATCGTTTACCATGCTGCGGGCCGCGCGGGCCTCGGCGTGATTACCGCCGCCAAAGAAAGCGGACATTTCGCGATTGGCGTGGATAGCAATCAGGACGATATCGCGCCAGGCAGCGTTCTCACCAGCATGATCAAGCGGGTCGATGAAGCGGTTTTCGGCACAATTTCTGATGTTAAGAACGGCGCATACTCACCCGGCGAGAAAATCTATGACCTCAAGGTGAATGGCGTTGGCCTCTCGCCGCTCGACCACACGAAGTCGGTCATCGGCGATGCGAACCTTGCCAAAATCGAAGAAATCAAGAAGAAGATCATCGCGGGCGAAATCAAGGTACCGGCGGTCGAAGCTGATTACACGGCGTACATTTCCACCATTAAGTAAGAATCAGCAGCAATCTCCCGAGCCATCGCGCTCGGGAGTTTTTTTTTTGTGCCAGCATTCGAGCGACCATGTGAAGGCAAGCTGGAATCGGGTACACCTAAACGCACCACATGGCAGCGGTTCAGCAAGATCAAACAGTTAACATTGTCATCAACGATGTCGAGATCGCAGTGCCCAAAGGCGAACTCATTGTTGAAGCTGTCAAGCGGTTGGGGCTGGAAATTCCAGTTTTTTGCTACCACCCACGAATGAAGCCGGTCGGCATGTGCCGCATGTGCCTCGTCGAAGTTGGGTTCAAGCAACCCGACGGCACGGTGCGAAAGATGCCCAAACCGCAAGCTGGATGCACCCTGCCTGCCAGCGAAGGCATGGTCATCTACACCGACAGCGAAATGGTGCATCGAGACCGCAAAGGCGTGCTGGAATTCTTGCTCGTCAATCACCCGCTGGATTGTCCCATTTGCGACCGCGGTGGCGAATGTCCGCTACAGAACAACACAATTTTTTATGGCCCCTCGACAAGCCGGTTTGTCGAATCCAAGCGCCACGCCCACAAGGCATTTCCGCTCAGTAAATATGTGACGCTTGACCTTGAGCGCTGCATTCAGTGCGGCCGATGCGTGCGCTTTACCGAAGAAATTTCTGGCGATGCCCAGCTCGCGTTTCGATTCCGCGGCGCAAATATGCAGCCGTCTACCTTCGAACTCACCGACTTTGATTCCAAATTTAGCGGAAACGTGATTGAGATTTGCCCCGTTGGCGCCCTGACGTCGGCCCAATATCGGTTCCGTTCTCGACCCTGGGACCTCGAAACCAAGCCAGCGATTTGCACGCTGTGCTCCAGCGGCTGTAACATCTGGCTCGATCACCGCGCCGGAAAATTTGCCCGCGTGAACGGTCGCACCAACGAAGCGATTAACGAAGAGTGGACCTGCGATCGCGGAAAGTTTGGTCACGATTTCTACAACTCATCAGAGCGCCTCTCCCAGCCGATGATGCGGCAAGGCAATGAATTCGTCCCGGTCAGTTGGTCGACTGCATATGAGTCGATTTTAGAGGCCTTCCACCCTGGCGGCAACCGGGTCGCGGGACTAGTGGGCGGCACGATTTCGAACGAAGGGCTGTACTTGATGCAGCGCCTCTTCAGGGAGTCATTCCACTCCAACAACCTCGACCACCGCTGGACGAAGACGCTGGCCGCCCACGGCGAAAAAATCGACCAAAAGCTGGGGATCGCCTCCGTGCAAACGTCGATTGCCGCCATCGAAACCAAGAAGAACATGCTCGTGTTCGCCACCTCGCTGGCGGATGAGCTACCGATGATTTATCTGCGCGCGCGCAAGGCCCAATTGAACCACGGATGCAAGATCGTCGTCGCTTCCGACACACCAACTGAAGTCGACCGATTCGCGGCGGCCGTGTTGCGGTTCCGGCCCGAATCAGAGGATGCGCTCGCGCTCGGATTGCTCGCCGAAGCGGTGCGCCAAGGCAAATTGACCGCGCCAGCTGAATTCAAAGACCGTGTCGCCGCGTCAACCGCTAGCCAAGTCGCCCGCGAGACCGGCATTTCTGAGGCTGATATCAGCAAAGCGGTATCGTTGCTCGGCGCAGATGGCGTCATCATCACTTCGCACGACCTCCTCAATCGCAACCACGCGCTGGACACCATCGAATTGCTGGGATCGCTCGGCAAAGGCGCAGGCATGGAATTCAATTGCTACGCTCTCGGCGGGAATGATCGCGGAGCGGAGATGCTGGGAATTTATCCCGACGCGGGCCCCAACAACCAGGCGATAACTGCAAACGCTGGGCTCGGCACGGCTGGCATATTGAAGGCTGCCGCCGAGGCAAGACTCGACGCGTTGTGGCTGGTCGAAGCCAACCCCATCCAGCAATTTGCGGACAAGGCACTCGCGATTCGAGCCCTTGAAAACGTGCCTTTCTTGGTCGTTCAGGCATCGTGCGATTCGGATGTTGCGGGCTATGCGTCGGTCATTTTGCCGATGGACGCGCCGGCCGAGCAAGACGGAACGTACACGAATCTGGATGGCACCGTTCAGCGGATGTCGCAAGTGCTCAGGAATCCGGCAGACTCGAAGCAAACGTGGCGCATCTTTGCCGAATTGCTACTTCGCGCGACGCCGATCCAGCCATTTTTCAACGCTCGCGAAGTCATGGCGGAAATCGCCGACGCGGTCCCCAGCATGCGCGAATCGATGCAAAGTGCTCTGGGGGCAGATGTCATCGAAGTGGGCCGCGCTCGAACTGAAGGCGTAATTTCCGAAGTTAACTAATCGCCGAGGCCAGTTCTTTGGCGAACCTGTCGATTTGTTGCTGGGTGCGCGACTCAGTGAATGCCACGAGCAAGCAGTTGTTCATGCCGCCGCAATACCGGCCGAGCGGCAAGCCAGCCATGATCTTCTTTTCCACCAGCTTCTCGTGGACTGCTGCCGCGTCCTTAGGCAACTCGATCACGAATTCATCAAAGTTCTTCGCGTTAGGAAATTTCAGCTTTGCGCCCGCCTTGACGAGCTCTTCCTTCGCATAGGCGGTGTTGCGGACGCTTGATTCGGCGACGCTGCGGAGCCCGTTCTTACCCATCGCGGCCAAATAAACCGTATTCGCCAGAGCCATCAGGGCCTCGTTCGTGCAGATGTTGCTCGTCGCCTTTTCGCGGCGAATATCCTGCTCGCGCGTGCGCAAGGTCATCGTGTAGCCAGGGGTGCCGTTGGCGTCAACCGTGCGCCCCACAATTCGGCCAGGAATCTTTCGAACAAACTCTTGCTTGCAGGCCAGGTGCCCGACCAGAGGACCGCCAAATCCCATCGCCACACCCAGCGACTGACCCTCCCCGACCACGATATCGGCTCCAAATTCACCAGGCGGCTTCATCAATGCGCAAGCCACCGGATTAGCCGAAACCACCATCAAGCAACCCGCGGCATCGCACTGTTTGCGCATGGCGGCCAGATCCTCGATGTTGCCATAGAAATTCGGGGTCTGGACGATCAGGCACGCCAGGTCCGCTGCGTCGATAGCCAAATTCGTGAGTCCACCATCGATCGGCAGCCGCACGATTTCGATTGAATTTGCCCAGCAATAGGTTTCCAGGACCTGCATCGTGTGCGGATGAATCGCGTTGCTGACCGCCACTTTGGATCGCCCCGTGTGCGCGCTAGCGAGGAACGCTGCTTCGGCAAGGCTCGTCGCGCCATCGTACATGCTTGCGTTCGCGAGATCCATGCCATAAATTTCCGCCACCATCGACTGGAATTCGTAGATGGTTTGCAGATAGCCCTGGCTAAGCTCCGGTTGATAGGGCGTGTATGCGGTCAAAAATTCTCCGCGCGAAAGAATTGCCGCCACGGTTGCCGGAATATAGCGGTCGTAAATCCCCGCTCCCAAGTACCAATCCAATCGGGTCGCGTCCAAATTTTGGCGAGCGAGATCGACCAGGTGAAGGTACAGCTCGGATTCATTTTTCGCGGACGGTATGTTCAGCGGTCTTTGCAGGCGCAAATCGGCCGGAATCTCCGCGAACAAATCGTCGATGGAGGACACGCCGATCGTGTCCAGCATTTCGCGCACGTCTTCGGTGGTGTGGGGGATGTACGGCATTTGAGTTAGATCGTGGCTTCGTATTCGGCGGGCGACATGAGTGCGTCAGCGTCGGCGGAATTGCCCATCTTGACTTTGATCATCCAGCCGCCCAAATAGGGATCGGTGTTCACCAGTTCGCTCTGCCCGGCGAGGTTGGCGTTGGTCTCGATGACTTCGCCACTGATCGGCGCATAGAGGTCGCTCACCGTCTTCACGCTTTCCACCGACCCGAAGCCCTCTTCAACGCTCAAACTCCGGCCGACGCTGGGAAGGTCGATGTAGACGATGTCGCCGAGTTCGCTTTGGGCGTGATCGGTGATGCCAATCGTCGCGGTGTCGCCTTCGATGCGGACCCATTCGTGGGACTTTGTGTATTTGAGATCAGTGGGAACGTTTGCCATAGTGATTTGTCCATCCATTTTACCGGCGAACACGTCCTCGTCAATTTCGCGTGGCGGATTTGGTGCAGTCGTGCTCAAAAGTCCTCCTCACGAAGACGCTGGGGCCTTGAGGTGACCTTCCGACCTGCAGCGCGATCAAAGTCCCCCTCACGAAGATGAGGGGGACTTAGGGGGAGATTTTCCTATGAGGCGCGGT
>CAYRAX010000092.1:0-10862 GCA_964422285.1 uncultured Chthonomonas sp.
CGCAAGTCGTGAGGGCATTCGCGCCACATTTGGCGCAGTCGGTGGCGTCCGTCGCGGCCCAGGCTTTGCCATTCATGCTGCTCACGATTCCGTTCACGTGCATCGCGGCAGTAGACCGCGCTTTCCTGCAGAGTCGTAGCGACTTCACTGTCTCGGCGTTCTCCACCGCGATCTATAACCTTGGCCTCGTTCTTGGCCTCGTCGCGATGATGACCAAGCCTGAATGGTGGGTTCTCAGTCTCGGCGCAGTGCTCGGTGCGGCCGCCAGTTGGGCGATGCAGTGGCTACGCTCCAAGCACTATGGGCCCGCTCCGGAAGACGGTCCCGAGCCGAATAAGAAGCAAATCGACCGCGCGCTGATCGTTCGATACATGCAGGCAGTCGCGGCGGGCGGCATCATGCTCCTCATCGCGCCCGCCGCGCGCGCCCGAGCGAGCAATTATGGCGAAGGCAACTTGGCGATTTACAATTACGCTTCGAAGCTGATCGACCTGCCGCTTGGCACCGTGCTCACCGTTTTTTCAGTCGTCCTCTTTCCTGTCATCGTCGGCAAGCTGGCCAACATCGATTCGCGCGAATCGGGAATTAGGGTCGCCCGAATGGGCCTTGCGGCGGTCATGGTTACCGCAACGGCTATCGCGTGCGTGATGGCACTTTTTTCGGCGGACTTTTGCCGCGCAATCTTTGGCTATGGCAAGCTACAGAACAGCACTGGCCTGATCGCTCCTTCGGTCGCGCTGCTTACGATCGCGCTGGTCGCCCAAGCGTGCCACTCGATCCTAATCGTGGTGTACAGCGCGATCAAGGACATGCGCACGCCATTCATTTGTAGCTGCGTTGCGATGCTCGCGTTCTTTGCCGCCGCACCGTTTACCGAGCGCACATACGGCTTCTTGGGGATCGCTCTCGCCTTCGGAATCGCACATTCTGTTTTGCTCGTTTTGCTCGGCGTAATTGCCAGCCGGGTGCACCGTTTGCCCATTTTGTCCGGCCTGCTGACGCCAAGTTGCCTCATCGCCACCACGGTGTGCGTCGCGGTCTGCGTTGCTTTGGGCGCCATCATCCAAAAGATAGGCGGGTCGCATTGGGTGCACGTTGGTGGCGCGATTGCGGTCGCGGGATTGGGTGTGATGGCCGGCTTTGCCGCCGCGCCAGAGTTTCGCCGATACCTGAATCCACGGAACTTGAGCAAAATGCGATCCTCAACGCAGTCCTGAACGTCCAGGTTCAAGTACCATAAACAAGTTAACCATGTGCGGGATTTTTGGCTATTTCCAACGTAAGGGCCGGGGGCTGAGCGCGCGTCAGCTTGAGAAAATGCAGCACCGCCTATACCATCGCGGGCCAGATGGGCAGGGGCTATTCGACCGCGCGCCAGGCATGGCAATCGGCAATAACCGTCTCGCTATTATTGACGTCGAGGGCGGCGACCAGCCATTTTTCACTCGCGACGGCAAGGTCGGCCTCGTTCAAAATGGCGAGATTTACAACTACATTGAATTGCGCGAAGATTTGATCGCGCGCGGCGTGGAGCTGCATACCCATTCGGACACCGAAGTGCTGTTGCACATGTTCTTGGAGTTCGGGCCTGATTTCGTCCATCAACTCACCGGCATGTTCACAATCGCGGTCGCCGATGGCCGCGACGGCACCTTGTGGATTTACCGCGACCCACTCGGTGTCAAGCCGATGGTCATCACTGAGTTTGACGGCGACATACTTTTTGCATCTGAAATTAAGGCGCTTTTGGATTGCGATATCCCGCGCGTGGTGGACACCGAAGCGCTACACCACTACATGACGTTCGGCTACGTGCCCGCTCCGTGGACGATGTTCAAAGGAGTTCGGCACCTGATGCCCGGGCACCGCATGTGCATCACCAAAGATGCCGTTCGCACAGAGTGCTGGTGGGATCTTTCCACCCAGCAGACCCAACCCATCACGCAGGACGAATTCAACGACCGATTCATCAATTTGATGCGCCGAAGCGTCGAGCTCAGGATGCGAGCCGATGTTCCATTTGGCGCATTTTTGAGCGGTGGCCTGGATTCCAGCACCATCGTGGGCTTGATGCAGCAACAATCCTCCACGCCCATCCGCACCTTTGCCATCGGTTTCGAAGACGCGCGCTTTGATGAATCAAAGTTCGCCCAAATCGCCGCCGATCGCTTTGGAACCAACCACTCCATGGAGGTCGTCGGGCCGGAAATCGTTTCGCAATGGGGACGCACAATTTACTTCTGCGACCAACCCCACAGCGATGTCTCGTTCTTGCCCTATAACCAGCTTGCCAAGTCGGCGGTTCGCGACCACGAAGTAAAAATGGTCCTGACGGGCGACGGTGGCGACGAACTTTTCGGCGGCTATCAGCACTACACCGATTTCTTTGCGACGAATCCAGACGTGACGAATGCGAACATGGCGGCGCGCTATTTGCAGCATCGCGCGTTGATCCAAGAAAGTGAAAAACACAGCCTTTACAGCCCGGCGCTGAGCAAGCAGACCGCTGGGCTAAACACAACCGACGTCGCGCAAGGATGGCTGGACAAGGTTCAGCATTGGGACCTGCACAACCAAGCGATGTGGCTCGATGTTTCGTTGCTCTTGCCGGGCAACAACTTGGTAAAGCCCGATCGAATGACGATGGCGGAATCGCTTGAGGCCCGCGACCCATTTTTGGATAAAGCTCTGGCCGAATTCGCGTTCACGGTTCCGGGCGACTTCAAAATTCGCAATGGCGAGCCGCGTTACGCCTACAAGCAAGCGGTGAAGGACATGCTTGGCGACGAGCTCACGTTCAGAAAGAAGAGCATGTTCACCGTGCCGATCGGTGAGTGGTTTAAGTCCGTTTTGCGCCCTGCAACCGAAGTATTTCTGTCGCCAAGCCGCATCGCAGAGCGCGGACTTTTCAATCCCGACGCTGTCCAAACCATGATGCGCGAGCACTTTAGCGGCAACGACCATACGCGGCAGCTACGGCAACTGATCGCGCTCGAACTTTGGCACCTCGTTTTCATCGACCAAAAGGAAGTTAGTCCGGAAAATGCGTCGGGCCTCATCAACGATGCTTTGATGGTGAGTTCGGTATAGCCCCAATGAAATGCCTACTGATCACCGCCGACCCCGAAGTCGCAGCTTATGCCGCGGCTAGCGGCGTGGATCGCATATTCATTGACCTAGAAATTCTGGGCAAAGTGGAACGCCAAGGCGGCCTGAACACCGTTATTTCATGCCACAAAATCGACCAAATTCCGGCTGTGCGCGAGGCGATTGGTGATCGCGCTGAGCTGTTGGTGCGAATCAATCCGGTTGGCGAGCACACGGCAGACGAGGTCGAATGCGTCATCGAAATGGGCGCCGATATCATCATGGTTCCGATGGTCCGTCACGCAGACGAAATGGCACGCGTCAGCCGATGCATCAAGGGTCGATGTGGCCTTGTTCCGCTCGTCGAGACTCCGGCCGCCATGACGCGCATTCGATCGATTGCGAGCGTAGATGGCGTCACCGAAGTGTATATCGGCCTGAACGACATGCACTTGGCGATGGGGCTGAGCTTCATGTTTGAATTGCTTTCGGGCGGGCTGGTTGACCACATGGTCGAGCAAATTCGCGATCTGAATAAGCCGTTCGGGTTCGGCGGGCTGGCCGGGCTGGCGAGCGGAACGGTTCCGGGTGCCGCCGTTTTGGCCGAGCACGTGCGGCTCGGATCAACTCGCGCGATCCTTTCGCGTGCCTTTCATGGATGCAGCATCACGCTCGAAGATTTTCAGACCCGCGTGGACTTGCCGCGCGAAGTTGAGCAGATTCAACGGCTCGAGCAACAATTGCGCCAGCGCACAGCCAAAGAAACCGAAGATGACCGCATCAAGACTTGGCAGCTGATCGACCAAGTAGCGAGCGAAAAGCGCACGGCTAGAAACGAAGCGCTTGCGAGCAACCCATGAAACGCCCGCTCGTCATCAGCGCCTCCAAGGTTTTGAACATCTTGCTGGTGGTCGGCTATCTGTCGATCGTTGCGCTCGGCATCAAGCAATATTCGCTTTGGCAGCAGGTGCTGGATCTGGATGGCGAAAGTGCCGGGCAGCTGATCACCGCTTTGCACCCGCATGCGCTACGATTCCTGATCGTATTGCCCGTATTTTTACTGGCACGCAACATCGGCGCTCCTCAGGACTTAGTTTTTTCGCTTTTTGTCACCATCGTTTTTGTGCTCAGCGCATACTATCTCGCGTGCGCGGTGAGCACCGCAATTTGGGGCGACAATCGCTATCGTCACCGCTACTATGCGGGCATATTTTTGCCGATCGCGCTGCTCTCGATGGCGATGAACGGCCGTATCGCCATTGCGATCCTGGGCCTCAGCATTTTGGTTTGCGCGATCTCCACGCGAATCAGAAGTCCGCGCCAGAGTGTCCTCAAGTTTCTTTTTGCGATGCTTGTGGCGCTGCTGCTGATGGCGGTGAGTAGCGGCACGATTATGGTCGGCGTTTTGAGCATGCTTTTCTTTTGCGGAATCGGTGTCTTCGCGCACTGGCCCAAGCCAACTCGAAGCCAAATCAGTTCGCTTTGGGTGGGCATTGGCGCGGTCGTTTGCTTCTCGCCTTTCTTGCTTGTCAGCATCGACAAAAATGTTTCGTTTTTTGGTGGTGGCTTGGAAGGCGCGGTGAACTTAATCAACCACGGTTTCGGCTCTCTGCTACCCGAAGCGAGTTGGCTCATGCCAGTATTTATACTTGGCGCATCATTTCTGGCTTTTTCTGCTTTGACCCACCTGACCCGCATTTACCATCGCGGCGACGTAACTTTTCCATTTCAGTTGGTTGTTTTGGCGTCGCTCGGCCTCGGGATTTTTGGCTACAGCACGCTTGTGGTTGCCGCACCAGCCGCGTTTGCGCTTTTCGTCGTGCGTTCGGCCATCGGTCCGCAAAAGGCAATCGCGCAAAACGAAAGCCCCGCCTAGAGAATCCTCCAAACGGGGCCATTGGCTGAAACGGGTGTTTCTAGCCTATCGATCTTCGGGCAACGTTTTGCTACCCGACTTTTCCTCTGAACCAGCCGTGACCGGCGCAGTGGTTTTCGGATCTTCTGCCGATCCGCATCCAATTGCGAGCACCGAGAGAGCCAAAGCGAATAGCACAAACTTCCGCATTAGCGAGCCCATCCAGTGTTGTCGCGGAGCGCGCCGCGCCAAGTGTTGGTCTTGACCATCGCAGGATATAGCGAACTGGTTGCCACAACCTTGACGTGCGAATCAGTGTACGAAACGACCGTCTTGTTGCCGGAAAGCAACTTGTAGTCAGCGTCTGTGATTCGGTCGCGCGTAACCTTGGCGCTTGGGTCGTCGACCATCTTTGCCGTTTCCAGTTTGCCGTTGTTGTAGATCACGCCATCACCAGGCTCGGCCGCACCCCAAATCGCAATAAACGCGACGAATTGCGTCGGATTGGCAATCAGGAATTGTGGCGGGCGGCAAAGAATGTTGCCGTTTGCATAGGCGAGCGTGTTTGCTGGGTCGGAAATTGAACCAGAACCAGCCGGCGTGTTATAGGAAGCGTCGGCATAAGGTCCGAACTTCGCAGGATCGCGAACGCCGCAACCGGCCAACGGGCTCGAACAACCAGAATATCCGCCGAGCGTGTAGTAGTTGTACGCGTACAGATATTTCGAATCGGGGAAAAACCCTTTGCTGAGCGGGCTCGCCCAGATATCCTTGAGCGATCCAGAATTTTGCTTGACGCCGCTCTTGATGTACGGGTTGACCATTTGCGGATACATATAGCGCAGGCCAAACGCGGTGCCATCGTCCCAGTTAGGGTCGGTACCTTGCGCTACGCAGCCTGATCCATAAAAGCAGTCTTTGCCGTTGGACCAAGAAACCCACGTATCGTCGAAGCTGTCGAGATAGAGCTGGTTACCCAGGTTGATGTTCTTAAGATTGCTGACGTCCGCAGTCTTCTTGGCAGCTTGCTTCGCTTGCGCAAAAACCGGGAACAGAATCGCCGCTAGGATTGCAATGATCGCGATAACGACCAATAGTTCGATCAGCGTGAACGCTTTATGGCGTGTATGAATATTCACTTGAACTCCTCAGTCCAGGGGCCCATTCGCCTGAACTCACCATATCTTAGCAAAGAATTCTGCATTTCGCAATAGTGCGCACCGGTTTTTCGCCGACTTTCGAGCTAGTTGTGCTAACTTTTTGCCATGACACAAGGTGAAATACTGGCCCGGTTATTCGATGAACTTCTCGCCGGTCACGATATACCGTCAGCAGAATCAGTGTGCAAAGTCAGCGCGGCAAAGGCATTTGAGCGCATTGAACCGATCCCTTACAGCTTTGCCACCAACTTACAGCACACAGTTTTGTGGCAGAACTTTTGGCTTTCCCGGCTCGAAGGGAGCCGCGCCAAGGCAGGTATGAATGAGTGGAAAAACGACTTTCGCGAGCCAGCTCCAGAAGAGTACGACGGACTTCGGCGCGAGCTTATTGAAGGCCTCAAAACCTGCCGCGCGATTGCCGCCGGCGAAATTAAGCCACCGGCCGGAGTTTCTAACGAAGCGGTGGTCCGAGATTTGATTTTGGTCGCGGTGCATGGCGCGTACCATTTGGGGCAACTGAACCTGGTCAAGCGCGCGGGCAACAAAAGGCGCTCTGCCAAGTAGCACGATTTTGGTACGCTCAGCCCCATGCCGGAACTCCCGGACGTTGAACTATACGTAGCCCGCCTCGCCGAGCGCTTGGTGGGGCAGCCGTTGCAGGCGGCAACGATCCGGTCGCCGTTTGTATTGCGCACGGTGACGCCAGCGGTGGCTGATTTCATCGGCGTCAACGTCACTAGTGTTTCCCGGATTGGAAAGCGAATCGTTTTCCAGTTCGAAGGCTCCAAATTCTGGGTCATCCACCTCATGATTTCGGGGCGATTTGTCTGGGTCAATGATGCCAAAGTCATGGGTCGTCCGGGCGGCAAAAATTGCTTGTTTTCCGTGCTCTTCCCCACTGGATGCCTATCGGTCGCCGAGTTCAGTCACAAAAAGCGAGCATCATTGCACTTGATCGCTGGCGAAACCGCATTACAAGCACTCGGCCGCGGCGGTATTGATGTATTGAGTTCAACACACGACGAGTTCGCCGCTCGATTGCGCTCAAAAAATCGCACATTGAAGCGGGCTTTGACCGATCCAACGCTGGTTGATGGAATTGGAAACGCCTATTCGGATGAAATATTGCTCACCGCGCGGCTTTCGCCGTTCCAGCTTACGCAATCCATGTCGGACGAGGATATGCAGACGCTGCACGAAGCCTGTCGCCAATGCTTGACGAGTTGGTCCCGTGCGCTGATCGAAATGTATCCGGGCTTCCCCACGCCGAAAGATGTCACCGCTTTTCGCCCGGAGTTCGCGGCGCATGGCAAATTCGGCAAACCTTGTCCCAACTGTGGAGCACCGATCCAGCGCATTCAGTACGCCGAAAACGAGACCAATTACTGCGCCAAATGCCAGAACGAGGGGCGGATGTACGCTGACCGCTCGCTCTCCCGGTTGCTCAAAGATGATTGGCCCAAAACCGTTGAAGAATTGATGCAGGAATAGGACCAGGAACCATTGGACGAGCGAAGGCGTTTAGTCCAAAGGTTTGGGAATTCAATGTTTCATCAACGCGCCATACAGTCCTGGCAAAAAAGCGGTATCAAGCGCACAGAGGTAAAATCGGCGGCGATGCTGTTCCGGCGAGGGGACCAAAATAGGGACCGGTTTGAACGAATGGCCGAGCAGGTCTTTCCGTCGGTTTTTGGTACTGCCCTGCGACTCACTCGCGATCGCGAAGATGCCCAGGATCTTGCCCAAGAAGCGATTATCCGTGCTTACGAAGCTTTTGATCGATTCGATGGGCGAAATTTCAAGGCGTGGATTCTGCGGATTCTCACGAACCTCTATATCAACCGATATCGCCAGCGCCAGCGCAGCGGCTCGCAAGCTTCATTGGACGATGAAAACGTCGGTGAGCCAGTCGCGAACCTGGAAGATGTGCCGGATCGACAGATTCTGGATAACATGGTTGGTGGCGAAGTTGAGAGAGCCCTCGCGAAGGTACCGACAGATTTTCGCATTGCGGTGGTCCTCAGCGACATCGAAGAGATGACTTATGAGGAGATCGCGGAGGCGACACAGGTTCCAATCGGCACGGTTCGCTCCAGAATTGCACGGGGTCGTGCAATTTTGCGCCGAGAATTGGAACGATATGCGCGCGAACAAGGTTATTTGAAATCAGAGCAACGGGATTAACCCAAAGAAAGGCAGATTGCATGACAGAATTTGAGCTTATCCATGGACTGGTCGACGGAAATCTTTCCGGCGAAGATCGCGCTGAGGCGCAAGCCAGACTTTTTTCTGATCCCAACTTCAAAGCCCATTTTGAATTTGCCGCGGCAAGCAAAAAGGCAATTCGCGAGCAATGCACTGGCATCGATTGCGAAGAAACCTGGGCAAAGTGCCGGGATCGACTCAACCAGATTGACCGAGCGCGAAAAGTCGAGCATAACGTGTCCAAGTACGCTTGGGCGATGGTCGCCGGCCTGACACTCCTCATCGGCGGAGTCGGGATCATCAATCGCAGCGACCGCGGCGGCCGCATGCACACTTCCGATTTGCCGTCGCTCAACGCCAGCCTTGTGCCGCAAGCCGGTATTCCGAGCAACATGGGCCGATGGCTGAACGGTCAAGGCATCCAAGTTCAACCAGATCGGGTTCGAGTCACGGGATTTGCGCACGGCTATAACGAAGGCCGCGAGGCTTTCCGCATCAACTTGCGAGACCGAGTCGGCGACATGGCCCTGATGATCGTGCAAGATTCAGAAGGCGTTGATGGCACTTGGTCGCAAGAAGGCAGCGCATTCAAGTACGGACAGATCGAATCGCTTCACTTTGTGACGTGGAATCACGATGGGCGAGCCATGATGCTGGTCGGCGACCGTTCGCTGGAAGAGCTGCAATCCATCGCCGAAGCGATTTCTCAGCGCTAAGCTGGGGGCTGGCTGACTTGCAGGCATCCTTGTCGGTGCGCGGTCGCGCAGTTTAACTCGATGGTTCTGATGGAGTTTGCTCTGAAGCTACTTGCCGCTTCGAGGCGCAGCCGCGCCGACGCGATTTCCTAGCACAAAGCTGAGGTCCGCAAACCTGCTAGTCGTCGCGTGAGCGTTGCACCAATTGTCGGGAAACTACTTGCCGCTCCGAGGCGCAGCCGCGACGAAGCGTAGGCGCGCGTCGCGGAGGGCGTGGCCTCGGGGAGGAGCGGCAACGCAAAAAAAATGGCAGGGGCAACAGGATTCGAACCCGCGACCTACGGTTTTGGAGACCGCCGCTCTACCAACTGAGCTATACCCCTGAACGATGGACATTGTACCTCCGGTCAGCGCAGGCATAGTCCGTTAATGACCCAGAGCCCAAACTTGAGTGCACTCTCCATCAGCTTCTGTCCGGTCGGCGAGCCTTTGAAATCCCACCTTCGCAACGACTCGCTGTGACGCCAAGTTGTCCGGGTGGATAGTCGCAATCATAGCCTCAACTCCCCAAAGTGGCTTGGCGAATTGAACCAAGCTTCGAACGATTTCGGTGGCCAATCCCTTGCCCCAGCAATCCCGCACCAACCAATACATGACTTCGGCCTGTTCTTGTTGGTTGGGGTGAAATAGTCCGCCGCATCCAACTAGCTTGTCAGACGTGCGTTCCCAAAATCCGATCAATCCATATCCACGCATTTCAAAGTTGCGATCGGTCACGTCCACGATCCAGCTTCTGCACTGCTCAGCGGTCATGATTTCGCCATCGCCGACATAACGCATGCACTCACCATCACCGAAAATCGCATGCATCGCTAGCGCGTCCTCCGCCTGCAAGCGTCGCGCCTCAAGCCGTTCAGTCGTAAAGAGGTGTTCAGCTGACATTTCCAATGATTGTCGCACACATTCATCTCATCCTCTGAGATTCTCCGTTCCCGAAAGTACAAATTCCACAAGCACACCAAACCCCAAATGCGCCAAAATTTCGCATGCGATCTTGCAAGTTCCTGCTGACGATTGGGCTGGTTGGCCTCATCTTGGGCTGCAAACAGGTCGCCAAAACCAGCGTTCCCACGCGAAAAGAGCCGATCACGCGCGTGGTCAGCCTCAGCCCATCCACCACCGAATTGATCGCTGACACCTACGATGCCGAAGTGCTCGCTGGGCGAACGCAGAGCTGCACCTACCCAACTGGAATCGAAAAAGTGCCCGTCGTCTGTGGCGTGAAGCCCGATTACGAAAAAATTGCCGCCATCAAGCCGCAAGTGATCGTCTACGATTCCGCGCTTTTTTCGGCTGGCGAACTCGAAAAGCTGAAGCAAATCCCCGGCGCAACAACGTTTGAGTTCAAGACCACAGACATCAACACCTTTTATGATTCGCTCGCAAGGCTCGGCGCGGCCATCGGCGGCGAGCGACGATATTCTGAATACGCCGACAAAATTCAAAAGGCGATCAACTTGACGGCCGCCCTAAAAACCAGCACGCCAACAAAAATCGCGATTGTAATGGGCGGCGAAAGCCAAACGCTTTATTGGGACGGCACGGACAGCTTCCGAAGCAAGCTCATCAAGGCAATCGGCGCGATCCCCGTCGGAGCGGATGGCACCCAGTTTGTGCCCGCTAACATCGAAGGCCTGATTGCCGCCAACCCGGACGCGATCATCACCACCGGCAAGAGCAAGGAAATCCTGAATGACTCGCGCCTGAAGAACATCAAAGCGGTTCAAACCGGAAAAGTTTTTGCGCTCAATCCCGACGCAGTGCTTCGCGCGGGTAGCCGAATCGACAAATTTGTATTAA
>CAYRAX010000093.1:0-10791 GCA_964422285.1 uncultured Chthonomonas sp.
CGCTGGCTCGCTTGGTGTCGTACAGCGATACGATCCTGTCACGGGCGCAAGCTTAGGATCTATTGGAGGCGGATATTTGGGTAACCCGAAAGGCGTCTCGCTTGATGGCACCACTGGTGATATTTTGGTCGCCGATTATGCGAGCGGCCGAATTGTAAAATTTAACTATTCCACTGGTGAATATAAATCTTCATTTTATGTAGGAGCTGACGTGTCTGCTTATCGCGTGTCGAGGCTATCCGATGACACAATTTTGGTCGGCGATGAAGCCAATAGTCTAGTACGGTACTCTGCCACCGGTTCAAAGATAGAAAAGTACACTTTTCCGGGGGCTACTGGCAGCACTTTGAGCGAAGTTCAAACGAGTTCGGGGTTTATTTGGGTGATGACCAGTTCGAAGCAACTCTTTCGAATCACACCGGGTAATACTACAGCAACACTGACATCTTTTGCCGTACCTTCAGCCAATTTTCCAGTTGGATTGTCGGCAAAAGGCAATGCGATTGCGTACGGTAACTTCGGCGACGACATGTACGAAGCCGTGTTGAACACGACCGCCGGGGGGGGAGTCTCACTCGGACCATTGGAATCGCTAGGGGGTGTATACGCCAATTCTATGGCAGTCCGTGCTACCGCTTTTGGACACGGCGCGATTCTGTATTCGATAGTGCAAGACTTCACGACAAGCAAGAACTACATTTATCGTTGGGATACCACGTCCAGTTTCCATTCGCGGTTCCTCGTTGCTGGAGACGGTTATTCGGGTACTCAAATGGCGGTTGTAGTCGCCCCTGAACCACAAACCATTGCCGCCATGTTAATGGGTTGCGCCATGCTTCTGCGTCGCAGACGCAGGCGCTGATAACTATTAGTGGCGCGAACAAAAATCGCGCCGCTAAATCATAACGTGATCCCGAAAGCGGCTATTTCTTCGGTTTGTCTTCGGGAGGGCTTGGGTCAATAATCACCACTTTCTCTCCGGTCCATGTGCGCAGTGTTTCTCAAGCATATGTTTCCGTCAATGTCAACGATCGCTAACATGACTCGGTACTTGCGGCAACCAGCAGAAACAATCGACATGGCGAAGTCGCGCTTTATTGACTGGAAAGCACGCGCGAAAGAAAGTCCTGGGCTCGAGGCAGAATGCTTACAGTGGTGAGAATCAACACCGACTGCTGACGCGTTTCCAGTCGCCTCTTTCCAGGAACGAACAAAAAGTTAGCCCGGTCTGCTGGCAAGGCAACGGTCATGCTGCTGGTCGACAACTCAAACAAGTCGTTTGCTGATATTTCTAGTTTCGTTTTTGTGTTTGCTGATTGGATGGCGTCGTAAACATTGCCTTTTGTGGTCGCGCTCGGCATTGGCACAGAAACGCCGTAATTGAGGTCTATGCTCAAGGATGCGCCGCCAGCATCAGCGAAAATGGAGGGTTCAAAAGACAGTGATACTCCAGGTCCGATCGCGGAATAGGTTGGCGTACCGCGCTTGAGAAGTGATCCAAGTAGGAACGCGGCTTGCGGCGAAACATTGGATGCGCCCCAAAATGGTCCGAGCAGACCACCGCCTCCTGATTGTGGTGATGTCCCGTCATCATCTTTTCCCAAGAAGGAGCTTAGGTCCATCGGAGCTGTGTAGGGGGCTTGCATGGTTCCGTTAATTGAAACTGCTCCAGTTTCTCGATTACTTGCTGAGACGGACAGGTCGCCAAGAACCGAGACACCTACATGGGTCGAGTTCGCATCGCTGGTTCTCGCGATGATGTATTTTCGAAGTGGCCTGTAAAAGACTCGTTCAAGGTCGGCTTGATATGCGTCCATGACGTTTTTCAGCATGATGTCGACGATTCTGGATACCTGAACCTTTCTGGTAATGCGCTGAATCTCTTCGTCAAACCTTTGAGAAGTCGATGTGGCTGAACCTTGCGAAAACTGCCGCAACCCTGAAACAGCTGATTTATCAACCTGCATACTTTTGGGAATTGACTTCGTAGGCTGATTTGTTGAGTTCACCGGGTCACCGGTGTAGCTGCGGACAAATTCAACGATGTGTCGCGCATCTCGGTCCTCATACTGTTGTTGCAAGAGCAACGCGATAGCACTTTGTGGTTGCTTTTGCACTTCGGCGTCGATGTCCTTCGCAAACTGAAGACGTAACTTCGAGCCATCAGCATTTGATACTAACAGAGAATTGAGTAGAGAGCGAAATCGGGAGTCCGCTCTTAAATCACAGGTGGATTTTCGAAACGTGCGATGGAATTCAGATCGATCGGTTAGACCCAAAAAAAGCAAAGATTGCGAGAAGGTCATGAAGTCGTTCCAAATCGACGTATCCCTGGTGGGATCATCTTTTTTAAATCCCAACTTCTCAAGGCACGGCACAAAGCTCTGCAAGATGTTCGAATTATTAATTGCCTTGCACGGTCGAGAGTTCCTAATGGCCGCAACAAACTCCATGTTGTAGAGGTTGACAAGCGCTCGCGTTTCGGAAATCGCCTGGCGAATGTCCTCACTGAGTAATTCGAGTTGGCCGGCATTCTTTGCCGACTTTCCCACAAGTTTGGAAAGTTCAATGGCCCACGCACGTAACTTTACTTGCGGCTGAGGAATATCAACGGTTAAAGCGAGAAATTTCGTTGCGCCAATAATCTGTGCTTCGTCGGTCGATTGCAATACGATCAAATTATTTTGAAGATAGGACGAAACACTCGGATACAGGCCCGTGATAATTTGCCCCAGTCCGTCAAATCTCTTTGGCGATTCCGCTTTATTTGCTTCGCCATCACCGTTAGTACTCTTACTCTGCGCACCTTCAGACGCGGGATTGGGTGAAACGAGCGCTGTTGCTTTCACTGTAGCAGTTTCGCTGTAGCTCAACGGCCAGTAAACGAAGTACGTGGGCTTGTTGCCGGTTCCATTGCCTGATCCCGAACTTTGTGGAGTATCTAATGCTCCCAGCAGAACAGAACTGTGCTGAGCCATTCCAGGACACGCGCCCACGGCTAGGGAAAGAACAACGAATGCGAATCGACAGCATATTGCAAATTTCATCAGTAACCTCTTTGTCAGTGGCTTGAACTGACATATTAGCACCATTTGGCGCAAAAAATGCAATCGGAAATGTTAAGATTTCGGTTTGTCTGTGGGTTTACGGGGGTCCACAATCACAACCTTTTCTCCATCCCACGCGGGAACTTTGTTCTTTTGTTTTTTGTGCTCTTCGATTTCCGCGGCCACCGCCTTCCGTACAGTGTCGTCGGTCATCGCGTCGTCATCCCAAGCGTCGATATGCTTTTCATCAGGCATGGAGCACACCCCATCGATCACAAATTTGATCCCATAGCTCGCGCTGGATCACTTCGGTCAACCGACCACGACCGCCGCTGGCGATTCGCCGTGGATCATTCAACCTCGAGTTATCATACAACCTCCAGCGGTCGACGACGTCCATGTAGCTCTGAAAAAAGTGCCGCAGTCCGCGCTCGTATCGCCGGCGAACCGTGTCTTCGGGAACGTCGTGCCCGCCAAGGCGAACCCGAGCCGCCACGCGTTCCACTGCCAAATCTGCCGATTGTAGCCACATAAAAATGAGCTGAGTTTCGTACCCCGAAGATTGTAAGCGTTGCAAACGGGGAATTAGTTTCAAATTAGCCAACGTTGTTTCCACCGCAAAGTCTCGGCGCGCGGCTTCCAAGTCATCCAAAATGTGCACCAAAGTCCGCCCGGCTCGAAGATCGGCGGGCGTGTCGCGCTTGCCCGATTGCTCTTGCGCGATCATGTCGGCGTTCACAAACGTCATTGTTGGCGGCAAAAGCAGCTTAGCGGCGCTCGATTTGCCCGAGCCGTTTGGCCCGGCCATGATTACCCAAGTTGGTGGGTCCATTGAATCCATGCGACTCTTATTGTGACGCCTCCCAGCGCGGCACGGGTAACCTATCAACTTCGCATGAAGCTTCACGAATATCAGTCCAAAGCACTGCTCGAAAAGTTTGGCGTGCCAGTCCCCGGTGGCGACGTCACCGAAAATGGCACCGATGCCAAAGCGATCGCCGACAAGTTTGGCGGCAAAGTCGTCGTCAAGGCCCAAGTTTTGATGGGCGGTCGCGGCAAGGCGGGCGGCGTAAAGCTCTTTAACGACTCAAACGAGGCGGCCCAGTTCGCCCAGGAACTCATCGGCAAGCGGCTGATCAGCATCCAAAATCCGCAAGGCATGGTCGTGGAAAAGGTCTTGGTCGGCGAGCAAATCGATATCGCCGAGGAGTACTACCTTTCGGTCTTGCTGGATCGAAGCATGGGCAATTTGATCGTGATGATCAGCAAAGAAGGCGGAATGGAAATCGAAGAAGTCGCCCACAACACTCCGGACGCAATCGTCAAGTTGCCGGTCGATGGCGCGTGGGGCCTATGGGATTACGAGGTTCGCGCCGCGGTCAAAAAGGCAAACATTCCGAAGCCAGCCCAAAACCAAATGGTGCAAATGATCAAAAAGCTGGTCAAGGCATATTTGGAAACCGACGCCGATCTCATCGAAATCAACCCTGTCGCGTTGACGCCAGATGGCAAGTTGATCGCTGCCGACGCGAAGGTGAGCATCGACGAAAACGCACTATTTAGGCATCCTAACTATGCCAGCACCGCCGACGACAGCGCAGAAGATCCCATCGAAGCCGCAGCAGCGCGCCGCGGACTCGCCTATGTCAAGCTCGATGGCGATATTGGAATCATCGGCAACGGCGCGGGCCTCGTCATGTGCTCGCTGGATGAAGTCAACTCGGCGGGCGGCAAGCCGGCAAACTTCCTCGACGTAGGTGGCGGCGCAAATGCCGACCGCGTGAAAAGCTGCGTCGAAGTCATCATGATGGACAAGGGCATCAAGGGCTTGCTCATCAACATTTTTGGCGGCATCACGCGCGGCGATGAAGTAGCCAAGGGCATCCTCAAGGCTTTTGACGAACTCAAGGTCAATTTGCCTGTAGTTGTGCGAATCGATGGCACGGCAAGGGAAGAGGCACTGGAAATTTTGAAAACCAGCACCCTGGTCGGCGCAGAAACGATGCAGGAAGCGGCCAAGAAGATCGTCGAACTCTCGTACGCCTAACGCCCAATCGCGCGCACAAAGATTAACGATTGCCGCCGCAAGCAATTAGCCGGGACAATCGCGATCAAATGGAGCCGGTTGCACGTCCTATCGTCGTATGGTTGACAAAAATACGCCGACCAATTTGGCTTTGCTGGTGCTCCGGCTCGTTGCCGGGCTGATCCTTTTCTATTACGGTAGCCAAAAGTTACTCGGCTGGTTTGGCGGCGCGGGGCTAAACGAGACTTTGGCGATGTTCCAAAAAGGAATGGGCATCCCGAGCTGGGCGACGGTCTTGGCGATCATTGCCGAGTTCTTTGGCGGGCTGGGATTGGTGGTCGGGTTGCTCACGCGCATGGCCGCATTCGGCGCGATGGTAACCATGATGGTCGCGTTCGCCGTAGAAGTCAAAGGCGTGACCACCTTAGTCGCCACCAAGCAAAACATGTTCCCCATCAAAGACGCCACATACCCTCTGCTCATCGCCGCGATCTGCTTGGCCATCATGGCCCTCGGCGCGGGCGAATGGTCATTCGATTCCAAGTTCCTCAGGAAGCGCCGAACTTGAACGCGGTGGAAATCAGGCCCGCCAAGCCCGGTGATGAGGGCCGCATTTTTGACCTCGTAGCGGAGCTTGCTGAATTCGAAAAGTTGCGCCACCTGCTCGTCGGTTCGCCAGAAATGCTCGCTCGCGACATGTTCAGCGAATCGCCAAAAGTGATGAGCATTGTCGCTGTGCTCGATGGCAATATCATCGGTTACGCGCTCTTTTTCTGGACCTACTCAACGTTTCTGACCAAGCCGGGATTGTGGATGGAAGACCTGTATGTCACGCCCGAGCATCGCGGCAACGGCATCGGCCAGAGACTGCTGAATGCGGTAGTCGACTTCGCGGCCCAAGCCGGTGCCGGGCGTTTGGAATGGGCCGTTCTCGATTGGAACGTCAATGCAATTCAGTTTTACGAAAAGCTCGGCGCGGACATCATGCCCGATTGGCGGATCTGCCGCATCACCGACCCTGGTCAACCCAGTTCTTCGTCGATAAAGTAGCGCGCAGGAATGCGGTCGCCGTTGAATTCGACCCCTTCTTTTATTAGCCGGGCGCGTTGCTCGGCGGCGCCTTGGGGATCAGATTTCGCGAGTGCAATCAGACCGCTTTTGGCGACAATTCGCCACCAGGGCAGCGCGTGTCCATAGTGCTTCATGTATTGCCCAATGATGCGGCCCGTGGTGGGGTTTTTTAGCGCTCTGCCGACGCCAGAATAGCTCGCCACGCGTCCCTTGGGAACCGCGCTGACCACCGCTTCGACCTGCGCGACCATCTCGTCACGAAACCTATTTCGCATGCGGCATTGTTACCCAATGGAGCGGCGGTTCGGCTAGGATGAGGTCTTCGCTGGTTTGTTCGCCAGCATATTGGATCGCAATCAGTGGCGGAGCAGCGCCTACTTCAATT
Organism: uncultured Chthonomonas sp.; assembly: GCA_964422285.1. GTDB lineage: Bacteria > Armatimonadota > Fimbriimonadia > Fimbriimonadales > Fimbriimonadaceae > UBA2391. Next base: position 6,530 of record CAYRAX010000093.1, read on the forward strand.
TTCCATTGGGGCATGTCGATCGAGTCCGCACCGCCCGTGGTCGCCATTTGCCAAACCTGGTCGCCAGAAAGTGGTTCGCCGAGCTCACGAGCCGTACGCAAAGCCGCTTGCATTTCGCTGAACATGTTGATCGGGCCACTGCTGGCCGCCGAATCGAGCCCAAGGCCGACACGCATCCCCGCATCCAGCATCTGGCGAACCTTTGCGCGAGGGCAATTCAGCGCGCGATTCGAACGAGGGCAGTGAGCAAGGCGAACACCGCGCTCCGCAAGCATTCCGATTTCATCAGACGTTAAAGAGCACCCATGGACGAACTGGGCGAGCGAGTTCGCAAGCCCAATTTGAACCAGGAATTCCACAACCGAGATGCCGCGAGCCACAACCGGAACTCCCAAAGAAGCATAAAGCCCAGCGATCGGGCCAGTGCCAAAACGGAAAAACTCATTTTCTGCGTCGGTCTCGCCGACGTGAATGCTGAACAACTTTTCAGGCCGCGACCACTGTTCGAGCGTCTGCTCATCCACCGTGTGCGGTGCGTGGGGGCTGAACGCAATTCCCGGCCAGTACGCCGATTGAGCCTGCATGCGCTCGGCGATATCGTTCAACTTGGCCTGCCGGTCTTGATCGGCGAACGTCACCACTTCCTGAAAAACGTAACCGCCAAGGCCGACCGTTTTCATCGCGGTAGCTGCGCCAATACGGTCGCTGTGCTCCGCAATCGCGCCTACTCCGGCCGCCACGTTTTCGCGCGCGGCGAGCAAGCAGTCGGCGGCGACGTCGGTTTCGCTCTGGCGCATTTTCGCCGCGACGAGTTCGCGAATCCACGGCATGTACTCCGTCGAATCCAGCGACCCTTGAAGCCCGCGATATTCCAAGTGCGAATGCGCGTTTACAAATGCAGGCGATAGTACAAACGCTTCGGGCAAGCCGGTGTGCGGGCGGGTGTCCACAATGTTTCCGTGCGCGAATTCGACTTCAAGGCCAAACTCCATCGCGCCATCTAGCACCAGCGCGGCAGGGCGAAGCAGGCCCGAGAGGTCCTTGTCGAGCTGCATCAATTGGTCTGCGTTCCTACGCCGTCCAGCGGCACCGCCCACGCCATTTGCATCTGCGCGTAGGTGATGCCTTTGGCGTGCATATCGCCAAAAAGGCAATTGTAGCGATACAATCGCAGCAAATCAAATACCGTGCCGTCGCGCTTGTCTTGTTCGGTTGCGCTTCTGGCCGAGGAATGCCAGTGACCCGCGCCATCAAAATAGACGTTCACGCTGGCAGGCAAGGCGAGCGACGTGCCGGACATCGACCGAAACGCAATTTCCGTGCGGAAGAAATAGCTCGATCCATATCCCGGAGTTCCAAAAATGGTCGGACCCGCACGAAATGGAACGTTCAAGTTGTTGTCCAAGATATTGGTGCCGGTATCTGAGGGGCAATGGAAAATTTCTTTGCTCTTCACAAACGGCATCAAAATCTCGTGTAGCATCGGCATCGTGGCGATTCGAGCTTTGAATTCGGGAAACGCATCCCAAATCTGCGGCGTAAATTTATCGCTGACGTCCAATCCTTGCGGGAAATAGTCGTCGTGTGCGTCCATGTAAAGGGTGATCGCTCCGCCTATTTGCTTCATGTTGCTGAGACAAGCGGTGGTGCGGGCGGCGGCCTTAGCCCGACCAAAGACGGGGAACAGCAGCGCAGCCAATATCGCGATGATCGCAATAACGACCAATAATTCGATTAGCGTAAAACCGCATCGCACGCGGGAACTCCGGAGGGGCCTGTGCATGGTTAATACCTATAGTAACCTAACTTGAGAACTATTTCGTTGCATTGTTTCGATCTTTTCAAGCTTGGCCCCAAACAGGTACCCTAACAGATCTTGCAGTAACCCATGACAAAGGCGCGAAAAACACCAATTTGGATCCGCATCTTGAGCGGTGTTGTCTACGTTTCTCTATGCACGCTTGCCATAGGGTTCGGCGTCACGCTGTTCCTTTTCAAAGGGAAGCCAGTAGCGACTTCAATTGTCGATCAGGGAATCAAAGGCACGCCACCCCAAGAGATTTTCTCAAAGAATTCCTTGACAATGCTCGTTTTGGGGTGCGATGAAGACCGCTATTACGGTGGCAAACAGATTCTCAACACGAGTGCCCGAAGCGACATGATGTTGCTGGCCAAGCTGGATTTCGACAAAAAACGAATCACCGCCGTTTCAATCCCGCGCGACCTTTTGGTGGAAATGCCCGGCTTTCGCGCGATGAAAATCAACGGCTTTCACGCAGAGGGCGGCAAAGATCCCAAAAAGGGCCGCGAACTAGCCAAACAAGCGGTGGAGTTCGTGCTGGGAATCCAAATCGACCGCGTTGTTGAACTCAATTACGACGCGTTCAAGCACATGATCGACATGGTCGGCGGCGTCGAAGTCTTCGTGGACAAGCCCCTGCACTACGATGACAACCGCGGCGGGCTGCACATTCACCTTGACCCAGGGCGGCAGGTTCTCGACGGTGAAAAAGCGATGGGATTCGTCCGGTTCCGACACAGCGACAGCGATTTTCGGCGTCAAGAGCGACAAAAATCTTTGATGTATTCGTTCAAGGACAGGGTGTTGCACAACCCGGGTCAGTTGCCGTCGCTTGGTGAGCAGGTCCGCGACCTGTTCAACCGGGAGCTCGCGCCTGATGAAATCGCTTCAATTGCGCTGTTCACCAGGAAAATTGGCAACGACAACATCAAGATGGGCCAAATTCCCGTCATCGAGCTCCCGCGCAAGTATTTCCTCGGCATCGATCATGAAAAGTTGCCCGCGGTTTTGGAGCAATACAATTTTGCTGAAGCCACGCCCAGATCCGAACTTTACGGTATGGATCGATGAGCCTCGCGCGTAACGAGTTCGACCCAGATCGCCCAGAAGGGTCGGGATCATCCCAATACGTTACTCGGAAGGATGTTCGCCGCTTCGCAATTGCATCCGTCGTCATCTTTCTTTGTCTGATCCCGGTTTATCAATACTATAAGGGTGAGACCCAGGCATCGCTTTGCAAGCGCAACATCGGCGCGATCTATAAAGCTCTGGAAGCCTACGCCGAAGAATACGATGGCCGCTTGCCAGCCGCTTACGAGCGCGAATCTCCGGGCTCCGAAAAGCCGCGCCTCGTGAACAACCTGCCCATCGCTTGGGCTTCGGTCATCCAACCCTATTTCAATCCCCGTGCTTCTTTTCGGTGCCCAACTGCCGACGATTCCGAAGTTTGCGTGGTAGCGCATCCTGATGGCCAGGGAAAGACGATCGAACTGAGCTATGGCATGGCGCTGACCGTGGAGCTAATGCCGCTCAATCGCATCGAAGATCCGGGCCGCACGATTTTGATCGCCGAATCGACTTCTGCTGGCGCGCTGGGAACCTATGACCCGTTGCCGCTGTCCGGCGGCGATGGCTTCGTGCTCGGGTTTAGCAACTCAAACACCTTTGACTCGGACGCTCGCCGAAGCGCCACAAGCATCACTCGCCTGGCGTTCCCGAATACCAAAGACGGCAAGTTCGACCTGCACGGGCCATCGCGCCATCGCCAGGGTATTTGGGCCCTCTATGGCAGCGGCCATGCGGGCTGGATCTTGCCGCCGGTGGCCACGCTTAGCCGGAGCGCTGATGGCACACTTTTGCCTCCATGGCGCGGTAGCCGCAATGCCGATGGATCGCCCTAATTCACGGGTAAACTAGGTTCATTCTCAACGTGGAGACCAAAAAAATGGCAATAACAGAATCGCCTGTGCGCAATTATGCAGATCAGGTTCCCGCCAGAATCAACAACAAGAGACTTATTGAATGGGTACTGTCCGTCGCTGAGCATTGTGAGCCCGACGGGCTTTATTTTTGCGACGGCTCGCAACAAGAATACGACCGACTATGCCAAGAAATGGTTGACGCCGGCACGTTCGTTCGCTTGAACGAGCAAAAACGACCCAACTCCTACTATTGCCGCTCCGACGAGCAAGACGTCGCGCGGGTAGAAGACCGAACTTTCATTTGTAGCGTCAGCGAGAAAGACGCCGGACCCACCAACAATTGGCGCGATCCGGTCGAAATGAAAAAGCTGATGCTCGGCCTATATAAAGGGTGCATGCGCGGCCGAATCATGTACGTCGTGCCGTTCAGCATGGGCCCATTGGGTTCAGATATCGCCCACATCGGCGTCGAGTTAACCGACTCACCCTACGTCGTGGTCAACATGCGCATCATGACCCGCATGGGCCAGAAGGTCTTG
>CAYRAX010000094.1:0-10785 GCA_964422285.1 uncultured Chthonomonas sp.
GTTTCGGGTTCAGCGTCGATTCGCAAGGGATTCCTGGCCGGTAAGTCGGCAGCGCAGATGTGGGAAGAGTGGAACAAGGACTCAGCGATTTTTCGGAAGTCGCGCGCTAAGTACTTGCTGTATTGAGTACATTCCGCTATGCTTGGCACTCCAAGATACTCGGTAGGAATTGGAAGTTTCTTATCCTGGGTTTTTGGATCTATTAGCCTTCTTGGCGTAGGGGGTCGATTCAGCGAAACCCGCACTAGCCGGTCGAACTCATCGTCGGCCGAGCCGAAAGATGAGCCAAGACGAACTCAGCGCGAAGCCGAGTTATTGGCTAAGTGTTACCGCAATGCCCTGAATGCGGCGGACAACTTGGGATTAACATCGATTGCGTTTTGTACTTTTTCGACGGGGAGTTTCGGGTTTGCACTTGGGTTGACGGCTCCCATTGAGCTCGCGACAATAAAAGAGGGGCTCCTATGCGCAAAGTCAATCAAAGAACTTCGCTCGGCGAAGTTTGGAGCTGAGGAATGTGCCACCTTTGATCAAATATGTTGCGGCAGTGAGTCTGTACATTCGCGATGTGCCAAATCGGCCCCGGTCAAGGGGCCGACTTTCTCGGTTCATCGAACCCGCTTGCGAGTTACCAAACCTACTCCGATCAGTAAAACAAGTAGCGATACTGGTTCGGGAACAACGTTGTAGCTCATTGAATAGCTACCGGAATTGTCATTGTAGTAGGACGGCGGGCCGGCGAAATTGAAGCTGTCGGCAATGCCAAGGGCGAGCTTAACCGCGCCATCAGGCACCAAGAATTGCTGCGAGCTTCCGCTACCTGTGCCAGTAAGACCATCGCCGATGAAAAACACTTGGCGCAGTTGCGGCGCAAACGAGGCCGCGCTGAGCGATACAGTCGTCGGATAGCTGATGGCCGAGGGGGCGGGAAGTCCGGATAGGTCTCCAGCCTCCAAGAAAACTCCCACCAGATGGCCATGGCGCGGAGCGGCAAATCCAGAAATCGGGTCAACTCCAGAAATGTTGGTGTTGTAATTCGTGCCAAAGGGACCCGCAAATATGCCATCGGGGCCGGTCACGGGCCATTCGGAACCCCATGAACCTGAACCAGATGCCGAGAAGGTGGCGATTCGACCAGTCCCGGCGGCGAGGTTTATCACCGGAGCGACCAACCCGCCGCCGCCAGCGGACGACGGAGTTCCAACACCATAGCCAAAGATGTTGGATCTAGTATCTACATTCAGACCGCCAACTTGGGCCGACGACGAGAGGGCAATGCTTGCGCACGCCGAGACCAAAAGAAGCCTTTTCATATTTCTCCTTTTTCACGGCAAAAGCCATGCTACGGTGCAATGCACCACACTTGATATTATACACGCATGCGCGCAGGCGATCAAACGCTCAGTTCTTGCCCCATCCGATGCAAATCTCGACGGGACCAGCCGCTGCCTTCTTTGTTATCGTGATCGCCACCTTACCACCGCTGGCGTCCTTATACTCTTTGGAAAACATGTTAACCGCTTCACCGTCTTGCAACTTGGCGAAATCCATCCCCTTGAGCTTCTCTTTATAGAATTCCGCGACCTTGTCGATATCGTCGGATGTGGTGAAGTAGGCCAGCGCACTTTCCTCCGTAGCCGTTTTCACGCTCATGGACTTTTCGTTGACCATTTGCGCGCCGGGATAGAAAGGCACATGGAGCTGTTGCTCCGTAATCTTGGCGGCGGTTCCTACGGCGGCCTCGGTGCCGTTGCCCTGGACTGTCATACCGCTCCCGTCCTTGGAGGTAGAGACGGTTGCCTTTGAACCATCGGGCAATGTTGTTGTCGTTGATTCGCCGTTGGAGCAACCGGTGGCCACTGCGGCGGCAAAGATGACGAAAATGATGAGCTTATTCATGGTTGTGCTTCCTGAATTCGCTTTCTGGCTTGTACCCCTTTCCATAGGCAGAATGCGCTGATTCCACCCAAAAGCGTGAGGTCTATGGGGCCACTCGCCCGGGGCCGGTGCATTCGATTACCGCTCACGCCGCGTCGAGTTGTCAGCGTTCCCCAGCGCGCCCTAAGCGCTTCTGATCCCGGAAGCGCCGCAGACTGTGCGAGCCAGTAGTAGACTCCAAACACACCTGTTGCAACGGCGATCGAGAGGAATATTGAAGGGTTCTTTACTCGATCGAAGATCACCGATTTGCGAGCAGTCATGCTATTTTCCTGCAACTATTCGATAGTCAGACATCTGTGAAGTCGGTCGGTATTTGTACTGGCCACCTCCAACATAGTCTTGCAGAATAGAGATCGTCTGTTCGATGACATATTCGAACCCAGGCACCTTGTATCGGACGGCGACACCCATACTACGGTACTTCGGAACTCCCGTTGGTCCTTTGACCACCGTCCAATCAGATTTTGCAGTAGCAATCTTTAGGATTGTCCGATCCTTATAGTTCTTGGCCCAGCCATTCTTGATCAAGTCCGTGATCCAGCTGTTCGAGTAGTTTGCATAGCTGCGAACCTTGGGAGCCAACTCCTTGGCTGCTTTCACTAGTTCGTCGCATGCTTGATCCCAACCGGCGTACTTCTCACCATCGCAAAGCTTGGATCGTACTTCTTCACGCTTACCCATTACGATCTTCAGGCCGTTTTCGGTTAGGCCCCAGCCGTCGTGCGACCGGATCGCGGCGGTGATGTCTTTGATGAACTTGACTTCCGCCGTGGCTTTGTCAGCAGCCTGTGCGCCACCGACCTTAGCGAGGATGGCCTCTCGGGCACGAACAATTTCGAGCCAAGCCTCCGGATGCTCCAACACGTTTTTTGGGCTGTAGCTGGGCGGTGCCACGACGCTGGCGTACTCAGAGGTTATGAGCTTCTCAATGTATGCAAGATCTTCGCGAAATTTTTGTTTGTCCTCGGCTCGCGTTGGCACCATGTATGACTGCGCATACCACTTTTCCGGGTCGTGAAGGACGGCCGCGCTAACGAGGCTTTCACGTCGGGTTCCAATGGCTTCGAGCAATGCAAAATACTTCGCGTATTTGGTGTCATCTTGCGCACAAACCAAGGAGGCAGCAAGGACAAACAAGCACAAGATTAGGGCCCTCATTTTCCACCGCCTTTGGGGCTGCCCTTGGGCTTTACTTCGGGCCGGTCGCCGCTAGTGCTTGATGTACTAGAGGTGCCGCTCTTCAATTTGTCCTTAGCGCGAGTGCTGACCTTCTTGTCGGACTTTTTGATGGAGTCTTTTACGCCCTGACCAAGAGGCTTGATGTCCACATCCGACACGTTCTTTGCAAAAGGCGTTTGATCGGTCGAACCGGCCGGAGTCGAGATCACGCTGACACGCATTCCTTCGGTAAAGGGGTTGTTGCGCTTGTCTTTGCCATTACGGCGGTACTTCGTATCCTTGTTCAATCGGAACACGAAATTCTCGACCCTCAAGTAGTCAACGTCGATATCAAGGATTCTTCCTACCGCGTGGGCTGCGTTCTTCTTGTATGCATCAAATGCGACGCCGTCCCATATTTGGTCGCACGTGTAACCGTCCTTGACTCCCGTCAAGCTAATCCGAAACATTTTTCCAACGGCGATATCAGCAAAGTGCTCAAGCGTCACCGTACCCTGGTACATAAAGATTTTATAACTCGGGTGCAGATTGATCACCGAAGGGACATTATTTATTTTTACGGAAATCGTCTTATTTTGAACATCTACTGCGTCAATAGCTAGGCCGTAGATACCCTTGCTAATCGTGGACGCCCGGCTGCTACTACTTTTGCCCCCTTTCTTCTTCTTGTCTTGTGCAATCGCTGGAGATGTTAGGGCCAGGGTTAAGCATGCCAGAGTGATGAGTATGAGTTTCGTTGACATCGTTGCGTTCCTCTTGGATTGGTTTCCAGTGCAGATCCACGCCGAAAACAACCTCGGAATCTTCCAGCCGACATCCCAACTCAAGATCGTGGTTGCTGCTCGGTAAATCCTGCATTGACCCTATGATAGAAACCAGGCGTAAGGAAATCGTAAATTACGTTGCCTGCAGGGGTAAATCGACGAAGAACGCCTTTACTTCTGCTTTGTGACAGGCGATCTCATCTTTCAAAAAGTCGCTCACGAGGCGTTCGGCAACTTCCAGAGTCAGTCGCCTTCCCTCAGATTCTAAGCTGGCAAATTCGGTTGGACCCAAGCTCTCCTTGGCTTGCGACACGAAGTTCCTAAGTAGGGCTTCATCCTGTGGGTCTTGAAGTTGACCAAAGTGCTCATGAAAGACGCACATGGCATAGCCCATGACTACTACGCCTTGCCTGTACCGCCCACTAGAACCCAATGAGAGGAACAGATTCCACATTGGAATGTGTGATCCTCGCGTGTCCCGCGTACGAAGACTAGCAACCAATGACAAATAGAAAAACACTCGCGCCTTAGCTTCATCGCCCAGATGACGCAAGACAACTCCAAACAAGTTTCCGGCTCGCCCCATGAACCTCATGCTCTGCAGGCCAGCTGCGATATCGCGACACCGATACAGCATGCTGAGCGCAGCCTCGTATTCCTTCAAAATGTACAGCTCGCGGCACTGCGTATAGACCAGTGCAGCCAGATTTACCAAACTTCCGCACTGTCGGAAGCAGCGCTCTGCCTCCGCTCGATATTGCTCACCCAGTTCCCTTTCGCCAGCTTGGATCGCTGCGTTATACAGAATGTGTAGAGCCAATCCTAAGTTGACCTGATCGCCGCTCTTTCGAAAACCGTCCGCTGCCCGCCGGGCAAGGTCTTGAACCCCAGCCATATCTTGCATTCGCACTTTAAGCTTCGCTTTCTGCAGCAAAATGTTGGCCTTCAGTTGCTCATCGGCTCCCATCAACATCGCATCGTATTGCGCCAATTGAGCTTCGCCCGACCCTGGCGGACTCAGGTGGGCCACTTCGAGAACGCGCGAGTTCGGCAGGCAACTAGTTTGAAGCGTTCGCACGATTTCTGGGTTCGGCACGTAAAGTGACCAGAACCATTCGGTACCCAAAACAATCGTCTCTGCCTGCGCAACATCAGTTTCGCTTGCCAACTGAGCCGCATGGCTGAAGCACCCCCAGTTCCGCAGCAGGAAGCGCACCCAATCTCGTTGATCTTGAATACCCAAACCTGGGTTGGGCGCGGATTTCATGGCTTGGGAGGCCAGTTCAGCGAAATAGGCGACAAAGCGGCTGGTGCACGCCTGAATCTCGGGAACGGTCAGGAGCGCCTCTGCGTGTTGCCGAATACTTTCCAGCAGGAAGAATCGCTCGGGATCGCTGTCGTAGACGGGAACTACCAACGAAGCTTCGATCAACTCTGACATGGCTTCAGGCGTTGGGGCGGGCGAACAATAGTAGTCAAGCAACGGTAGTTCAAACCCAGATCGAAACAGTGAAAGCTCTCCGAGCAAACGTACAGCACCTTCCGATAACAAATCGCACGTTGATTCAAACACCTGAGCCGTGGATTCGTGACGACCTCCGCCACCGCCGCTGCGGGCCGAAAGGATTGCTTGGCCCTGCTCCAGTCTTGCGAGTAGCACTGATGTGCCCAAACGGGACCAGGCGGCACAGAGTTCGATCGCCAGCGGGCTACCCTCAAGTCTGTTGCAGATTGTGGCGATCATTGCGGTGTTGCTAGGGGTCAGCTGAAAATCCGGCCGAGCATTTCGGGCTCGATCGATGAACAACTTTACGCTCTCGTTCGTGGCGAGCACCTCAATCGGCGCATCCAGGACTGGAACAGGTAGGGGCTGAAGGGCATAGACGGCTTCGGCGGTAGACCTGAATGGAATCCTTGAAGAGACTAAAATTCGCAGGTGCGGGCAGTCTTCTAGCAATTGAACGAGTAGCTGACAAAAAGATTGGCTAGGGAACTTCTCTGCGTTGTCGAGGATCAGCAACGTCGGGGCATCAGACAGCGACAATTCGAGGCCCTTCACGGGATCGCCCGTTGGCGGCTCTGTGCCCATTGCCGTGAAAATTGAGTATGGAATTTGCCTGACGTCGTCGAGGCTGGCCAAGGGCACGAAGAATACGTCGCCAGCCGCCCAATTGCGACCGACCTGCTGTGTAGTTCGCGTCTTTCCGACACCACCAAAGCCCGTCACCGTAACCCAGCGATTGCGAGACAAAGCGTCGGCAATTTCCTGGCATTCGCGTTCCCGACCTACAAAACTGCTGATCGCTGCGGGAATGTGTATGCGCTGCTTTGAGATAATTGCTCGGGGTTTTGCGGTGGCTGCAGGTGAGGCTGACTCCAACTCGTACTCGAAGCTCGATAACTCAAGACGTATATCCTCTAGCCATTCATCATAAAAGCCCGGCAGCAACTCGCCCCTCATCACCAATGCCGCGGCAGCAAAGTCGCCAGCGCTAACCAAGGAACGAAACTCGTCCACATCGACGCAAAAAGCGCCAGCTCGCAACCCAACAGCTGCACGATCGGCGTCCAGTACTGAGCCGGGAGATACGGTTGGTGGCTCAAGGACCCGCCGAAGCGACGCCAGGGCCTGCTTGAGTCTATTTCGGGCAGATTCCAAGGGCGCATCCGGCCAAATTCGATCTGCCAAGACCTCGCGGGGGTGTCTTGTGTTAGGGTGCAATGCCAAATAAGCAAGCAGCGCCACCGCTCGTTTTGATTCAAATCGATTGATGATCTGACCATAACCGACCAGCCTCGGCTCACCAAACAACTCAACGCGCCACATCGAACTTGCTTCTGATTATGCCGGAATGCCAGCGTAAACAATTTCGCAGACGCCGCATGGCGCTAGTGATTACCAAGTTTCGATCGCAGTTCTTTCTTGGCGCATGAAATTGAAGAGCATTTCGAGACGCTTTTGCCGAGTGGCTCCGACCATTCCGCCGGCATAATGCGGTGCGCCCTTGTGCGTCATGGCATCAACGCTGACGCAATGGCAAGCGAACTCGGCGAATACACGCCGTTCCCTACCGAGGTGTTTTCCCGAGGCACTACGGCACGTCGCACGGACTAAATTGCACCGAGGGAATGCAATATTCTCTCGGTCTCCGCGACGGGACGCACGCTTATTCTCAAAGTCGACGGCGAGAGAGATGAGCTCGTGGCAGATGCGTTACGGATGAAAATTCCCAGCGACTTTAAGCGCTCAAGCAGTTCAGATGTCGTCATCGGCAGGCCATGCTCCCAAAGAGCCCAGTTCGCCTCGGAAGCCAATATTTGTCCTGGCAACGATCTTAATCCGGCAAGTAGATGCTGCCGAAGAGTATGCGTTTCGGCCCACCGTGCGGCATAGTAAGCTCCCCATTCCCAGATTCGGCACCCCCACCATTGGGCTGGACCGGAGACTGACCAAGGGGGAAGAATTTCCCGGAGCATGCGAGTCGTGTCGGGATGGGCAACTGCGTACGCCGCTCTCATGCCTGAAAGCCCGTAAGCTTTGCTCAAGCTCTTGATGACTACAATTCCCGTGCGGCTCGTCGCGAGCCGTTCAGCGGATGCTAGATCGGTGTAGTCAATGTATGCTTCGTCAACCACCAGCGTGCACTTTTCTGAAATTTGGTCACGCAGCCGTGCTATGTCCATGCGCGTGCCGGTGGGGTTATTCGGCTGAACAAGAACGGCTACGGCGGGATTAATTTGATTGATCCAACGTAGCCAATCCTCTTCCAAGAACGCAAACTCATGCGCTTTTGAAAGAGCAAACGACTCGCATTGCGCCCCAATCAGCCGGTCGGCCACGTAGCGATATTCAGAGTATGTTGGCTCGAGCAAGGCAATGCGCTCGTTCGGGCTCAAGTGCAATTTCAGCAGGTTGTGGATGAGAGCCGAGGATCCCCCCGCTGCCGTGACTGAGTCTGGCGGCAATCTGCGGGCTTCTGCGATCACGCGTTGAAGTCCTTCCGCATGCGTGGGCGGCGACGTCTTAATAAGGAAAGGCAGGTTTGCCGTGAACTCTTCGACAAGCTCAGCTGGCGGATCGAACCAAGCATCGAGCACATCCGCGCAAACGACCGATGAAGTCCTAGCTCGGAAAGTGCTGTCCAGTGCCGTCCAAAATGCTCCACCATGGAACGCGGTCGTTTGGTCCACGAAAGTCATCTGCATAAAGATACGGAAGCGATACCTTTGAGGATACGGCCGACGGCGAAGTGGGCTGCCTTAGGCTTGCGCCGCGGATTTCCGCCATAGGTGTGTGCGCTATTTGTGTGACTGGGAGCGAGCTAAAACGCTAGAATGCACCCGACTTTTGGCTCAGGAGAAGTGCTTGTTGAAGCAATTAGTGGTACGTGACGGCATAGGTGGATTAAGTGCTTCCGAATAGCGAATGCGCAGCGCTGGTGCGCGAGGATTTCATTTCGATGAACCCGGGGAGGCCACAATGACTCGCGGCAGTGATGCTGCAAGCGTTGTGGCCTGAATTGATGATGCGCTTCAACGAGCGCGGCGGCGCCGAGCGATCGCAGTGAGGCCAAACGAGGCGCCAAGTACGATCAAGCTCGACGGCTCTGGAGCAACCACGGCGACCATGTTCACCGGATTCTTCAGTATCGACGAACCGAAGCTTCCCCGCAAACTGCCATCGTTCTTATCGAATCGCTGAATATAGCTATTGGAACCACCCCATACGCTCATAAACATTCGATTGCCGTGTCCGGCGGCTACACCTGTAAGCGCAAATGCGCCCAAACCACTAAAGTTCAACGAGGTCATGACCGCAGCCGGACCGGTCGAGATATCGTATCGAACAACCTTGTTTCCTACTCCGTTCGGTTGGTAGACGATGTCGCCTGACACGCCGCCATATATGCAGTCGCCCAGCGTGTCTGTGGTCGAACTAAGCGTATCAGCGCCACCAGTCCAGAAGTACCGTTGAACCTTATTTATCCCTCGTATGCCGGCGTAAATGTGTCCAGACGGGCCTTGAAATATCCCACTCATTCCGACGCCGCCGGTAGGCACGATGTATGAAGCGAGAATCGCCCCAGTATTTGAATTCAAACGGAACGCACCACTTTGAAAACCGCATACCAACAAGTCGCCGTTCGAAGCGAGCGACAAGCTTGTCAAGTCTGTGAAAGTCGTCGTGAGCTCGCGCAATAGGCCGCCGGTAGAACCATTGTAGACAAAGACTTTCTTGTAGTCGGAGACAAACACTTCGCCTTTGCTGTTCACGGCTATGCCGTTGGTACTTCCAGTCAGATCAACACCAAATCCACCTAAATAAGCCCCCGTGTCACCGTCGAATCGGTGCACTTTGGTGCCTGTTGTCCCACGATCGACGACATAAAGCAATTCATAAGAAGCCAACGCGTGGCAGGTCGAAAGCGCAAGCGCGACAAAAATAATCGGTTTCAATATCCCCTCCCAGGGCAGCTGAACGATGTAAGCTCAGCCTAATTGCGTATATTGTCCTACTTCCCGCACGCTACAGCAACCCGCATTATTGCTGGCATTGTTAGGATTTGCGTCTATGTGGCGAAGCAGGCGAGTTGGATTACAGGTCGTCGCACAATTTGCCGTATGAAGCGATTTGAGCATATTGAGGCCGTTACGTGCATCGATTGGACTGACGGCAGTCCATTAGCCCTTTATAAGCTTCTTGTACTCCGCGCGAACATCCTCATCAATTGTTACGCCGCAAGAGCCACCATAAAGCCTGTTATTCCCGTCTTTCTTAGGCCCAGATATCCAATAGTGTGCACCTGACTCAATGTCGAAATAGTTCGCTTTAAACCCGCTACCGCGTAGACTCCTGAATCGCTGACCGCGGTAATAGAGCGTTTTTCCCGACTTGGAGAAATACACACGACCAATCCGACCGGCTGAATCGAGCGACTCCTGCTTATTCTCAATATACATAATGCGCGAGCGTGCCATGCGAAAACGCTCGGGCAACAAGTCGCCTTGACGCTCAATCAATTCGCTTTCCTCTTCGTAGGTTTCGGGTTCACATTCGCTCATAACGCTATATTAGCCTGTGACTAGTGCAGTGCACATGTACACGCGTGAAATGCAGGACCTAGTGCCCTTATCCAATTACTCCCAGACGCAGGCTTAGGTCGAATCATTATCAAAGAAATCGGCGCTCGAGGCGGGAACGGCATGCACGGAAATTTGGTTCGAACTGACATGTCGAAGAAGTACGCGATTGTGATCTGCGTTGTCGCTTTGGGTGTTGCCACCATTGCCTTTCAAAACTCTCGATCAGTGTTCCTATCCGTTCGTATGCCGTCGCCTCGGCCGCCCCAGCCATCGGACATTGCCGAAGCAGCGATGAATCAAATCGGCAAAACGGTTGCGTACGATGCGAGCTACGCTACGTTGTCGTATCCCGGTGGCGATGTTCCCATACGAACAGGCGTTTGCGCCGATGTCATTGTTCGGGCCTTGCGAAACGCTCGAAACATGGACCTGCAGAAACTTGTGCACGACGACATGAGCCGGAACTTTAGCGCTTATCCCAATCGATGGAGTCTGACCAAACCTGATCGGAATATCGACCACCGGCGAGTGCCCAATTTGGAGCGGTATTTTGCGCGCAAGGGATATTCGGTGCTCGGAAGCAACTTCCGCTCGGGTGATATCGTCACAGTACGCTTGGATCGGGACCGGCCCCACATCATGATTGTCACGAACCACGGCAACGAGCCTTGGGTGGTACACAACATCGGCCGCGGGACTCAAGAAGAAAACCGATTGTTTGAGTTCAAAATCGTCGGGCACTTCCGCCGAGAACGCCAAACAACACGCCACCGGGCCTGTCACGCCCGAGGGCAAGGCCCGCTCCTCCCGCAACCGC
>CAYRAX010000095.1:0-10715 GCA_964422285.1 uncultured Chthonomonas sp.
TGCCAGCGCACTGCTTCGATTCAAAGCTGCGGTTGAACCCCAGGCTGGTGAGTGCAGTCAGAATTCCGAGCTGATTAGCGGCCAGCGGTTCTCCGGCACCTTGGCCATAGGCGAAAAAGCTGAGCTTGCGAGCAGCCGTCAACCGGGAATCCAGCTGCCGCATCGCGCCGCTTGCTGCGTTGCGTGGGTTGGCGAAGACTGGTTGGCCCTGGTTGCGCCGCTCTTCGTTCAGCCGTTCAAACGTCTGCTTTTCGATCAATACTTCGCCGCGAACTTCTAGCTTGCTGGGCGAGCCGGGTGGCAATCGAAGCGGAATCCCCTGTACAGTTTTGGCGTTTTCGGTTACAACTTCCCCGGTTCGACCGTCGCCGCGTGTGACGGCGGCCGTCAACAATCCATCCTCGTAAATCAACGAGATGGATAGCCCGTCGTACTTAGGCTCTGCCAAATACTCCAGGTCGATCTCGCGGGCGAATGCTTTTTTCAGCCGCTCATCAAACCGGCGCAGCTCGTCGTGCTCAAATGCGTTATCCAGCGACAACATCGGCACCGCGTGGCTTCGCTGCTCAAAGCGCTCCAAGACCTTGCCGCCAATCCGCGCCGTCGGGCTGTCGGGCAACTTCAGCTCGGGATCACGCTCCTCAAGCCGGACCAACTCAGCGAACAGCGCATCGTATTCCGAGTCACTAATCTGAGGGTCGTCCAGCTCGTAATATTGCCGCGAATGGTGCTCAATCTCTCGCTTAAGCTCGTTCATTCGCTCCACTATTTTTTCTACATCATCCATACAAATTTGTCAAAAAAGGGCGGGTCTGATTCTCGGAAAGTGGTTCACGGATGCGGCTCACCCGTATGAAATATTGTGGTGCGCGAGGAATATGCATTTTATTTCATTTTCTATTACCTAGCAATTGAACCTATTTATGGTTTCAACACGTCACATAGTTGGGCGACACCAACGATAGTAGTACAAATAGTGCATCTTTGGGGACTTGTCGCGCCCGTGCTTTTCGTGGAGTGACGAGCGGCCTCGGTCGTAGTAATCAGTTTTTTTACACTCCCCAATATGCTCCTTGATTTGCTTTGCCCCACTGGGTCAGTTTGACCTAGGGGGGTCTTTCTTTTTGCTGATCAACTCCCAAGATTTTCGTGCGCGATGTGCAAAAATGAACCTGTTGCATGACCATCGCCCAACAGATCGAACTGCTTGATGACAAGTCTTGCCGCCTGGCCGGATTTCGGTTTGATCGGCGCGAATGCCCCTCGTGCCATGGCGTTTTGGACCAGCCTAAACCCGTTCAACCCGGCACGTGCGTTGTTTGCCGAAGCGGAAAAATCAAGGATCGCAAGCTTTCCGATGGCCTGTGCCCTGTTTGCCACACTGGCTACCGCCGCATTTTTCGCCAGCAAGCCGGCCGCGCAAGCAACTACTGTCCGATCTGCCGTTTTGGGGTTTTGCAGCAGAATCGTCGATCGGTGCCTTGGGCTGCGGCAACCTATTGCTGCTCCATGTGCCGGGCCAAATTTCTCGACCAGAAGGGCAGCGTCACTCACTCCGAAACCGCCGAGGTCCGGTCGTGGCAAGATTGGATCGAGGCCTCCAACCGGCCCGAAACAACCGCCCGATGCGACGGCTGTCATTCGCAATTTGACTCAGAGCCGAGCGGCGAATGGACGCTCGCGCGCAATACTTTGCCGCGCAAGCCCAAGTATCAAACGCTGACCTGGCTGGATTGGAATCTCGTCGCGACTGGCCAACCGCCAGGAACGGGAAACGCGGAGTGCGATGAGTGCGGCGCAGATTACGACCTGCACGACCGTACGTACACCCTGCTACGTTGGCACGAGGATCCATACCGAATCGCGGCGCGGCTCCAATCGGTTTCAATCGCCCAGGCCGCGCTGCCGTGGGTCGCTGCTGGAAAGACTAGCGCGATCAGCGGCCTTGTGTGCGCCCAATGCCAGACTGAATTTGACCTTGATGGCGACAATTTGCACCTTGTCTTGAGTGATCACGCTGTTTTGCGAAATGACATTGGGCAAACATACTCGATGGCAAATTGGCACCGCGTCGCCCAGGAATTGCCGCTGGTGGGACACGAAGCAGACCTCGAAAATGCCCTGAATGCCGCCGTTTATGAAGGCCTAAAGTCGGGCGACCTGCCGTTCGATAGCCACGCGGGCCGCTTTTGGCACGGCGAGGTTCACCTTGCGGGATCGACGAAGCACACCGGAGCCCAGCTGAGCGAAGACGATTTTCGCACCGGCGGATTGACAAAAAAGGCGCTGTTTTCGCTTGATTCAGTCGCGCAGGTGGAAGTTTTGGAGCAAGATGTGAGCGTGGAGCTCCGTGATGGTTCCTCGATTCGCTTTTCCGTGGCCCCAAGCAGCGTCACCGTGCCGCTAAAGTCGGGCAAAGTAAGAGTGGATGTTGACGCACAAGTTTTGGGGCGCATCCTGCAGCGCGCGGCACTGGCTCACCAACATAGCTAGGTGCTGACGGTCGGCCGGTGGCGCAGCGGAATCGGCGGCAGTTCAATTCCAGTAGTCGTGGTGGAGGTTGCCGAGCGAATCAAGCGCTCCAAAATCACCCGGATCGCGCCAGCGGTCGGGTAGGCGATGATCATTCCAACGATGCCGAAAAGCGCGCCGCCGCTAAACACGACAAACATGCTGACCAGCAGATTCAGCCCTACAGCACGACCCATAAACTGGGGATTCACGAAGTTGTCATAAACGAAAAAGACAACCGTGTAGATGGCCACGACGGCAGAAGCAAAGCTCCAGGATGAGCCGAAATGCAACAGACCATTGCCCGTTTGCCCCGAAAGTCCGGTAATGCAAAGCAGCGTCACCGCGCTGATGATGTAACCCAGATACGGGATCATGTAGACCGCACCAACGAGCAAGGCGACCAAAATCGCATATTGCACGCCGAGGATCAAAAACAGGGTCGCCATCAGCAATGTATACACTGCTACTGACGTCGTGACGCCTCGGAGGTAGCTTATAAAGACCTGACCGACATCGCGGAAAAGACTGATCGTTTCGGCCCGGATCGAAGTCGGTATCCAAGTCGCCGAACGAACTTTGAGCCGCTCAAAATCGGAAAGCATCAGCGCGACGAAAATCGGCGTGAATAGTAGCAAAAAGAACTGCGAACCCGCGCTGAGTACGATTCCGAGGAATCCGTTAAAAAACGTTTGAACGGACTTGCTGATCTTGGCGCGATGCGGTTCGACGTATTGCTGAACCATCGACCGGCGAGTTGTGGGCAAGCCAAATCGCTCCAGAGGCGACTGGAATTGCTCCAAAATTTGGTCCACTGGGTTGGGTTTTGCGGGCGTCGCGCGAATGACCGGGTTCCAGCGAGTAAAGACGGTTTGGTCCGTCGATGCGCCAAGTTGATTGGTCATCGACTGCAGATTTGCCGAAAAGCCCTGAATTTGCCGGCTAACGGCGGGGACTGCAAAGATGAGCACGCCCGTGACGATGCCGAAAAACACGAGCATTACGGCGGATACGGCGGCTTTACGGGAGACGCCTTTGCGCCTTAGCTTCTGAATGCTAGGTTCAAGCAGAACCGTAATGATGAACGCCAGCGCGAACGGGAGCAGGATCGACCGGACGGCATAAAGGAATCCAAGGGTGGCGAGGACGATCGCCACCCAAATCAGAATTCTCCACCAAGTTCCGGTGGCGGGCTGCACTTACGCTCCGAGTTCTTCTGGCTCGAGCTTGCTGGCTCGCTTGGATTTTTGTTCAGCGATCCATTCTTCGGTGCGGCCCTTAATTTCCTTAACTTTGCCGCCAATTTGCCCACGCGTTTCTTCGCCTGCCTTGGGTGCAAAAAGCACGCCCGCTGCAGCACCGATCAAAGCGCCAAGGCCAAATCCGGCCAACAAATACACTAAGCTATTTTTATCGTTTGAGTCACTCATTTTTGTCCTCCTGGTGGATGGTTATTTTGTTATTACGTGCTGCGAGCGCCTTGCGTTTTTGCACCGCTCCACTCAGCAAGTGAAATCCGATCATGGCAAGCGTTGGTGCCACGCCCTTCTTTTTCATATTGGCCAGCGCGAGCGCGATTGGAGCGAGCCCGGCAGCATTGGTGCTTTGGGCGGCTCGCGCTTGTTGCTCCAAGGCAGCCATTTTACGCTCTTGAGCATCCAAAGTTGTATTCAAACTCACCAACTTCTTGTCCAGCGCCTTCAATTGTCCCGACACGCGCTTCATCGACCGAACCGCGACGATCCCGACGACGAGCGCAATGAGCGCGAATATGATGGCGAGCGAGGCAAGAATTATCTCCATTACTGCTCCAGCAAATTCATCATACGTTACTCTGCCAAATATTGCGCGCTTTGCCTAAAAAATCGATAGTCCTGCCTGGTTCCAATCGTCCAAAAATCGCTTCAATCCGAGGTCGGTCAGGGGGTGTTTGAACATCGCCTCCATGACTTTCAGCGGCATTGTTGCCACGTGGGCACCGGCTTGAACTGCGGTTACCACGTGCAGAGGGTGCCGAATGCTCGCCGCGAGAACCTGGCTTTCGAATCCGTAGCACTCGATCATTTCCACCGTATCCGCCACCGCGCGCATGCCATCGTCGCTAATGTCGTCCACGCGTCCCACGAAGTTGCTGATGTACGTCGCGCCGACCTTGGCCGCCAAAAGCGCTTGCGTTACCGAAAAAACCAGCGTAACATTGGTGCGAATTTCGCGCTCGGTCAAGGTCTTCACGAGCTTGATCCCCGGTTCTATCAGCGGCACCTTGATGACGATTTGCGGGTGCCACGAGCTGATTTCCAGCGCCTCTTTGAGCATATCGTCGTAGTTGGTCGCCACGACCTCTGCGCTGATGTCGCCGCCCGGCACAAGTTCGCAAATCTTGAGCACTGTCTCGCGAAAGCCCTTGCCAGACTTGGCGATAAGCGTTGGGTTGGTGGTAACGCCGTCGATAATTCCCCAGTCGGCGGCCTTCTGCACCTCGCTGACATCGCCCGTGTCCAAAAACAGCTTCATGCTGGTAGTTTACCGGTGTTCGTGCGGGGGTAGCTCGCGGGCCGGCTGGGTTCAATTTGGTCGAACGATGCCTCTGCATGCTATCCTTTTCAAAAGCCGCCGCGCCAAAAGCCAGGGCCGACCCGTGCACATGACAACCCAAACCCGCATCAAACCCATCGTCGCGCTTTTCATTACTGTGCTCATCGACCTGTTGGGCTTTGCGATGTTCATTCCCGATATTCAGCTTCGCGGCGAACACATCGCCAAATTGACATTTGGTGCTAACGCGGAAACCAAAGTCGCGTGGTTTGTCGGCATCATGCTCGCTTCCTACAGCATCGCCCAGCTGCTGACCGCGCCGATTTTGGGCCGAATCAGTGACTCCAAGGGCAGGCGCGTCGTCCTGCTGCTCTCGACGCTGCTGTCCACCGTTTCCTATCTAATTTATGGACACATGGAGACGACGGTCGGCATCATCGTCTCGCGCGCCCTTTCCGGAATCGCGGCGGCAAACCTGGGGGTCGCCTTTGCTTATGTCGCCGATACCACCGACCCAGAGCACCGATCGCGCAACCTGGGAATGCTCGGCGCGGCGTTCGGAATTGGGTTCATTTTTGGGCCGGTTATCGGTAGCGGACTGCTTCATATCGGCCACGATCGACCGCTTCTGCTGGGCAATGTCGCCGCGGTTTTGTGCGCGATCAACTTCCTGTTTATCTGGTTTTACGTGCCCGAAAGCTTGCCCAAAGATCACGTCCCATCCGATCGGAACTTGATCGGCGACCTCAAAGTTGCGTTGTCGACGCCCGGCGTTGGACTCTTCATGCTCATGTTCTTTGCGGTGCAGCTTTGTTTCACCAACTTGGAAACAACCTATTTTCGGCTGCTCGACGCGCCGAATTGGATCTATCACTTCGCTGACCCGAAGCGCGATGGTGCCATGGTTTTGGCTTGCGTGGGCGTGGTCGGTGCATTTGTTCAAGGGTGGCTGATTCGCGTCGTGACGAGAAAATACAGCGATTTGCACATCTTGCGCTGGTCTTATCTGCTGTTCGTGCCGTCGTTTGTTTTGGTTCCCTTCACGCCGCTTTGGTTTCCCGGGATTCTCGTCATCATCGGGTTGGGAGTCGCTCAGGGGCTATCCAACCCCACCCTCAATGCGATGATCTCCAAAGCCGCCCCCAATGAGATGCGCGGCGGCGTCTTTGGGTTGACCCAGGCGCTCGGTGCCACCGCCCGCGCGCTCGGCCCGCTCATGAGTAGCCCGCTGTTTGCCATCAAACCTTACGCACCGTACTTGGCGGGCGGCACGATCGCGCTGTTCCCTACTTACGCCGTCTGGTTTTTGGTCAAGCAGCGGCACATCGTCGAGGAAACTTGAGTCAGTTTTTCGACACAATTGTCGCTCCCATCACTGGAGTTCAGAAAGCCGCCGTCGCCGTCATCCGCCTCAGCGGACCCGAATCATGGCGTATCGCGCGCCAACTTTTCACTCCAAACATCGTGTCTGCCCAGGCGCGATACGCGTACTACGGCCGCTTCGCCCATGGGGACGACGGGTTGCTGACGCTCTTTGCCGATGGGCATAGCTTCACCGGTGAAGAAACGGCCGAGATGTCGATCCACGGTTCCCCGGCTTCTGTGCGCGGTCTCTTGGATTGCTGCGTGGAGCGCGGCGCCCGCTTGGCCGGGCCGGGCGAGTTCACCCAACGGGCATTCATGCACGGTCGCATCGACCTCACCCAAGCCGAGGCGATCCGCGATGTCATCGAATCGGAAACCGCCGTGCAAATTCAGGCAGCCCAGCGGAACCGAGCGGGAAAATTGCGCGCCGAGATTGTCGAGATCGCCGAAGCGCTGAATTCGGTGCTCACCGCGGTGGAGGCGACGACCGACTTTAGCGAGGAAATCGGCGAGCTTGATGCATGGGTGCAGGTCCACCGACTTGAAAAGGGTTTGGCGAAGGTCGAGCACCTACTCGGCACCGCGGCAACGGGAGAAATGATCCGCCAAGGCGCGCTGGTCGCGATTCTTGGCCGCCCCAACGCGGGCAAGTCATCGTTGCTAAACGCGATCCTCCGGTCCGACCGGGCAATCGTAACTCCGATTCCTGGCACGACGCGAGACGTCTTGGAAACTTTTGTCGAACTGAATGGGTTCCCGGTGCGGCTTTTCGACACGGCGGGAGTTCGCGCGACTGCCGACGAAATTGAGGCGGAAGGCGTGCGCCGTGCCCGCGAAGTTGCCGCCAAGGCCGACCTCGTGCTGTACGTTTACGCGGCGGATGAGGGCTGGCAAGACGAGGATTCGGCCGAAATTGCAGCATTGAACAGCGGTTCAGCGAATGAAGGAGATTCCGCGCCAACGAGTCGCGTCATCGTGCTTGCGAACAAGGCCGATCTCGCCGACGCCGAAAGAGGGGTTCCGATCAGCGCGCTAACCGGAGACGGCCTGGCGGAGCTGTTCAACCAAATTTCCGATCATCTTTGCGAACTCAGCGCGTCGCCCGTCATCAACGCTCGGCACCAAATTGAGCTTCAGACCGCCGCCGAATCCATCCAATTAGCGATGGAGACGTTGAATTCCGCCATGCCCACCGACTTGGCCTCAGTTCATTTGCAAACGGGCATCGCGGCCTTGGGGCGGGTCATTGGCGAATCGGTTTCCGCCGACATATTGGAGCGCATTTTTCGCGACTTTTGTATCGGAAAATAGGCTTACTTCTTGTCCGCTGGCTTGTCGTCTGGCTTCTTGGATTCAGCCGCGTCCGCTTTTTCGGTCGTCTTTTCCGCCTTCGAGTCGGTGGCCTTTGTGGTTTGCGCGACCTTGAGCTCGGTTTCGCTCAGCAAACTGGACAGCGTCAACGAACCTTCGACTGATTGATAAGTAATCAATCCGCCCTTGCCCACGCCGTCAGCGAGGACCGATTGCGATCCCATCGCGAGGCTCAATGTGGAGGCAGTGCCGTCGGTCGATTGCGTGATGTCGAAAATCGCGAGCTTTTGGCTATCTTGAACCGCGACAAGTTTGCCCAGCGCGAGCGTTTGCTTCTCGGGCATCGTCGTCCACTGCGTCACAATCGCCAGCTTTGAGGTCGGAACGTAGCCAATTGCGCATGCGATGGTCGCCCCTTCGGCGGGCAACTTTCGCGCATCTTTCAAAACGTCCTCAGATGGCACGAGCGTGACGTCGCCGTTCGCCGTCTTCACAACCCAGCGCTCGCCATTTGTTTTTACGAATTTTCCGGTCAGCAGGGAGTGTTCCTGCCGCGTGGGATCGCTCACATCCGCCGCGCTACCGAGCGCAATTTGCGGAACCAATTCGCCGTCCTTGCTGTTCTTTGTCAGGTTCAACTCTAGCACCAGCGCATCTTGGAATTGGGCGTTCGGATCCAAGTTCAGCCGCGCATCAACTCGGCCACCGCTAGAAGTCGTCGCGTCTGCCGCAAATTGGCGCACGTCCGGCTTTTCGCCGAGCTTTTCGACGGTGAACGCGTCATCCAGCGTCACTTTCGCGCGAACCACGTGATTGGCCATGTCCGCCATTCCCAAGAACAAGAATCGGCGACCATCCACGTCGCGAAGGGCAGCGAGTCGCAGACCCAAGCCGCTCGCGAATGAACCTACCGCAACTTCAGCGGAGTTCGTTTGGAGGGTGACTTCGCGCACTTTTATCCAAACGTCATCGGTGATCGATTCGGGCTTTACTGTTAAATATACGGGGAGCCAATTGACGCCGTTAGTAGTGTTGGTTGCACCCACTGCGGGCTTGCCAGATAGCGTCTGATCGGCCACGGTTCCCCCCGCCAGTGGGCTGGAGTTGGTGGAATTTCCGCCACAACCGGCGAGCAAAGCAGCTGCCAAGCCAAAAAACAATGCGAAGCGAGTTTTCACAATTAACATTATGGGTGATGATTGGACGTTTCACCAAGGCCCGGCGGTTCGGTTGGGGACGCGCGCTCTATCTCAGGTCAAAGAAAAGCAATTCGCTAGGTTCCGATGCAACGAGCGCGAACTTGCCAGGTTCTTCCCAAGTCATCGCGTCACCCGAACCAAGTTGCTCGCCCATAAACTCCACGCGGCCCGAGACTATCTGCAAAAACCCGCCGCGACCCGATTCAACCGCCAGATCCACCCGCTCACCGACCTCCAAGATGGACGCATAAACCAGCGCGTCTTGCCCTATCGTGCCCGAATCGCCGCGACCATCCGGTGAGAGCATCAACTTGAGCACGCCGCGTTTGGAATCGTCGGAGAAGTGGATCTCCTGATACCTTGGCGTCGTGTCCATCTGGGCGGGCTTGATCCAGATCTGCAGGAAAGTTACGGGTTCGGTGCTTGACGGATTGCGCTCGCAATGGGTGATGCCGCTGCCCGCGGACATCAATTGCAGGTCGCCGCGCCGCAACGTTTTCGAGTTTCCCATCGAATCCTGGTGCTGCAATTCGCCGCTGATCATGTAGCTAAAAATCTCCATGTTGGCGTGCGGGTGCATGCCGAATCCGCCCGATGGCGCAACCCAATCATCATTGATCACGCGCAACGATCGATAGCCCATGCGCTCGCGATCCATGTATTCTCCGAAGCTGAATGTGTGGCGGCTTTGCAGCCAGCGCAAGTTGGTTGTGCCGCGTGAATCTGTGCTGATTTTATTTGCACTTGCAACTAATTTCATACCAAGTTCTACGCCTCGGCGAGGCAAGGTATCGCAAAAAAGTACGCCTAGCCGAAGCCAGGCGTACTCTGCGTGTTGAAATCGGTCCGAACGGCTTACTTTTTGCCTTGGTTCGGTGCGTTTGCGTATCGGCGCATAAACTTCTCGACACGGCCAGCGGAGTCGACGATTCGCTTTTGGCCCGTATAGAATGGGTGCGAAAACGCGCTGATTTCCAAGTTCACAACGTAGTGCTCAACGCCGTCCACGACCTTCGTGTTCGCCGTCTTTAGGGTGGAAACGCCAGTCCATTCGTGGTCACCATCCACAAAAATTACTGGGTAAACGGGGGGATGTGTTTCAGCCTTCATCGCGCAATAAATCCTTGAATCAAACGCCCATTATACCCCGAAATCCCACCGCGTGCAACCCTAAAATTAGGTTCAAATTGGTCGATCAAAGCGGGTAAACTTAGTTCAATTTGATTGACCTGTCTTCGCAACGCCAACGGCGCCGTTCGAGTGATCACTCATCCAAGCAAACGACTTCTAAAAACTACGGGAGCGACAAGACAAAACTATGAGTACGCAACGAGTTTATCTTTTCAAAGAGGGCAACGCCACCATGCGCGACCTCTTGGGCGGCAAGGGCGCAAACCTCGCCGAAATGACCAACATCGGCCTTCCGGTTCCCCCCGGATTCACCGTCACGACCGAGGTCTGCAACGAATACTACAAGAACGGCAAGACCATGCCATCGGGCTTCATGGACGAAGTGAAAAAGGCGATGGCGGCGGTCGAGACCGAAATGGGACGCCAATTCGGCGGAACAACAAAGCCCTTGCTCGTCTCGGTTCGCTCCGGCGCGAAATTTTCGATGCCAGGCATGATGGACACGGTTTTGAACTTGGGTCTTAACCCGCAAACCGTTGATGCGCTGATCGCCGAAACGGGCGACGCGCGGTTTGTTTATGATAGCTACCGCCGGTTCATCATGATGTTCTCGGATGTCGCATTCAACCTTCCAAAACACGACTTCGACAACCACATCTTTGC
>CAYRAX010000096.1:0-10704 GCA_964422285.1 uncultured Chthonomonas sp.
AATCGAATTGCTCCTGCATCTACCACCGCATCAGCCAGCGACGATCCTTCCTTGCGCCGCAGCTCGATAAAGTCAACCAAGATGATCGAATTTCTGACGATGATGCCGGCTCCCGCGATGAAGCCGATCATGGAAGTCGCGGTAAAAAACGCACCCATGAGGGCATGGGCGGGCAAAATTCCGACCAGAGTCAGCGGGATCGGCGCCATGATCACCAGCGGAGTTTTGAAGTCTTGGAACCAAGCCACGACGAGGATGTAAATGAGAATGAGCACTGCGCCGAACGCCACACCAAGGTCGCGAAACACTTCGTAGGTAATGTGCCATTCGCCATCCCACTTCATGGCCGGCTTGTTGGTGTCCTCCGGCAGATGGGTCGTCAAGACGTTTAGCTTTACGCCGCCGGGCAGGTGCAGCGAGTCCAGTGCCTGGTTCATTTTCAGGATCGCGTAAACCGGACTCTCCTGCCGCCCGGTCACATCGCCAGTAACATAAACGACCGGAAGCAGGTTCTTGTGATAGATGCTCTTGTCGGTTGGAATGGGCCTCGCGGTGGTGAGTTCGCTGAGCGGCACAAGCGCGCCGGTTGTGGATTTCACCTTGATTTCGGCAAGGCTTTGCACGCTACTGCGATCTTTTACCGGCAATCTCAGAACGATGGGGACGTCTTCGCGCGCCTCGGCATCATGCAGCAAGCCAGCCGAACTACCACCGAGCGCCGTTGCGATGGCCCGATTGATTTGGTCCACGCCGACTCCGCTTTGCGCGGCTTTGTGTTGGTCGACGGCGTATTGCAGCGTCTTTTGGTCGTCGTCCACATACCAATCGACGTCGGCAACCCCTTCGGTCGAATTGAAAATCTGTTTGACTTTTTGTGCCACCGAAACCCGCGTTTCTTCGTTTGGTCCATAGACTTCGGCGACCAACGTTTGTAGCACGGGCGGCCCAGGCGGAACTTCGGCAACCTTTATGCGTGCGCCGAATTTTGCGGCAATTTGCTGCAATCCCGGCCGCAACGATTTCGCGATTTGGTGGCTTTGGAGCTTTCGCTCGCCCTTCTCGGTCAGGTTCACCTGAACGTCCGCTTGGTTTGCTCCGGAACGCATGAAATAGTGCCGCACGAGGCCATTGAAGTTGTAGGGGCTCGCGGTGCCGACGTAGATTTGGTAATCCTTAACATCTTTGTGCCGAGAAGCATATTGGGCCAGCTCGCGGGTCGCGGCAAAAGTTTGCTCAAGCGTCGTGCCGGTGGGCATGTCAACAATGATCTGGAATTCGCTCTTGTTATCGAACGGCAGCATCTTGACGGTCACTGCCTTGATTCCAACCAATGCCATTGATCCTAAAAGCAGCAACGCAACCATCGCGAAAAACCCAGTTCGAACGACCGCGTTGTGCAAAAGCGGAGTCATGATTCGCCGGTAAACGCGGGTGAGAAAATCCTCGCTTTCCGTGTTGTCGTCGTGGTGCTTCGTACCACCGCCTTTCAGGATTCGCACCGCCGACCAAGGCGTCACGATGAATGCGATCAGCAGTGAAAAGATCATCGCCGCCGAGGCCCCGACCGGGATTGGGCGCATGTACGGGCCCATCAACCCACCAACAAACGCCATCGGCAAAATGGCGGCGATGACGGCAAAGGTCGCCAAAATCGTGGGGTTGCCGACCTCGTCAACGGCGTGGATCGCGGTCTTCAGAATTCCGCGCTCGCTCGCTCCCGGCATGCGTAGGTGGCGAACAATGTTCTCAACGACGACAATCGCGTCATCGACCAATATGCCGATGGAGAAAATCAGCGCGAACAGCGTAATCCGGTTGAGCGTGAATCCGTAAAGGTAGAAAACAAGCAGGGTTAGCGCCAAGGTGACCGGAATCGCGACGAGCACGACGAGCGACTCTTTTTTGCCGAGCGCAATCCCAATCAGGATCGTGACCGAGACGACAGCGATACCCATGTGGAATAGCAACTCGTTCGACTTTTCGGCCGATGATGCGCCGTAATCGCGCGTCTTGCTCACCGAAACATTGCTCGGGATGATCGTCCCTTTTAGAGTCTCGACCTTCGCCAGCACGCGCGAAACAAGATCAACCGCATTGACGCCCTGCCTTTTGGAAACTGCAATCGTCACGGCGGGTTCGATGCCGCCCGCTGAGCCTTCAGCAGCGCCGCGACCATAGTAGACCAGCGATTGAGCCTCTTGAGCGCCGTCGTTTACGCTGGCAACTTCGGCAAGGGTAATCGCTTGGCCATTTAGCCGCGCAACAACCGTGCTCCTGAGCTCATCAGCCGTGCGAAAGAGGCCGCCAGTTTTTACCGCGACCGCACCTGCATCCGAATTAAATTGTCCCGCTTGCCCTTGTTGGTTTGTTGCGCCAAGCGCTTGCATCACTTCATCCGAGGTGAGCGCATAGCCAGCGAGTTTCCCTTCGTCCAGAACAATGTTTAGTTGGCGGCGCTGGCCCCCGATGATCGAAGTCTCGCTCACGTCAGGAACGCTTTTGATGTTCTGCTCGACTCGCGCGGCAATCTGTCGTAGCGCGTAGGGGCCGAGCGTGTTGCTGTGCAGGGTGAGTGCCAATACAGGAACATCGTCGATCGAGTGCGACTTGATGATCGGCTGCGAGGCACCCGGCGGAATGGAGTCGTAATGGCTCTGGAGCTTTTCGCGTAAGCGAACAAACGCTTTCTCCTGGTCTTGTCCCACCAAAAATCGCACGACCACCATGGCTTGGCTTGGGCTGCTGGTGGAGTAAACATACTCGACTCCCGGCACCTCCCAAATCAGCTTCTCCATGGGCACCGTCACGCGCTGCTCGACGTCTTTGGCCGATGCGCCGGGCATCTGCACGATCACGTCCGCCATGGGAACGATGATCTGCGGCTCTTCCTCGCGCGGAGTTTTCATCACCGCGAAAAAGCCGAGCAGCAGCGACGCAATGATGACGAGCGGCGTGAGCTTGCTATTGATAAATGCGGCGGCAAGTTTGCCGGCAAAGCCCTGGCGGCCGTCCATCAGTTCACCCTTTGACCATCGGTCAACGACTTCACCTTTGATGTGGCGACTTTCAGCCCCGGAGTGAGACCAGACAGCACCTCCACCGATCCACCCTGTTCCGCTCCCAGCGTCACCACGCGCATACGAGCGACACCTTCATCGTCGATGACAAACACTTGTTGCAAGCCTTCTCGGTCGATGATCGCCGATTGGGGAATGGCGAGGACGCTGTGTGAGGTCATGGCTACGCGTGTGCGGCCAAACATTCCCGATTTGATTTTTGGATCAGCATCCAAGCGATACTTGACCTTGAAAGAGTGGGCCAACGAGTCGCCTTGTGGAGTGATCTCCTTGACGACCGCATGGAACGAGGATTTGGGGATAGCGTCAAGTTGAACTTGTGCCTCGTCACCTTTGTTCACATAAGAAATGCTGCGCTCTGGCACGGAGGCTTCGAGCAAGAACTCGCCACCTTCGATCGTGAGCAACGGCGAACCGGGACTCGCAAAACTTCCTTGGTCAACATTTCTGGCGGAAACGCGCCCAGCGAACGGAGCAGTGATGCGTGTATAAGACCGCTGCACATTTGCCGCTTCAACCTGCGCCGCCGCCATCGCGCGCCGAGTGACCGCTTGATCGATGTTGGTTTGGCGAATTCCAACCTGCATCGCTCGGGCTCTGGCGGATTGGACGGCGGCTTCCGCGGCCTTGACATTACCGTCAGCTTGAGCCAGAGCCTCCTTCGCTTGCCGGATATCTTGCTCGCGCGAGCCTTCGACCGCCATGCTTTGTGCTCGTTGGGCGGACTTCAGGCGGGCCTGGGCCTGTTCCAACTGGTTTCGGGCAATCTCTAGTTCGCGTTTGGCGAGCGCGCCTTCGTCCACCAAATATTTCGTGCGGTTGTATTCCGACTGAGCGAGGTTGAGGTCGGATTGGGCTTGTTGTACCGCGATGTTGGCTTGATCGACTTCCTGTTTTCGTGGCCCGGCCAACACCAAGTCGAGCCTTGCTTTTGCCGCTGCACGAGCAGCTTTCGCCTGGCTCAATGCCGCCGATGCCTCGGCAATCTGCGCTTCAGCTGACTTGCGCTCCATGCTCAATGCTTGCTCGGCTTCCTTAACCGATGCGCTCGAGTTCGCCAGGTTCGAGCTTGCCGATTTGCTGGCAGCGGCAAGGTCCGCGTCTTCGATTTGGATGAGCAATTGTCCCTTAGTGACAAAGTCGCCTTCTCGGACGAAGACCTGCAAGACTCGACCGGTGGCCTTGGCGGTCAGAATTGCGTTGAATTCAGCGCGAACGGTGCCCGTGACGTCGGTGCCGCGGTCCATTTTGATGACCTGGGCTTTCGCGGTCTCTACTCGCACCGTCTCGCCATCGGATTCCTTGTGGATCGGCTCTGGATTTGCCCCGCAACCGCCCAAAGCCCAACCGACCAAAGCCAGGCTCAAGGACGCCAAATTGGCCCGGCTTGAATTCGAAGAAATGCACATCTTCATGGATCTCATAAGTGCAGAGGCTTGCCAGGGCAAAAAGGATTCAGGATCGGTGCTGAATCCTTTCTCGTCGGCCTTGCCTCTAGCTATACAGAGAAGCGCGGCACGGTGAATTCGCTTTACGCGCTCTAGGAGAAACTGGATGGCAAACGATATTGGACCCTCCGAATTGGCATCGCGCTTGGCTGCGGGCGAGGCACTGACGATCGTGGATGTTCGGCAACCTGGCGAGTTCAACCGTTCGCACATCGCGGGCGCCATCAATGTGCCACTGGGTTCGATTCGTGGTCCAATCGAAGGCGTGCCGACGAGCGCTGCGCTCGTTGTGATGTGCCAGCACGGCATGCGATCCGCCGCGGCGTGCAAGCAACTGAGGAATTCCTACCCAAAACTGGCTAACCTCGCGGGTGGGATGAGCGCCTGGAAGGCAGCGGGCATGAAATTCGAATCGGTTCCAGCCAGCCAGCGCAGCATCGACCGGCAGGCGCACTTTTTCGCCGGAACTCTGATCGTGCTGGCGTTCGTGCTTTCGGGCGCGGTCTCGCCCGGTTGGATTTATCTCGCCGCGTTGCCTGGATTCGGCCTGCTTCTGGACGCAATCACTGGCGTGTGCCCGGTGAGCTTACTGCTCAAACGCGCGCCTTGGAATGCTTGACCTTCACTCCGGTAGCGCGAATGCCAGCACGTGTGCGTCTGGGTCCAGGCTGTACGCTGCGCGCTGCCCCCAGTTGCGCATTTCCATCGGGCTAAGCTCCGTCGCGCCAGCCGCCAAAGCCCTCTCGTGCATCGCCTGGGCTTCGGGGCTAATCAAGTAAAGTTCGGCCCGGGGAATGCCAGCCGCGAGTTCGGGATCAGGCAGCGCCGGACCCAGAAGCCGCCGAATTCCAGCGATGGGCATCAGCCCCAGCAGCGCTCCGCCCGGCAAATCGAACTCGGTCATGCCTGGCACATCCAGCCGCGGCGCAACTCCTAGTGTCGATTCGTAAAATGCGCGGCTCGCCGCTTGGTCCGCTACGTAGAGAATGAATAGCGCCTGCATCACTGGGTTGAGTCTACCGGTCGCGGAGTTACTGATTTACGGGTCGGGCTTCGATGCAAAAGCCATATTCCGCGCCGCATTGAGGCATATGCCATTGGGTCCGATTTTTCACAATATGGGGAACTGCGCGGGCAATTTTGTGCGTTGCAGGTGCTAAGTCAGCCCAAAGATGGGTTGAGGGGTCAAAAGATGAAGAGCCTTATCGTTGTTTCACTAATCGCGGCCGCAGTTTTTGCCGGTACCCAAGTTTTTAACAGTCCAAACCCCAAGCTGGACCCTTTGCCGTCCAAGCAACCTAACCCACCCAAGCCCGCCGGCCCATACCCACACGCGCTCGTCGACTACAATGATTTCAAGAATTTGGTAAAGGTGGTGGAGGCCCACCGCGCCGAACGGCTGGTCAGCCTCGACAAATTCCTTGAAATGAGTCAGGAGCCGAACACGATCATTCTGGACACACGATCCGATTCCCGCTTTGAACGATTGCATTTGAAGGGGGCAAAGCACCTGAGCTTCACCGACTTCACGCAGGGCAACCTGGATGCGCTTATTCCCGACCGCAAAACGCGAATCCTGATTTATTGCAACAACAATTTTTCTGGCGAGCAGCGAAATTTCGCGTCCAAGATGGCCGTGCCCGCGACTCCGGCAGCAACTCAAGTAACGCGTAATGCCAAACCGATCATGCTCGCACTCAATATTCCCACCTACATCAACCTCTACGGGTATGGCTTCCGCGAGATATATGAGCTTGATGAGTTGGTGAATGTCAGGGATCGCCGCATCACTTTGGAGGGCACAGAGGCGGTCAGAAGTGCGCCCACCAGAGGCGGGCAATCAGTCAGTAAATACACGCCACCGCCGATAAAGTAAACCACTAGAGAACTATCGTAGCGTTACAAGCACACCGACCGCGATGAGCGCGGCTCCGATGCCGACGTTTACGGTCACGCGTTCGCGAAATATCAGGCATCCCAAAATCACGACGAGCACAAAGCTGAGCTTGTCGATGGGTGCGACCTGTGAGACTGGCCCCAGCGCGAGCGCCCGAAAATAGCAAAGCCACGAAAGCCCCGTCGCGAACCCAGAAAGCACCAAAAACAGCCAGGCCCGATTGTCGATACCGGCGAGCTTGGTCTGTTTGGTGGCGATCGCGACCCCGATCGCGAATGCGGCGACCACGACCACTCGAATCGCGACCGCCAAGTTCGACGGCACGCTTTCCACGCCCTTTTTCGCCAAGATGGCGGTGAGGCTGGCGAACGCCGCGGAACCCAATGCCCAGACTTGGAATTCTTTCATAGTTCTATTATGTTGGCGTTCGAGCTTTGCGGTACCAACGAATTGAAGGCTTTCCAAAGGTCCCGAAGTGGACTGTTTGGTCGTTTGTACGGTGCCGGGTCATGCAGAATATGCAAACAATGATTCGGCTTGAAGACTTGCAAACAATGGAGCAGTGGGAGCGCGTGGCGGCGCTGCGCAATCGGCACTCGCCCGAAGAGCCGAGCACGGCAACTCAATTGCGCAACTTTGCCGCGGCCCAGCCCGAGGGCATTCCGCGCCGGCGTGTGCTTATCACCGATGGCGACCGCGACATCGCTTACCTGTTGGTGACGCAAGCGCATTGGACCAACGAACCGGACCTGTTCATATTCGTCATCACGCCAGAAGATAGCGATCGCGCCGCTCAGATTGCATTGGCCAACGCGGAAGAAATCGGCCAAGCGTTTGGTGCAAAGAAGTTTGCTTGCTGGACGCGTTCCGATAAACATGCGATGGTTCAGGCGCTTGAAGGTGCAGGCTACATCGAGGGCCAGCACAATCCGATGAGCATGATCGACTTGGAGAAGTTTGATCCGGCACCATGGCTGGAGTACGTAGAGAGCGCGGTCCAAAATGGCTATCGCATTGTGGATTTGAAGTCGCTGAGCGAAGAGTTTCCCGGCGACTGGATGAGGCGGTCGTGGGCGCTGGAGATGTCCATCATGAAAGACGTGCCGATGCCCGAGCCATTCGAAGGCATCAGCTTTGAGCAGTGGAAATCAGATTTTCAAGCGAATCCTATTCGGCTGGACTGGCACCATTACGCGGTTTTTGATGGTGAATGGGTTGGCATGTCGCAAATCAACTGCAACTTTTGCGACCCAACGCTGGGGCACACGGGCTTGACGGGCGTCGCGCGAGATCATCGGCGCAAGCGGCTGGCTTCGGCGCTAAAGGGGGCCGCACTGGCGCGCGTCAAAGCAGAAGGCGTGACAAAAGTGTTCATGGATAACGAGGAAAACAACCCGATGTTTCAGATCAATCAGCAAATCGGGGTCGTGACTTGCTACGAGTATGTGCACTACTCTAGGGCATGCGATTAGCGATACCCACGGCGACGCCACCACGTCGAACCTCGTAGAACCCCATTGATGGAATTGTTTCGGCGAATCATGCTTGCGGAGGGCGTTTCTCTCCTCGTCCTCCTTTTTTTGGCGATGCCACTCAAATACGCGTTCGGGCAGCCCGCGGCAGTGACGATCGTTGGCACCGCGCACGGCGTGTTGTTTGTCATGTTTGTCATCGCGCTCGGCTACACGCATGTGCGGCATCGGTGGCCAATATCGAAAACCCTAACCGGGCTTTTGGCTTCCAATATCCCCTTCGGAACGTTTTGGTTTGAGCGCAACCATCTGCGCGGCAACTCCTAACGCGCCCGCACCAATTGGTAGAATCCACGTTCATGGAAAAGCACCGCATCTACAAAATGGAATTCGCGGGGGTCTATCCTCACTACATCGCCAAGGTTGAAAAGAAGGGTCGAACCAAGGCGGAGGCGGATGAAGTCATTCGATGGTTGACTGGCTACACCCAGGATCAACTGGATAGCCACATAGAGCGCCGCACGAACTTCGAGGATTTTTTCGCCAGCGCCCCAAAACTCAACTCCAACCGAAGCCTGATCACCGGCACCATCTGCGGCGTCCGAATTGAGGAGATTGATGATCCCCTGATGAAGGAAGTTCGCTATCTTGATAAGCTCATCGACGAACTCGCCAAGGGCCGCCCGATGGAGAAAATCCTGAGAAAATAGTGCTCAAACCACAAAAATACGGGGTAACGTTTTGGGCTAGTGTGCGATAAGATGGAGTCCATGTTTTCCTGCGCAGGATTCCTTGTCGCAATCGTGTAACGCGGGATGGTCAAAGTTGAACTCCGTCATGCAAAAATCTTTCTTGTTGGTTACGTTCGTTGTGGTTGCGCCTATCGCAATGGGCCAAACTCTTGTGCGCCAGCGGACCGCGGTTTGGAACCAAGGTGCCAATTCATTCAGTAATGCGAGCAAGGTCGCTGTGGCACCCGATCAGTCGGTTTACGTTACCGGCACAACGCGCCTTGCGGGAAAAGAAAACGATGGCGTCTTGATCAAGTACGACTCGCGGGGCAACCAACTGTGGAGCCGACTTCACCAGAGCGCCGGTGCGCTGATCGACGAATTTTCAGATATCGCCTTCGATCGGTCCAGTAATGTTTATTGGATTGGGCACAACTATCGGAAGACAGTCATCGACAAATACTCGCCGGCGGGGTCGCTTTTGTGGAGCAAGGAGCTTGGATTTGGGGTCGGCCCATCCACCTATCCGGCGAGAATCTTGGTCGGCTCGGATGGTAACCCGGTCGCATGCTATCGTGCCGATAGCGGCATGCACGTCACCAAGCTTGATTCGCAAGGAAACCAGCTTTGGGACAGCTTTTACGATGGGCCCACTAATCGCGGGGCCAACCCTAGCGATGCGGCGATGGACGCGCATGGAAATGTTTACCAGACTGGAATCATCAGCCTGGACGGGATCGGGCAAGCGACAGGTACGGTGAAGATAACGCCAGACGGGCAGCGTGAGTGGCTCAACTTGGACACGGGCTTTCATTCCCAGGCAAACTACTTTCCATTTCTGACCGCAACGACCAATTCGTGCGTTGTGGCATCGGTCCCCGAGTCGCCGTTCGGCGTGGGAGTGACCTACACCTATCAGATGAATTCGGTCGGCGGGCAATCGTGGCGAAAGTTGTTTCCTGATGGTGCCACCCAAGACGCCCGGGCGCGTGCCATACGGTACGACTCCAAAGGGAATTTTGTGGTAGCCCTGAATTCGACCGTTCCCGGCGGCGTATTTGTCGTTAAATATGACCAATCTGGTAATCGAACGTGGTCATCGCAGTTTAATTCGGGCGGCAACAGTGTTGCAGACTTGATGGTCGATCCATTTGGAAATGCTATCACTGTGGGTTCTACGGGCGGCAACCCCCGCCGTGTGGAAATTTTGGCGTACTCGCCCGGCGGTGCCCTTTTGGGAAGCGACACGATTGCGGCGGGCGGAAACGCCTCGGCGTCCGGAGTTTCGATCACCACCGGCAATCGCGGCACTATTTACGTGGCATCGACAGCGAATGCAAACGTAGTGCTTACGCTGTACGCTCCGATTGGTGCGCACGGCAGTTTGGATATGCAGGTCGGCCATGCCGGTTTGCCTTAGCAAATTGCCGCTGCGGTATCAATGAAAGACTCGTAGTTGCGCGCGCCGCGCAAGCCAAAAGTTTTCCAAAGAATGTATGATGCCTTGCCATGACCCATGAAGAAGCACTCAAGCCGCTCGACCACGCCATTTGGGAAATGAGCGAGGCGTTTGATGGATTGGCCGATGAGGACGTCTGGACTCGGGCGCACCCGAAGCTTTTGAGCGTTGGCGAGTTGGCGGCCCACGTCGCTTATGGCGAAGCCCGCTGGATTTTCCCGCAGCTAACCGGGCCATTGATCACCGAAGATGTCGGATACTATCTGGATTCCGTCGGCAAGCCATTTTCGCTCGACCTTGGTGCGGCTGCCCTTTATGAGGAAGTCAAGCGCGTCCATGCGGCCTGCAAAGAGCACGTTCTGACGACGATGCCCGACCTCGCCGCCAAACATCCGGAACGAAGCGATTGGACCTGGGGCTATGCGCTCGAATACATGGCGTTTCATATCGCCTATCACACCGGGCAGATGTATTCTGTTCGACACCTCCTCGGCCACGAAACCGCTAACAATTAACGAGTGTCCACCGCGCGCAAAAACTCGAATTCAGCTGGCAACATCATGCGCGCAGAGCGAGAAGACAGTTCGCTAAGTGCTCTTCGCGGGTAGGCGGAAGTGCCC
>CAYRAX010000097.1:0-10603 GCA_964422285.1 uncultured Chthonomonas sp.
GGACCCAAATACAACGTACGTGGGAGCCGATGTAACGATCGGCGAAGACACTGTTATTCACCCCATGACCACCATCGAAGGTCGGTCAAAAATTGGCGAAGATTGCCATATTGGACCCTCCAGCGTAGTAGTGGAAAGCGAAATCGGATCCGGTTGCGTCGTGCTCATGAGCCACGTAAACCGCGCGACCATGAAGGATGGGGCTCGATGTGGACCCTATGCTCACCTCAGGCCGCGTGCGATGCTGGGCGAGCGAGTAAAAGTCGGCAACTTTGTCGAAATCAAAAATGCAATCCTGGGCGAAGCGGTCGCGGTCGGGCACCTGGCCTATATCGGCGACGCATCGGTCGGGGCGGGCACCAACGTCGGTGCGGGCACCATCACCTGTAATTTCGATGGAAGCGCAAAGCACCAGACAACCATCGGAGACTCCGTTTTTATTGGATCAAATTCAACCTTAGTTGCGCCGATCACGGTGGGCAATGGAGCTTACGTCGCGGCGGGCAGCACGATCACCGACGACGTAACCGAAGGCTCGCTCGGCATCGGCAGAGCAAGGCAAGTGGAGAAAACAGGATGGGCATCACGAAGGAAAAGTCGGGCGAGCAAATGAGCACGGTCGAACCGCGCTTTGGCAATGGCGATTTGGAAGGCATGAAGCTGTTCGCGGGTAGCGCGAACCGCGAACTCGCCAAACGAATCGCAAACTACTTGGGCATCGATTTGGGTCAGGTCACTAGCACCTGCTTCAGCGACGGCGAGATTCGAATCATGGTCGAAGAAAGCGCCCGAGGCAACGACGTCTTTTTGCTCCAGCCCACCTGCTATCCCGCCAACGATACGCTGATGGAATTGCTCATCATGCTCGATGCATTCCGACGAGCCAGCGCGCGCCACATCACGGTGGTCATGCCCTACTATGGATATGCTCGGCAGGATAAAAAAATCAAGCCGCGCGAGCCAGTCACCGCACGGCTCGTGGCCGATTTGATCACGGTCGCTGGCGCGCAAAGAGTGGTGTGCATCGACCTTCATGCCGAGCAGATTCAAGGCTTCTTTGACCTGCCGGTCGACCATCTTTACGCCGGACCACTGATCGGCGATTACCTCATTCGCGAAGGCTATGACCGTGAGGATGTGGTCGTCGTCAGCCCGGATGTTGCGGGTGTCTCGCGCGCGCGCTCATTGGCAGAAATGATGAAGGCACCGATTGCGATCATCGCCAAACGCCGGCCCGAACCCAACAAAGTTGACATCATCGAGATCATTGGCGATGTCACCGGCAAGCTGTGCATCATGATCGACGACATGATCGACACTGGCGGTAGCGTCATTCGCGGTGCCGAGGCACTGCTCAAGCGCGGTGCTACCGAAGTGATCGTTTCGGCGACCCACCCCGTGCTCAGCGGCAACGCTTCCCAAAGCCTGCAAGATAGCGTTGTGAGCAAGGTCATCGTTTGCGATACGATTCCGATCCCTGCGAACAAGATGTTCCCGAAACTGACGATTTTGCCGACGGATCAATTGATTGGTGAAGCTATCCGGCGCATCCACACCAATGAATCGGTCAGCGGACTCTTCACAGACTGGCGATAAGGCATGAGCGATGCAGCGGTCGAGCCAATGGTCTGGACCATGCACATGGGGCCAACCTACGGATCAAAGCGCGCGGTGGTGCTGGTCATGGCCGTTTTGATCGGCATCATTGGGCTGTTTCTTGTGCGCTCGCCGCTCTTGGCAATTCTGGGTCCACTACTCTTTCTGATGTCGGTCGCGGAGCTTTTTTTGCCACTCAAATTTCGCATTGATGGCGAGGGAGCGTCGTCGCAGTGCGGACTATCGGTAACAAGAATCGAATGGTCTGCAGTAAAAAGAATGTGGACGGATGACGACGGCGTGAAGCTATCACCGTTCGAAAAACCGAGCCGATTGGACGCATTTCGTGGAGTTTATTTGCGGTATGCGAGCAACCAGGACGAGGTATTGGCTAAAATTCGCACACTCTGGAGTAACGATGCAGAACTTTTGGCAGGAGGAACTGACGGACGAGCA
Organism: uncultured Chthonomonas sp.; assembly: GCA_964422285.1. Lineage (GTDB taxonomy): Bacteria > Armatimonadota > Fimbriimonadia > Fimbriimonadales > Fimbriimonadaceae > UBA2391. The sequence goes on from CAYRAX010000097.1 coordinate 2,053, forward strand.
GGCGGAAGCACTCATCCAGAAGCTCGCCAACAAGATCATTGAACGGAAAATGCAAACGCCCGCGATACTGTTTTTAGAGATGCACAAGCCGCTGGGCAACATTGCCGGGCACGCCATGGTGGCGTTTGCCCCGTTCACCGTGCCATTTTTGGGCTACGACAACATTAACGAATTTTCTCAATTGATGACGCAACGACGCCATTGGGAACGTCTTCTTGATGTTCTGGATCAATCTCGTCAATCTCCGCAACAGGAGCTTTCTAGCTAATGCAATACTACGACACCGGTTGGTTTGCCGTTGTGGTCCCCGCGCTCATGGTGTTTTTCATCGTGTTCAACATCATGCGCAGCGAGCGGCACAGCGGTAATTTGTTTGTTCGCCGGATCCCGGGACTCAACGCCATTGATGAGGCGATTGGACGCGCGACTGAAATGGGCCGCCCCGTCCTCATGGTTCCCGGCATCGGCACCTTGAACGCAATTTCGGTTCAAGCGCTCAACATCTTTGCGCGTATCACCCAGACGGCCGCAAAATTCGGAACTCCCATTCGAATTTGTATCGCCGACGCCGCGGTTTACACGGTCGGGCAAGAGATCATCAAAGATGTCTATCAAAAGGAAGGCATGGCCGACCGATACAACGTGGACAGCGTCCAATTTGTTAGTGATCGTCAGTTTGCTTTCGCCGCCGGTGTTTCGGGAATCATCCGCCGCGAGCAATGCGCCGCCACGTTTTTCCTGGGCGAATTTTATGCGGAGGCACTGATCTTCGCTGAAAGCGCAAACGCGATCGGCGCGATCCAAGTTGCAGGTTCGACCCAGGTCACCCAAACGCCGTTCTTCGTTGCCGCGTGCGACTACGTTCTCATCGGCGACGAATTTTATGCGGCGAGTGCATATCTCAACCGCCAGCCCATTCTCGTCGGTAGCTTGATTGGCCAAGACTGGTGCAAGCTGATGGTCACCGCGCTAATCGTTTTCGGCATCTTCAACCTTTCGTTCAGCCGCATTCGCAAAACGAACGAAGAACTACTCCCAGATGGAACGATCAAGATGTTGCAAGAGCCACGGCTGATGCGGAACGACGACACTCTGGTTGGACGACACTTCAAGCCGCTGTCCGTTCCACCAGAAGCCGAATATGAACGCCCGCAGATGACTGGCGCAGAAGCAGAAGAAGCACTTAAAAGTGCTGGCGGCGGCGACGCAGGAGGCGGAGAATGAACCTGTTTGCAGCAAGCGAATTCTGGGCGAAACCAGCGGGTAGCGGTGAATGGTGGTCCAGGATCCTTATTGGCCTCATCATCTCGGCCGCCATCTTCTTGGGTTGCATGTACGCACCCACCCGCGCCCGGCGATGGATTATCGGAGCTTTCACCTTTGCGGCGGCTTCCTATTACATCCTGCTTTGGGCATGGCCAACTCCGATGAACCGCAAACCACTCGATTTGCCAGCAAATAGCTCGGAAAAAGTTGGTTTTTGGCTGAACGATGCAACCGCGGTATTCAAGGACTTCGGCACGATACTTCCCGCGTTTATGCTCGGCCTTGGCGTTTATTCGCTACTGAGAATCCACCTTGGAAAGCTAGTGAAGCGACAGAAGGACTGGGTCTTCAGCTTAGCGCTGTTGACCTCGATGGTTGCCATGGCGTTCTTTGGCTACTGGTCTTGGTACATCGAGCAATTCGCCCAGCCGAAGACGGATTGGACAGTGCGCGCGAACTGGGGCACCGCGCAATTTGGGCGCGATTTCTTGTTCGATGGCTTGCTCCAACAGATGGACGCCGCGATGTTCTCCATCATCGCATTCTTCATTCTATCGGCCGCTTACCGAGCGTTTCGAATTCGCTCGATTGAAGCCACGATTATGTTGTCCATCGCGCTAATCATGATGCTCAACACCATGGGAATTATGCAGTTCTGGTCGAGCCAGCTCTTTGATCGGATAACTGGTGGCGACCCGAACAGCTTCTGGAACAACCTTAAACTTGATGAAGTCGCGAACTGGTTCAAAAACCAGATGCAGGTTCCTAGCTTGCGTGCTCTCGACTTTGGTGTCGCGATTGGAGCATTTGCCATGGCAGTACGGATTTGGCTCAACCTGGAAAAAGGAGGCACAGCTTAATGAGTACTCCAAGCAAAAAGTCCTTCGCCGACATGCTCGGCGGCTTTTCATCGCAGACGCTGTACTTGCTGCTCATCATTTTCTGCGTGATTCCGCTCTTCATCAACGCGGAAATTCCCAGCAAGTCTGAGGATCAATCGGTTGACCTGTTTGTGAGCATCATGCAATTGCCCACCGACAAGCCCGTATTGATTTCCTCTGACTGGACAAACTCTTCGCGTGGTGAGAGCGCTGGACAATTTGAGGCATTGATGAGAATCTTGATGCGGCGAAACATCAAGTTCTTCTTCTTCTCCTTTGGTGACCCCCAGGCACCGCAAGTTGCACGCGACGTAATCCAGCGTATCAACGACGAGCGCAAAGCCTCCGGCGATAGGCCTTACGAAGTATGGAAGGACTTCGTTGACGCAGGATTTTACAGCGATCCGAACTTCGCGTTGGGGGCTACGATGAAGGCGGACATTCGCTCCGCATTCAGCAACAAGACTGCCCGAAAGCCCGATGGAACGCAAGGAAACATTTGGGAATCGGACGTCTTAAAAAACGTTCGCAAGTTGCAGGACTTTTCGATCCTACTGAATATCACCGCTTCAAGCACGGTGGACTTTATCGTCTCGCGGCTTTCGGGCGCAATCCCAATCGGAGTGATGTGCACGGGCGTTGTTGGTCCGGGCGTTCAGCCGTACTACCAAGCAAGCCAAATCGTCGGCGTCAGCATCGGCTTAAAGGGTGTCTACGACATCGAGCGCATGATGCAATACGGCGTGAAAGGCACCGCAGTCGCAAAGCCCGACTTTAAGGGTGGCATCAGTAAGAAGGACGCAAACCTTGACCTACCTGCCTTTGAAGGCAAAAAGAACCTGGATCGAGGTGCCTCGTATTACCTGGCTCTGCACGCGGCACTCGCCCTGATGATCGTGGCGGTTGTCGCTGGTAACATCGGGTTGATCGCGGCAAAAATGCGAAGGAGTGAAGGCGAATGAAATTTACCTTTGATTTTTGCAAACTCGCGGTCGGCGCAATCGCAACCATCGGCCTTTACAGCGTGCTGTATCGCGAAAACAAGTTCTTCCGATTGGTCGAGCACATCTTCCTAGGGCTCGCGGCTGGTTTCACCATCTACGCGGTTTGGAAAGAAACGCTGTACGATAACTGGTGGACGAAGCTTTGCGGATCTTTGCCTGGTCCCGAGAATGCAACCGGCGTTCCGGGTCACTGGGCGCTGATCATGATCGTGCCGTTCGGCTTGATGGCGTACTTTGTTTTCAGCAAGCGCCACAACTGGATGGCCCGAATTCCGATCGGCATCATCCTTGGCTTTTGGGCTGGGCAAGAGATCCAGAACTTCTGGAATCGATGGGGCAAGCAAATCTACAATTCGATGCAGCCGTTGATTCCTACGAACTCCGGTTTTGCGGTCCCGAGCAAGGCTGGTCTGCCACCGGAAGAAGTCGCGCGCATCAGCTCCGAAATCTATATTTCGCAGGCGATCTCGAACTTCGTGTTCGTGTTCACGATCCTCAGCGTGCTCAGCTACTTCTTCTTTAGCTTTGATGTCAAAAACAAGGCTTTGTTGAAGTTCAGCACGTACGGCCGCTGGATTCTCATGGTCGGCCTCGGCGCCCTGTTTGGCTCCACGGTCATGGCCCGTTTCTCGCTGGTCATCGACCGAATGTTCTTCATCTTCGTGGAGTTCATCAAGCAAGGGCTGTTTGGCCTAAAGTGAACGCAGTTGCCTTGGGCCAAGACGGTCCAAGGCAACCAGCAGCAAAAAAATGCCCGAAGTTACGGTTACCGGAATTGTGGTGCGACGCCGCGATTCGGGTGAATCGGATCGCAAAATCACTGTTATCAGCGCCGAATCGGGCCGTCTGGATGCCATCGCCAAAGGTGCGCGCAAGTCCGGGTCTCGGCTTTCCGGTTCCAGCGAACCGCTTACTGTCGCGAAATTCACGCTTGCCGAAGGCCGCAATACACGGTTTGTAACCCAAGCTCAGCCGATGGGCGGGTATCCCAAGTTGCGGTCGGACTTCGACCGACTATCGCTCGCCCTGGGGCTTGCGGAATTCTACGCCCACACGACGATTGAAGGGGTACCGACTCCCGAAGCGTTCGATGCCTTGCACGCGGGCCTCGTGGCGTTAGAACAGCACTCAAACCCGGTCGCGGCGATGGTTTGGGCGCTGGGTCAGGCACTGGAACTCGAAGGCGTTTGGCCCGATTGGGTTCATTGTGTGCATCACGGCACCGAGCCAACCACTTCGCCGTGCTTTGTTTCGCCGAGCGCGGGTGGATTCTTGTGTGATGAATGCGCCCGAACCGCCAGCCATGGTTTTTGGGTTCGTTCGGAAGTACTCATCGGTCTTGCGCGCGTGGTTGAACTGGAATTGCCTCCCACCAACTTCCGATTCGCCGAGGAAGCGCTCTTTGCGGCCGCAGAATTCGCCGAACACAACGCTCACGCCAATTTGCCGGCACTCCAAAGCGCACTCGAAGCGTTGAACATCCATAGTAGCGGAGTACAATCGACAAATAATGACGCGTAAGCTCTTTTTGGCCATCATCGTTGCCTCGCTTTTTGTGGGTGCCTGTTCGAAGCAGGAAGGCGGATTTTCCCAGCGAGCGCAATCTGGCAAAGAATCGACGTTTCGATATCCGATCGTCACCAGTCCCACGACGCTTGACCCGCACAAGGTCGAAGACGGCGACACCATCGACCTGCTGCAACAAATTTACGAGCCGCTGGTTCGGTGGGATGAGAACAGCAAACCCGTTCCGGGGCTTTCCGATAAGTGGGAAATCGCCGATAGCGGCAAGACCTGGATTTTCTCGATTCGCAAAGGTGTGAAGTTCCACAACGGACGCGAGATCACTGCGGATGACGTGAAGTGGTCGTTGGAGCGGTGCACGAATCCCAAGCTGGCCTCGCCCGTTGCGGCAACCTACCTCGGCGACATCGTCGGCGTGAAAGAGAAGCTTGCTGGATCGGCAAAAGAAGTCAGCGGCATTAAGGTTCTGGATGGCAATCGCGTGTCGATCAGCATCACGCGGCCGCTCAGCTTTTTCCACCATAAATTGACCTACCTGGTCACCGCGGTCCTGCCAAAGGAATCGGTCCCCGCCGACGATGAAATCAAAAAAGTCGAGCAAATGGTGGGTACGGGGCCGTTCAAAGCGAAAAGCTACGAAACCGACCAGCTTTTCACGTTGACCGCGAACAAGGATTACTGGGATGGCGCGCCGAAGGTGGAGTCGATTGAGCGACCGATTATTAAGGATGCTGCGACTCGCCTGAACAAATACAAAAATGGCGACGTTGATCTGGTCATGCTGGAGCGGCAAGACATCGCTGCGCTGCAAAAAGACCCAAAGTACAAGGATAACCTCCAATTTTTTGATCGACCCGCGATTTGGTACGTCGGCATGGCACCGAACCACTATGCGCCGTTCCAAAACCGTGATGTGCGTCGCGCGTTCGCTATGGCAATCGACACCAAGACGATTGTCAACGAGACGCTTGGTGGCATCAATCGCATCGCCAACGGAATTCTGCCACCCGCGGTCGTTGGTCACCGCGAAAACGCGCAAATTATCCCCTTTGATCCCGCGGCTGCCAAGGCACTACTCGCGAAAGCTGGATACCCGGACGGCAAAGGATTGCCGCCACTTGAGTTCAATTTTCGCGATTCGCGCCGTGATGTACAGCTCGTTGCGGAAGCAGTCGCTGCCCAACTGCTCAAGAACTTGAATGTTAAGGCGACCCTGCGAAGCATGGAGTGGGGAGCATATCTTCAAAAGCGCGACCAATATGCGCTCGAACTGTATCACATGCGCTGGGCGGCCGACTATCTCGACCCCGAGAACTTTTTGACCACGCTACTCACGACCAATGGCCCCGAAAACAAATCGGGCTACTCCAATTTGGAAGTCGACAAGCTATGCGCCGAGGCCGACATCATGACAGACGGTCCAGAGCGAAACGCGAAGTACGCCCAAGCAGAAGACTTGATTCTGCAGGACGCGGTTTGGGTTCCGGTGTACTTCCAGCGCGATGCTGAGCTCATCGCGAGCCACGTCAAAGACCTCAAGGAGTCCGTCTTCGGTCACTTGCCGCACAAGACGGTTAGCCTCGCTCCGAAATCGAACTAGCAAAATGAAGAACCCGGTTGCTCGATGCGAATTTGAACGCGACCAGAACGGGCTAGTTCTGGACGATCAAGTTCGCATTGAGGATCTGGACTTGACGGGCGCGCCAGCCTGGAATTCGGCCGCCCACCATGGTCATCCGCCGGTCTTGAAGTGCAAAATTGGCCCTCCGGGTCAGCTTGTTCAACTGCATTTGGTGGGAATTTTCGGAGTCGGGGCGGATCACGCTGTCCGTCGGGGGCAGGCGCCACAGGCAACAATCGCCTTGCGGAATGACTCTGGCGAATTTCGCACGATCGAATTGATCACCGGCCGCCATTATCTCGACCCGTCGATCCCGCATGCCGAGGCGCACACCTCGGGAACAGGTTCGCGGTGGACTCCCGTCGGCACGGCGCAACTGCATGGCCAGCGCGTCGTCGTGTCCCACTTGGTTGTCGATTGTCCGGAGATCAAGCGGGTCGGCACGATCACTTACACGGTGCACGAAACCGGCGGCACTCACGTGATTTTTGATGTTTTCGCCGAAATGCGGCCGGGATGCCCGTTTCATAGCCACGGCGAAAACGTTGGATTGGCCGAACTTGCCGCAGTCGTTCGCTCGGGTGACCGGGTTCGGTTCGCGCGGGCGCTCGATCAAGTGTCCATGAGTATTTGCAACACGATGGTTTCGCTGGACGAAGCGAAGAGCTTGGCGCTGACCTTTTTGGGCGTCGTGTGCGCTGGTTTGCTGGAGCTTGGTGCTTCGCGCGAAATGCACGGATTTTTATTGAACGCCGCCCGCCGTTTCGACCAACTCGACAAACACGAAGCGATTTCCGAGCAAGCGCGTGAATATGCCGAGTCGATCACGTCGCACTTGATGTGCCCGATCGAAAATCCGACCCATACGGCAATCGACAAAGCGCTCGAATTCTTGGATCGCAATTTTGCGAAAAAGCTCACGGATGCCGAGATGGCAGACGCAGTTGGCCTCAGCACATCCCATTTTCGACACCTATTTCGGCAGGCGACCAGCTTGCCATTCCAAAAATATCTGATGGGGCTGCGCCTAGAAAAAGCGCGCCAGTTCATCATCGAGACCGAAATGCCACTCGTGGAAATATCGGCGCTGGTGGGGTTTGCCAGCGCGCCGCACTTTAGCCGTGCGTTTGCGGAGCGGTTTGGTTGCTCACCGTCCCGGTACAAAGACCAGATTCGTTTGGGCACTCACCCCACGGCACCTGTTACGCTCGAATCGGCCTGAAAATTGCAGGAAAAGCCAGTGGACGCTTCGTACGTTGGGAAAACCGCGTGCTTTGACGGGTGATTGCCGTCAACGAAGAAGCCAAGGATAGGTGATAGGATGATCGCTCTCTTCTTTTTGAGCATAGGCGCGTACTACACATGGATGATGCGTGTAGCCCAGCCCGGTCAAGATACCGTGGCAACCCATCCTGCTTCCCACCTTCAGGTGGTGGCGGGCGGCAAGCTCTTTACGGTGGTCGATGGTGGCCTGAGCGAAACCGCTAGTGATGAGGATCAGCGCGCAGCTTGACGCTCTAGCCTCACCGGCTCGCTGCTGAGCCCCGTCGGATCATCGATGATCAGTTCATTGGGCCCGTTCTTGCGAATCAAGAACGGGTCTTTCAATTTGCCAGCCTCGAGCTCGTGTTTGTCGAGTAGCCGCCCCAAAACGGACGTCACTTGAAACCGATCGGAACCAATCAATCGCCCGCCAAATCCCGTGCCGCCGACTTCCAGCACTGCCGTGCCATCAGACTTTACGTCGAACTTGACCATCAAGAAGAACTTCCGAATTTCCGGGGGCATATTTTTGGCTTGATCGACCTTTCTTGAACCCAACCACGAACCAACGAGGCTGGAGTCCATGCGCTGGCAACCCGCCGTGAACACGAGCGCCGTCATAATGGACCATATGAGCGTTCTTGTTGCCGATGCTTTTCGTTCCATGGGGCTAAATCAAACCGAGTATGACCTGATTTTGTCGCTGATGGGACGCGAGCCGAACCTGACCGAGCTCGGCATGTTTTCGGTGATGTGGAGCGAGCATTGCGGCTACAAGTACTCGCGACCGGTGCTGGCCGCGTTTTCTCGCTACAAAGCGGCAATGGAGGGCGAAGGGCACGAAAACGCGGGAATCGTTCCCATCGACGAGAAAATGGGGGTGACGATGAAGGTCGAATCGCACAACCATCCCAGCGCCGTTGAGCCATATCAGGGTGCGGCTACCGGCGTCGGCGGCATCATCCGCGACATCTTCACGATGGGTGCTCGCC
>CAYRAX010000098.1:0-10396 GCA_964422285.1 uncultured Chthonomonas sp.
ATCCTGCTGGGACTGCGCGGGCTGAGCCACAAGAACCCGACGATGACCTTTGAGGAGGCCATGAAGCACGTGGACCGACGATTCCGAAACAAGGTCGCGGCGATCGACGGTGGCGACTGCTGCGAATGCGAGGAGTACGCGGTCAACCACGTTCACGCCCACGCCCGGTAGAAGTTAGTCCCGAACCGGCGTATCTTGCGTGAGATCGAGGTGCCCGAACGTGTCCACTCGTTCGCCATTGACCATAAACCGGACCGAATTCACTTTCGGAAATTGCTTGGCGGTGGCGATGATGCCGTTGACCAGCGTTGTTTCGTCCTCGGAACTGAGGCCCTCGTTGTATTCGTTCGACAGGTTCACCACGAGCACATCGCCCTCAACCATCGCGGAAAGTGCCTTGCCAGCGTGACCCGAATTCTTTAGGAATCCATTGATCGCGGCGAGATATCGGTTTTGTCCAGCAGGAACGCGTTCCTGGGTCGGATGCAATTGCAGTTCGTCACCTTCGTAGGTGGGTTTTTGGACGTCGACTGTGGTGGGCTTTGTGGGCTTAACGTTTTCGATGTCATTTTTCGGCTCGTCCGGCTGTGTTTGTTCAACGGTCTGCTGTTTCTTACCGTCGTCCATCGGCGTAACCTTGACGTACGCAAAAACGCCAGCGACGAGCGCAAAACCCGCCAAAATAAAGACCGACGCGGCCTTCAATCCGCTATTAGTGGGAGTCGATTTGCGTTGATTTTTCATCGCCTAAGAACACCTTAATTCCTTTAACAATTGCTTTGGCCACGCGCCGTTGAAACGCTTCCGTTACCATTACTTTTACGTCTGTCGAGTGGTTGATGAACCCAAGTTCTGCCAAACACGCGGGCATCGACGACAATCTCAGTACCGCGAATCCAGATTTGAACCGAATTGTGTCCGCCTTTGTGCCTTGACTCGGCAGACCGCTGACCTTGTCCACTTCCGATTGAATGCACTCGGAGAGTAGTTTGCTCAGGTTCGAAAAGCCGTGGTAATAGATGGAAATTCCCGAACGCGAGTTGTTCACCGAGTTGTCGTTGATGTGGACGCTTACGAAGATGTCTGCCTTGCTTCGATTGGCGAGCGCCGCGCGCTCATCCAGCGGCACTTTGATGTCATCGTCACGGGTTAGGATGACCGCGCAACCTTCGTCGGTGAGTTCTTCAGCGACGAATTTACTGATCTTCAGCGTAAGGTCCTTCTCGCGGACATCTTTGTTTCGGCTAACGCAACCGCTATCCACGCCGCCGTGCCCCGCGTCTACGACGATTGTTTTGCCAGCAATTCGTCCGTCGGCGCTCTTGGGCCGAACCAAAACCACGGTTACCGACGCGGCATCCGAACTCAGCCGGAATCCCATGGGGCGGGCCGTGTTGATGGAAATGCTCGTCGATCCGCGGGCGTCGTTGGTTAGGGTCATACCGCCAATCACGTTGCTGACGAGGTTCATATCGCCTGTCTTGTCGGCGATCGTGCCCGGAATGCGCACATTGATGCGCAACGGACCTTGGTAAGTTCCGGATGGATTATTCGTGAGTCGCCGGCTGATCGGGAAAACGATGTTGACGTCGCCGTTCATTTGGGGATAAACCCTTGGTGCGCCCAGTTTGACGGCCGGTTGGGTTGGTATCGCCTGGGTTGTCGGCAAGTTATCAAAGTTCGGCGGTCCACCGACCTTCGCGGCTGGTTGCGGCTTTGCTACGGGCGGCGCAGATTTTGGCACCGCAGAACGCGAACTGCCGTCATCTGGGATTACTGCCACTTTTGAAGGCTCGGCTTGTACGGCAAATGTGTAGCCGCCGAGTGGAAATTCAAAGGATCGTCCAGATCGAGCAGCCGGCATTGCAATCTTGTTGATGCCATCTTGCTCCAGCACGATCCGGGCGGTATGCAAATCGTATTCGCCGATGCGCACGCCTTTCAAGCGAGTTAGCGAGCTTGAATCTGGTACAGCGGCCCCGCGGAGGTCGATAACCACTCGATCGGGTTCATCCAGCCGGAATATTCGCGGCGAAATCTCCATGGTGGAATCGACGATCAGCCGGTCGCCTTTGAGCTCTAGCCGCCGAAGCACGCTCGTAACGACGTAGGTGGAGTTGTCCTTATCCCACTTACCAACTCCCCCTAGCTGTGCCAGGCACAGCGACAGGGGCAATTTGAGGGATCCGTCCTTTCCGATGACCGTCGGCACGCGAACGTGGCGATTTTCGGCCAATACGTCGGCTTCATTTTGCAAAAAACGAACTTGCCAGCCCCACATCGAAACCGAACGCGCATCAGCCAAGCACTCATTGCCGCTTCGCTCAAAGCCCCGGGTGTATTCGCCATGGAAGGTGTAAACCACGGTTGCAGGTGTGGTTTCGCTAGCGTTCGCCACTGCCATCGCCATCCATGGAACCAGTGCAAGTAGGATTCGCTTCATCATAGTTATTACCGTCAAGACGCTCGGGGCGATCCCCAAGTTTGTCAAATGTACCAGAAATTATCGGCAGACAATAAAAAACCCCGCAACTCGTAAGAGTTGCGGGGTGCAGAACCCGGCGATTAGAACCCGGGTTCGACGTTGGGTTCGACGTTCAGATCGGGGATACCGTTGAGGTCGAACGGAAGGTTATAGACTGCATATTCCTTTGCAGCATACGTTGCCTTGCCGGGGAGCGAAGCGGTTGCCGACTTGACGCTGACGTGACCGTCGGCGTAGTTGATCACCACTTGGCTGCTGTGGCGAGGCGCGGCAGCAAAGTTGTGTCGGCTGAAATCAGCAACTGGCTTGGAATAATTGATCATTCCAACAGCAGCTGGATAGCTAGCCGAAATGCGGTCCCACTGGGCCTTATACGTTGGGTAGAACTTGTTTTCCTTGTTCTTTTGAGTCATGCCAGCGGAATAGAACATGACGGTGTCGGCCGGAGCAGTAAGAGCCGAAGCCGAAACAACCGGGTCACCCAGAGCGGTAGCACTGGTTGCAGAACCACCAACTGCCTTGAGAACAGCAGTATCTTGGAACAGCGCGAAGTTGAACGCCGTACCAGCATAAATGATGCCAGCGGGCGAAGCAGCCTTCATCGGTGTGAGCACGAGATCGCGCCATGCGATTGCTTGTGGGTCGCCTGGATCTTGGAACAGTTCCTTGCTCTTCGTGTAGGGGAAGATAGCGTCAAATGCCGACACGATTTGATAAGGGACGCCTGAGATTGCCGTTGTAGGCAACAGACCGTCTTTGCCGGTTGTGTACGCGGCCATCGGATACGTGTCGTCGTAGTTGTCGGCGTACATCAAGGTCGCCAGCGCGCTTTGCTTCAGGTTGCTCGTAGCAGCGGCCTTTTTGGCAGCAGCTTTGGCCTGGGCAAAGACAGGGAAGAGGATAGCCGCCAAGATCGCGATGATCGCAATCACGACGAGCAGTTCGATAAGGGTAAATGCCTTTTTGAGGCGCATTCTTTTCTCCTTGGTCATGACTCGTTTTGGTGTTTCGACAAGTACCGCCGCGTGATGCGATTTCCTGTGGCTTGCCGTATTGAGTGCATATGATAGCGCAATCGGCCGCAGAAAGTCACCTGTACGCATGCTAGTTATTGTCAAAAGTTTCGACTGCAACTTTGTCAAAATGGTTCGAACTATTTCTGGCAGGTAGAATTTCATATTCGATGATGGTGAAAATTTCTCCACACTTTCCCGGGCCAACGCAGTCTGTCTTAGGTGTTCCAGTGAGCCTACTGGACACTCCCGGCACGATTGACGTCTTTGAGCGCCTGATCGCAGAGAGAAGTCCTCACCTCGTCGTGACTGCCGACGCAACCGCAATTGTCATTGCAAATGAGGACGCGGAATTTGCCAGGATTTTAGAAAAAGCGTCGTTTATCACCTCCGATAGTGCTGGTGTGCGGTGGGCATTGCGCAAATTAGGGGTCTCAAACCCGCCCCAAGTCAGCGGCGTGGACTTGGTTTCTGAACTCACTGAGCTCAGCGCGATGAAGGGCTACCGCGTATACTTTTTGGGTTCTGAACCTGGAATTGCTGAGCGCGCCGCTGAAAGAATGCGTTTGAAATTCCCGGGATGCAACATCGTCGGAACCCATCACGGCTATTTCCCCGCCGAAAGCGACGAAGTTGTTGCTCAAGAGGTCGCAGAGCTTAAGCCCGATATCCTTTTTGTGGCGATGGGCATGCCGCGGCAAGAGAAATTTATCCTCAAGACGATGGACATTATTCAAGCCCCGATCGCGATGGGCGTTGGCGGCTCGTTCGACGTTTACAGTGGTAAGACCATCCGCGCACCAAGGATTTTCCGCTGGGCGCACTGCGAATGGCTCTGGCGGCTCATGCTCGACCCACGCAAAATGTATAAGGTGCGAAAGTTGCCCAAATTTGTGTTGATGATGCTGCGGAGCCGTGATTGAGGGTTTACACGCGGACCGGCGACAAGGGCGAAACCGGTCTTTTTGGCAACGAGCGGGTCGCCAAAAACAGCGCAAGAATTGTCGCGATTGGTGCCATTGACGAGGTGAACGCTGCCCTCGGAGCGGCACGGCAAGCAGGGTTTCCCGAGGAAATTGATTCGCTTGCTCAGCAAATCCAAAGCTGGATATTTGATCTTGGCGCTGAGCTATCTGACCGCTCGGGCGCGATCCTGGCCAATCTCAAATCGGCAACCGCGCTGCTCGAAACGTCCATGGACCGAATGGAAGCTGAATTGGAGCCGTTGCGAACTTTTGTGTTGCCCGGCGGGTGCGCCGCGTCCGCGCTGCTCCACGTCGCGCGCACCATTTGTAGACGCGCCGAGCTGGCCGCATTGCAACTTGCGGAAAAAGAGCCGGTCGGTGCCGATTCTTTGGTCTTTCTCAACCGTCTTTCCGATTGGATGTTTGTGGCGGCGCGATTCTGCAACCTAAAAGCGGGCGTTGCCGATGTCCACTGGACCAAATTTGAGGGTTAAATATCGGGAATGAACGCACTGTTGCTTTGCGTAGTGGCGCAAGACACGACAAAATTGACGGCGGCCAAGCTGCTGAGCGCGATGTTCGCCAAATATTCGGCTAGCACGGCCACCAAGGGCACAATCACCATGCGTCAATCGCTGTCGGGCGTCACGGTGCAAGTGGACACGAAAGTGCAGTTCGAAAACCCGTCCAAGCTTTTTATTCGGCAGGATCGAAAGTCGAGCGACCCAGGCACGGCGATCATTACCAGCGACGGAAAGTACTTTAGCTACAACTTGCCGAGCGAGGTTTCGGGTTCAAGTCACCCGAAGCGTCTGGTGGAAACCGTCGTTCAGCGCGGCTCAAAGCTCGTCGTGCGCGATATCTACGCGATTACCAATAGCAGCCTGATTGATCGGAGCATGCCGCTTGACATCCTGATCGCGCGGCCCGAGCACCTGCGCTACCGCAAGAGTCAATGGGTGACTCTAGTGCTTTCGGCGGGCCAAAATGGAACGTATGTCGTTTCGGGCACCTGGCGCGAAGATGACTCCAGCCAACCCAACGGCAAGTTCGAAATGAACCTCGCCAAGGATGGAACGTTAAAACGGTATGTTGTTCGAGAGTCGATTTCCGTCGATGGCCGCGCTCCTGAATTGGTGACCACCGACTACTCGGTAGACCTGGAAACGAACGCAAAGTGTGCGCAGGAGCTTTTCAAACTAGCGCGATGACGAAGCTATACAAAAAAGTGTAGAATGGATTAAACCCATGACCAACACCATTTCTTTTGGAGAACTTAAACAGGGCGCAAAGGCTCGCGTCGTAAAGATGGAGCCAACTTCGGTGCTGTTACAGCGCCTTATGGAGATGGGTTTGATGGTTGGTACCGAATTTGAGGTGCTGAAAGTGGCACCGCTGGGCGACCCAGTCGAGATCGCGTTTCGGTCGCAGCGGTTGTGCTTGCGCCGCGCCGAAGCATCCGGCATCGAAGTCATGCCACTATGATCGTGTGACGATGTCCACGCTGACTCCAGATTCAAAGCGATCCGCTAAGGTCGTTTTGGTGGGGAACCCCAACGCTGGAAAGACCTCGATTTTCAATGCGCTGACTGGCGGTCGGCAGAAGGTCGGCAACTATCCCGGCGTGACCGTCGAGCGCGCGAGCGGAACGCTGGAGCTTGAGCCAAATTTCAATGTGGAAGTCATCGACTTGCCCGGGCTCTATACGATGACCGCGCTTTCGACCGACGAGGAAGTGGCAGTCGAGTTTCTGGAGGGCAAGCACGATGAAAAGCCCGATCTGATCGTCGTTGTTATGGATTCGACCCAGCTCGATCGGTCGCTCTTCTTTTATAGCCAGCTTTCCGATTTGGGATTGCCGACGGTCGTCGCGCTTACTCAAATCGACACGCTTTTGCAGCACGGCGAGCAACTGGATTTTGCGACGCTCGCCGACCAGGTGTTGGGTGTTCCTTGCATTAAGGTCATCGCGCACAAGGGCGACGGCCTGGGCAACTTGAAGGAAGCGATTGGTGCGGCGCTCAAAAA
Source organism: uncultured Chthonomonas sp. (assembly GCA_964422285.1). Lineage (GTDB taxonomy): Bacteria > Armatimonadota > Fimbriimonadia > Fimbriimonadales > Fimbriimonadaceae > UBA2391. The sequence continues at coordinate 6,492 of CAYRAX010000098.1, forward strand.
CCCCGTAGCACCACCGCCGATTGGTCGCGAACCCGAGAGTAGCGTCGTTTTGAGCACTGCCGAGCGATACGAATGGGCTAGCGAGGTGATCGGGACGGTTTTGACCAGGTCCGCGACCGCGCGAAAATCCGGCACAGACAAGCTCGACCGCCTTCTCACCCATCGTTTTTTTGGGTTCGGCATTTTCGTCGCGATCATGTACGTGCTTTTCCAGTGCATCTATTCGCTGGCGGCGCCGATCATGGATGCAATCGAATGGGGGTTTAACCATCTTTCGACGATGGCGGGCAGTCAACTCGCGGGCATTCCGTGGCTCCAATCCTTGGTGACCGACGGAATCATCGCCGGCGTGGGGTCGGTCATTACCTTTTTGCCACAGATCTTGATCCTGTTCTTCTTCATTTCGGTGCTGGAAGGGTCGGGGTATCTGGCTCGCGCGGCATTCATGATGGACCGCCTGTTGGGTTGGTGCGGGCTGAGCGGACGCGCATTTGTGCCGCTATTGAGTAGCTTCGCGTGCGCGATTCCCGGCATCATGGCGGCGCGCGTTATGCCCGATGCCAAGAGCAGGCTAGCCACGATTTTGGTTGCGCCGTTGATGAGTTGCAGCGCGCGGCTGCCGGTCTATGTTCTCCTGATCGGCGCGTTCATCGAACCCAAATTTGGTCCCGGCTGGGCTGGATTGACGCTTTTTGCCATGCACTTTGTGGGCTTGATCGTTGCGATTCCAGTGGTCTTGATCCTAAATCGCAAAATCCTGCGCGGGCGTAGGTTGCCGTTCGTGCTCGAATTGCCGCGATACCAATGGCCGAAGTGGCGCGATGTATCGATTTCAATGTTTACTCGGGCCGCGACTTTTGTGCAGACTGCGGGCACGATCATTGTTGCGATGTCGATTTTGATGTGGGCGGCAATGTATTTCCCGCGCGTGGACTCCAATTCGCCAACTTTGAAGGCCGAGTTTGCTGCCCGCAGTAGCGGCCAAACTTGGGAGGCCTACGTATCCAAAAAGCAGACCGAGCAATCGTATTTGGGTCAGTTTGGAAAGTGGATTGAACCGGTCTTCGCGCCTGCGGGCTTCGATTGGCGTATTTCCACCGCAGTGCTTTCGGCGTTTCCCGCTCGCGAAGTGGTCGTTCCGGCAATGAGCATCCTCTTCGGCGCATCAGAAGGCGATGAATCGTTGCCGTTGAGAAAGTCGTTGGAGCAGGCGAAGTGGCCGGATGGTCGGCAGCTTTTTACCGGCTGGACCGCGGTCGGGTTAATGGTGTTTTTTGCGCTTTGTTGCCAATGCATGGCGACTCTGGCAACCGTCAAGCGCGAAACCGGAACCTGGAAATGGCCAGTTTTCATGTTCACTTACATGACCGCACTCGCGTACCTTGCCGCCGTAGGAATTCATCGATTGGGCTTGGCGTTCGGCTAAGAGTTGGTCTCGGCTTCTTCGAGCAAATCCTCAACGTGAGCGGCGGTGGTGGGAGTAGAGACGTAGGTTGGCCTGGCGGGGCGACTTGCGAAAGCACCGGTAACCGCCTTTTCGCGCACCTTGAGTTTCGCGGCGCGCTCTTCGGCACCCGGCGTGACGGGCCAAAGTGTGTTGTCGGCCCAGTAGCTCTGCAGAAACTCTTCCCAAACTCGCTCGTATACCGCCAGCGTTTGCTGGGCGATGTTGTCCCAATCAAAATCAGAATAGAGCCGCTCACGAGCGAGCGATTTCATCGAGGTTGCGCGTTTTTCGTCTTGCAAGACGCGCAATATCGCCCAAGCGAGCGATTCGCTCGATCCGGCGTAGTGCAAGGTGCCAGTTTGATCGTGCAGGACGACTTCTTTCAGGCCGCCGGCATCGCTGGCGACAACCGCTGCTCCAGCCGCCATGCCCTCCAGCGCGACGATGCCGAATGGTTCGTACAGCGAAGGGAAGACGGCGACGTCGGCGCACCGGTACATCTGGTGCAGCGACCGGTTGGCCATGAATCCCGTGAACAGCACCTTTTCTTGGAGGCCATACCAGCGGACAAATCGCTCAAAATGCTCGCGGTGCCCGCCGCCGACGATGACGAATTTCGTTCGCGGCTCGCGGGCGAGGACAGCACTTGCCGCGTTCAAAAGGACGTGAATGCCTTTCTCGCGAACAAATCGACCCACGTACATGACGATTTTTTCTTCTGGCAGCGCGATTTGTTTGCGCCAATCCGCTCGCTCTTTCTCGGTCCAATCGAATTCAAATTTCTTCGCGTTGACGCCGTTGTAAACCACATCAATTTTGTCGTTCGGCGTGTTGAACCATTTGCAGCATTCGCCGCGCATGTATTCCGTGCACACGATCACGCGCCATGCCTCGTAGGTCAACCAATACTCTTGTTCGTGGATGTATTTTTGAAGGTCGTTGTGGACGCCGTGGTTGCGGCCTGCTTCGGTCGCGTGAACCGTGGCAATCATCGGCAACTGATATTCGTATTTCAACTCACGCGCGGAATCGAGCGATAGCCAGTCGTGGGCGTGGAAAATGGTGGGTTGACCGCCGGGACGCCAATCTTCCAATAGTTGACGAACGCGCAGGTCGGTTGCTTTGTTCAGAAGCTGAATTTCATGGACAAAATTGTCGGGATCGCGATCGAGGTGGACTCGGTGAACATGGACACCACCAGCGTCGATTTCTTCGTCTGGCGCTTGCGGCGTCGCCTTCGTGACAACGTGAACCTCGACTCCTAGCTTGACAAGCGCGTGGCTTAGGTCATGGACGTGTGGGCTAATTCCCCCCACAATGCGGGGCGGGTATTCCCACGAAAGCATCACAACTCGAATCACTGTTTGCGTTGTACCTTAGTCAGTTTGAACCGGGCTAATGGGTCAAGGTCACTTTGGTGAGATTTCTTGGCGCATCTGGGTTTAACCCTCTCGCCCGGGCGGCAAGTAGCGCTACCCATTGACCAAAAACGATCTCCCAAATCGAGCCGAGGGGACCCGCGGGGCCGGTTGGCGCGACGATGGGGATGCAACCTTGCTCGACCAGACCCGCCGGTGTTTCGCCATAGATAATTGCGGCGGATTCGGGCCCGGCGAGTGCCTTGGGTCCATGCTGAAAATCGGCGGTGGAATAGGCCTTGCAAGGAAGAAGCGCGCACTCCATAAGCTTAAGCGCCGATTCTTGGCAAGTGGCAAAGCCGTATCCTCGACCCAGTGAAAACAAAACGTGTTGCCGCACGACTGGCCCCTGCGCCTGGTGTGCCGCTTCCAGCGTGCGCTCCATCCATGCTTGGTCTGGCGTTTGGCCTTCGGGCGAGGCGATCGCGCCACCCAAACTGCGCACGAGTTCGTATAGCGCCAGCAGCGAAGCCGTGTAAGTTTTGGTCGCCGCGACCGAAAGTTCAGCTTCGCATTCCAGAAGCAAGGTGTGCTCGGCTTCTTGCGTCAGCCGAGATTGCTCGGTATTCGTGATCGCGAGGGTCGCGTGACCATTCTTGCGCATGAAGCTGAGCACTTCGGCGACATCTGGCGCGGCTCCGGATTGCGAAATTCCAATGGTCAAGCATTTCGGGAAGCGAATATTTGTGTTGTGTTGTGTGATGACCGAGGGCGCGGCGAGGGAGACCGGAATTCCCAGCAAGATTTCAATCAGATAGCGAGCGTAGAGCGCGGCATTATCAGACGATCCACGCGCCGCGATCAACACCATGTCGAACGATTTGCCGCTTAGCGCTGATTCAACTTGCTTGAAATACGATCGAGTGCCCGCCGCCAAAACGTCAACTTGCTGGCTAATTTCCAGCTCCATTTGCTTCCCAACCATGATCCATAGCGTACCGAATACAATGGAGGTCACATGTTAACTTCGCGCGAGATCGCGAGCTTGATGCAGCAAATCAACCAGGAATGGGATACCGGCAAGGCCCTGATGCGCTTGC
>CAYRAX010000099.1:0-10372 GCA_964422285.1 uncultured Chthonomonas sp.
ACTTTGATTTGTCAAATCGAGTGCGTAACCCGGCGAAAATACGGCGGTTATTCGGTTACTGGCTCGCTGTCGTCGGTCTCAGTGTCATCAGATTCTACGCCTTCCAGGTCGCCTTCGTCGGCTTCTTGGACCACGCGCGCGATAGAGCGAATCGTGTCGCCGCTGGCGAGATCGATCAGCTTTACGCCTTGCGCAACCCGACCAACCGTGCGGATATCGCTAACTTTCATGCGAATTCCTTTACCAAGCACGGTCATGACAAGTAGCTTGTCATCGGGCTCGACGACCTCGGCGCCCACGATTTCACCAGTCTTTGCGGTGACATTCATGGTCAAAATTCCGCTTCCGCCTCGGCCCTGAATTCGGTAATCCGTCAACGGTGTGCGCTTGCCATATCCGTTCTCGCCGACAACCAACAAGGTGGCGTCGTCGCGAACGATGTTAGCCGAGACGATGATGTCGTCGCCCTTCAGCGTCATCGCCTTCACGCCGCCCGCCGCGCGGCTACGATCGCGAATGTTCTTTTCGGCAAACCGAATGGATTGCCCGTGCCGCGTGATGATGATGATATCGTTGCTGCCATTGGATTTGAGCACCCAGCCCAGCTCGTCGCCTTCTTCAATGTCAAATGCGATCAGGCCGTTGGAGCGAATGTTCGCAAAATTCGCCATTTCCGTGCGCTTGATCTCGCCCTTTCGCGTGATCATCGTCAGGAATCCATCGCCCTTAATGTCGCGGACGGAAACGGTGGCGGTGACGCGCTCTTCGCTTTCGATGGCGATGTAGTTGATGACCGGCATGCCCTTCGCGTAGCGTCCGGTTTCGGGAATATCGTAAGCGCGCAGCTTATAGACTCGGCCCCGGTCCGTAAAGAACAGGATGAAGTTGTGTGTGTTGACTTGGAAAAGGTGCGCTGGTTCGTCGTCCGCCTTGAGCGTGTTGTTGACGCCCTTTCCGCCGCGCCGCTGTTGCCGGTAAGCGTCGATGCTCACGCGCTTGATGTAACCGTCGCGTGAAATCGAAACGATCGCCTCTTCTTCGGGAATCAGGTCTTCATCGCTAAAGTCGCCTGCCTCGCGAGTGATGATCTTGGTGCGTCGCTCGTCGCCATGCTTATCGCGCATGGTGATGATTTCATCCTTGAGCACGTTGGTGAGTCGCAGTGGATCGCTGAGAATATCGAGCAGATTTTGAACCTTGAGCAGCGCGGCTTTATAATCCGATTCCAGCTCTTGTTGGTTGAGCAGGGTCAATTGGCGCAACTGCATGTTGAGCACTGCCTGAGCCTGCATCGGCGACATGTTGAACTTGCGAATCAATTGTACGCGCGCTTCATTGGTGTCGGCCGAGGCGCGAATCGTCTGGATGACATCATCGAGGAATCGACGGGCAATTTGGTAACCCTCGTTTTGGTGTACCTCTTCGAATGCGCGGTATAGCTCGTACCGGGTACGCAGGTCGATGACCTTCCGGCGATGCTTGATGTACTCATCGAGCAAAACGAGCAAGGGTGCGGTGCGCGGCGAACCATCCACCAGCGACAGCATGATGGAGCTGAAACTCGTTCTCAATTGCGAGTGCTTGAGCAAGAAATTCAGCGCCTTATTCGGATTCACATCGCGGCGAATTTCGATTTCGATGCGCATTCCGCGCTTGTCGGAATAGTCGTCGACGCGCAAAAGGCCATCGAACTTGCGATCCTTGATCAACCCGGCGATGGTCTTTATCAAATTTTCTTTGCTGATCTGATAAGGAATTTCGGTAACGACGATCAGCGATTTTCCGGCGTCGCCGGGTTCGATCATCGTCTTGGCCTGCATCACGATACTACCGCGGCCGGTTTCATAAGCGCTGCGAATGCCCTTCGTGCCCATGATGATGCCGTAAGTGGGGAAGTCGGGCCCGGGAATGCGCTCCATGACGTCGTCGAGCGTGCATTCGGGGTTATCGATTCGGTGCAAAATTCCGTTGCAGACCTCGGTCAAATTGTGTGGCGGAAGCGAAGTCGCCATGCCAACCGCGATGCCTTGGCCGCCATTGCAGATCAAGTTCGGGAACTTGCCGGGCAAAACGGTGGGCTCTTTTTGGGTTTGCGAATAGTTGTCGATCCAGTCGACCGTCTCGCGATCGAGGTCTTCCAAAATCTCCATCGCGATGGGAGTCAACCGGCATTCGGTGTATCGCATCGCGGCTGGGCTGTCGCCGTCGATGTTGCCAAAGTTTCCTTGGCCGTCGATGAGCGGGTACCGCAAGGTCCAAGGTTGCGCCATGCGGACCAGAGTGGGATAGATAATCGCTTCGCCGTGGGGGTGGAAGTCGCCGGAGGTTGAACCGCAAACCTTCGCGCACTTTTGATAAGCCTGTCCGGGGGCCAAATTCAGTTGGCGCATCGCGTACAGGATGCGGCGCTGCACTGGTTTGAATCCGTCGCGAACGTCGGGCAGGGCGCGAGCGATGATAACGGACATCGCGTAGTTAACGTAACTTCGACTCAATTCGTCTTGTACGTCAATATGCTGATCTGGCGGGTCTTGATCTGGCACGGCTTTCTCGAGTACTAAGGACGATTGACGCCCTCAAAATGAACCTAAAGTATACCCAATTGGACGGGGACCGCGCAGGCAGACCGCACCCAAAATGTGGCGCGAATTCAGCCGAAATGCGAACTTGCGCGATATACTAATGGGTCTAACTAGAGTGGCGATGACTATCAAAACCGAGTGTACGTTATGTGGGACCGGCATTCCCGCTGGAGCAACCGAATGCCCAAGTTGCGGCTTTCCTGTCGAGGCGGCTGCCGTGCCCGAGCCAAACCCCACGCCCGCGCCTGCCGCAACGCCAAAAGCTGGCCCGCCCAAGCCAGATGCGCCGCGACCGTTGGACGAAGTCAAGCTCAACTTCGACCCGAACAAATTTGATGATGACCTTGAGTTTGGGGCGGCAAAAGGCTTCGAAATCAAGTCTGGCGCTGGCGTGCCGATTGAATGGAAAAAGGCGACCCAGCCCACGGTGCCCCGGCAAAGATTGCTCGCCATCGTGCTCGGCGTTTGCCTCGCGCTTTTCGCGATCGTCTATTTCACGGTTTTGAAAAAGCCTGCGACCGAAGAGGTTCCGGTTGCCATGGAACCCGTGCCCGGCAAACCCATCGCGCCGCCGCCCACCCCGGGTCCGCAGAATGTCAAACCTGCCACGCCGCCTTCGCACACCAGGCCCACGGAATCTGATCCCGGTCAGGGCGATTCGGCAATCGGCGAATAACCTGCGCTACCGTCGTTTTCGGTTGCCGCGAACGCTGATAGCGAACAGCCCGGCGGCGATCACCGCGTTGCAAGATGGTTCGGGTACCGAAGCGATCCAATCCTTGTAGTTGCTCAATTTGCTCGAGTAGCTGCGGTCGCCGAACTTGGCCGTTGTGTCGCTCGCCTCGCCACCGACGATCATGGCGACCAGCCGCGATTTTCCGCCTGGATCAACGACGAATGTTGCGCCACCGCTATCGCCCGGGGTCGTGATCCCGTCGTCTGGTAGCGGGCCCCTTGGCGGGTCAAAGTCGTAACAATACACGTCATCCTTGTACTTCTTCGGATCGTCATCGGTGCTAAGAGATGTCGCAGAATCCACGGTGTTTTTGGCGACTCTGCGAATGTTATCGTTATCTTGCTTTAGCGTATAAGGCGATGTTGCATCAGTAGAACTATTGCCGTATCCGATAATGCATATGGTGCTCCCGATCGGAACCGCCCCGCTGTCAATCGTGCAATAGTCGCTCGAAATATCTGAATCAAAATAGAGCACGGCAAGGTCGGGTTGGGTTCCGTCGGGCCGCTTTGGAGCCGAAATGCGCTGGCTCGCTTTATGGGTGGTCAAGCCAATTTTGGTTCGGCTGCCTCCCGTGTGGTCCGCGGTAATCACCTTGTTCTTACCAACCAAAATCCCCGAGCCAACGGAGTTGCCGGCATCATCAAGTATGGGCACCACGCATTTGAATTCAACCGTGACTTCGCCGACGCATATCGCGAGAGAGGGAACCGCCAACGCCGCACCGAGCAAAACAAACAATATCTTCATCAAGACTCCTCACAAAAACAGTATCCGATAAGGATACAACGTTTTGCGCCAGATCGCAACCAAAAAAGAGCACAAACTACATGAAAAGTGAGGATTGGAAAGCGTCGCATTGCACGACTTCTGGGCAAGATTCGATCAACTCGATCGCCTTATCGATGCTATTTTGCGCGTCAACGGTTGAGCTGTGGGCAACCGCAAAACCAAGCGTCGCGTTGCCCCAAAGATCGTGGTCGTCCACCTCGGCAGCGCTCAGCCCCATGTTTCGAATGCTGGCGAGCAGCGACCGAATCACGCGCCGCTTATCTTTGAGCGAACTCATTCCCGCCAGCCGTATCGAAACTTGGGCCGCGCAAACGATCATCTTGTCTGCGTCGATTCTGCGCGGTCAGCGGTTGAGAACTTGAACCGGCCATCCGCGAAGTCAACCGAAACAAGTTGCCCATCCTGAACATCGCCCGACAGCATCAGCGAGGCAAGCGGGTTCAGTATGTCGCGCTGGATTTGCCGTTTCAAAGGTCTCGCTCCGTACATGGGGTCGAATCCCGCGCTCGCCAGGTGCATCGACGCCGCCTCCGTGAGTTCGATTTCGATGCCACGCTCCCTCAAACGCTTTGCCAAAGCATCCATTTGGATCTTCACAATGCGCTTGATTTCGCTGGTCCCCAACGGGCGGAAAACGATCATGTCATCAAGCCGGTTGATGAACTCAGGGCGGAAGAACTGTCTGGCTTCTTGCGTGACTCGCTCTGCGATCACATCAAACGATTCGCTATTCGATAGTGGGTCGCCGTAATGATGGCTTCCCAGGTTGCTGGTCATGATTACCACTGCGTTCTTGAAGTCGACCGTGCGACCGTGCCCATCAGTCAATCGACCGTCGTCCAGAAGTTGCAACAGAGTGTTGAAAACTTCGGGGTGCGCCTTTTCGACTTCGTCCAGCAGGATCACCGAGAACGGTCGTCGGCGGACTGCTTCGGTAAGCTGGCCGCCCTCTTCGTAGCCAACGTACCCCGGAGGCGCGCCGATCAAGCGCGCAACGCTGTGGCGCTCGCCGTACTCGCTCATGTCGACGCGCACCATCGCGCGGTCGTCATCGAACAAAAATTCTGCCAGCGCGCGTGCGGTTTCAGTTTTGCCGACGCCGGTGGGACCCAAGAACAAGAAGCTTCCAATGGGTCGGTTTGGGTCAGCGATGCCGCTTCGCGAACGGCGGACGGCATCTGCAACTGCTCGCAATGCCTCGTTTTGCCCGACGACGCGTTGCTCCAAGTGCTCTTCGAGCCTTAGCAGTTTTGCCAGTTCGCTCTCCATCAGCTTCGTCACGGGGATGCCGGTCCAACGGCTCACCACGTCGGCGATATCTTCGCTATCCACCTCTTCTTTCAGCATCTTGTCGGTGGATTGGATGCGCTCAAGCTCGGCGGTTTCTGTCGCCAACTCTTGGCTCAGCGCGGGAAGCTGACCATTTTTGATTTCGGCGGCGCGTCCATAGTCGTAGTCGCGCTCCGCAACTTCCAGCGCCATTTTCGCCTCATCAATTTGCTGTTTAAGCTGGCGAATCCGCTCGATTTTCTCTTTCTCGAGTTGCCAAGTCGCGGTCAAGGCTTTTTCCTGGTCTTCTAGCTCGGCGATTCGCTTTCGCGCTTGATCGAGCCGATCCATGCTGGCCTTGTCCGATTCCTTGCTCAAGCTGGCTTCGTCGATGCGCTGTTGCATGATCTGCCGCCGAACCGCGTCGATTTCGGCGGGCACGCTGTCGATTTCCATCTTGAGGCGGCTCGCCGATTCGTCGATGAGGTCGATGGCCTTATCGGGCAAAAATCGGTCGCTGATGTACCGCGCCGAAAGCGTTGCCGCCGCGACGATTGCGCTATCGGTGATGCGCACGCCATGGTGAATTTCGTACCGTTCCTTCAGCCCGCGCAGAATCGAAATCGTCTCCTCCACGGTCGGTTCGTCCACCAAGACAGTTTGGAATCGGCGCTCTAATGCCGCGTCTTTTTCGATGTTCTGCCGATATTCGTTGAGCGTTGTCGCGCCGACGCATCGCAGTTCGCCACGCGCGAGCATGGGCTTGAGCATGTTTGCGGCGTCTAGTGACCCTTCCGCCTTGCCCGCTCCGACTAACGTGTGCAGTTCATCGATGAACAAGATGATGCGGCCGTCCGATTTTTTGATCTCGTCCAGCAGCGCCTTCAATCGGTCTTCAAATTCGCCGCGGTACTTCGCGCCCGCCACCATCGCGCCCAGATCAAGCGAAATCACGCTCTTGTCGCGCAGGCTATCCGGCACGTCGCCGCTGACGATTCGCTGAGCCAATCCTTCCACGACCGCCGTCTTTCCAACGCCTGGCTCGCCAATCAAAACGGGATTGTTCTTGGTTCGGCGGCTGAGCACTTGAATGACGCGGCGAATCTCGTCATCGCGGCCGATTACCGGGTCGAGCTTTCCGCCGCGAGCCCGCGCCGTAAGGTCGATGCCGTATTTTTCGAGTGCTTGGTAACGCTCTTCGGCGTTGGAGTCGGTAACGCGCGATCCACCACGAATCGTGTCGATGGCACTCTTTGCGAGGTCAACCGTGACGCCACGCGCGCGAAGCAGCGAACCCGCCTTGCCTTTATCCTCGATCAACGCAAGAAAGATGTGCTCGGTGCTGACGTAATCGTCGCCCATCTCCTCGGCGAACCGAAAGGCCTCATTCAGGATCTGTTGCAGTCGCCCGGTCATCGCTCCGCCATAGGTCGCGGACGTACCGCTGATTTTCGGAATTCGGTCGAGCTCATCGCGCAGGTCGTTTGTCAATCCCGTCGGGTCGGCACTCAGCTTTTCCAGCAATGGCCGAATGACGCCGCCCTCTTGCGTGATGATTGCGAGCAACATGTGCTCAGCATCCAAAGTTTGGTGCTTGAGTTCAACCGCGAGCTGTTGGGCGGACTGGAATGCTTCTTGCGCTTTGATGGTGAGCTTGTCGAATCTCATTTGAGTGCCTTATTGTCAAGTGACATTATAGTAAACGAGTCATATTCTCGTTGGGTTCCAAAAATCAGCCTTCTTTTCGAATTCTATCCATAATATTCGGACAAGAAGCGCGATTCCCCTTGACTTCAAGCCAGCTTCAACCGTCCGGTATCATAGTGCCCAAGTTGATCAACTTGTTTGTCGCCGGCCTGGCGCTCATCGGAGCCCAGCAAAACCCAGCCGTTTACCAGCCAAAGCTCAAGTTGGCTGGTTGTTTTGGCAATCACATGGTTTTGCAGCGGGGCTCAAATGTTCCACTTTGGGGATGGAGCGAGCCGGGACGCAAAGTGACCGTGAGTTTTCGCGGACAAAGCGTGCAGGCCGAGGTGGACCGAACCGGGAAGTGGACTGCGACTCTATCCCCGCTGACGCCAGGCGGACCGGACGAACTGGGCGTTTATGACGACACCGACGAGCTCATCGTAACGGACGTGATGGTCGGTGACGTGTGGCTTTGCTCGGGTCAGAGCAACATGGCTTGGCCGGTCTCCGACTCAGCCGAGGCAAAGGACGCGATTTCGATAGCGCCGCCGTCTTCGATTCGCGTGCTCAAGGTGCCGTTTGTTGCCAGCGACGAACCGCGCAGCTCCATTCGGGCGGCTTGGCAGGTTGCCACCACTCGTACGGTGCCCAATTTCAGCGCGGTCGGCTACTTCTTCGCCCGCTCGCTGCAAGGTTCGGAAAAGCTGCCAATCGGCATCATCGATGCTTCGTGGGGAGGTAGCCCCGGTGAAGCCTGGATGACCCGCTCGTCAATTTTTGCCGAACCGCTGCTCAAGTCCATGCAGGACCATTACGAGCGCGCGAAGGTTCAAAATCGCTCAAAGATTTTGGAATACCAGCGGCTAAGGTGGAAGCACCGCCCGGACGCGCATCAAGACGCGGGTAACCGAGGTTTTGCGCTGGGATACCATTCTCCAAAGTTCAACGATGAGCATTGGGGCGACGCGCCGGTGCCGGGAATGTGGGAAGACACGGTCGCGAACATGGACATCGATGGCGCGGTTTGGTATCGCCGCACTGTCAATGTGCCGATCACATTCGCGGGCTATGGGTTGACGATCAGCTTGGGCCAGATCGCTGACTACGATACGGTTTACTGGAACGGCAATCGGGTTGGGCAGATGAGCACTTCCGAAACGGCTCCCGGCGAGATCAAGCGAATTTACACCGTTCCGGGCCGCATGGTGCAAGCCGGCGAAAACACGATCGCGGTGCGTGTTTTCAATCGTGGCGGCAAGGGCGGCTTTGCTGGCGAGGATTCCGATCTATTCGTGCGCAGCGACACCAGCACGACGCCCATCAGCCTGGCCGGAACCTGGCGCATCGGTATCGAAAAGGCACTCGACCCAAATTCCATCAGGCAACTGGAAATACCGTATGGCCCTGGTCACCCGGCGGCTCCTTCGAACCTATACAACGGCATGGTGGCACCCATCGTGCCCATGGCGCTGGCTGGATTTGTTTGGTACCAAGGCGAGGCGAATGTGGGCCGCGCGCAGCAATACGAAACGATCTTGTTGCGGCTGATTCAAGGGTGGCGAAACGCGTTTAACCAAGGCGATCTGCCCTTCTTGATTACGCAGTTGCCTTCTTTTAGACCGAAAGCCAATGAACCCGGCGACGCGGAGTGGGCGGAGATTCGCGAGTGCCAGATGAAGGCGCTCAAATTGCCCCGTGTTGGGCTGGCGGTGACGCTCGACCTAGGCGATCCCGACGATATTCACCCCAAGCGCAAGAAGGAAGTGGGCGAGCGCCTAGCCGAAGCTGCCCGCCAACTGGCATACTTTTCCACCGCGCGCGGCATGCCGCCAATATACGATGGATTTCGGCGGGAAGGCGACAAAATCCGCGTCCTTTTTCGCAATACGGCGGGTTCGATGCGCGCCTTGGACGGTCAGCCGCTCAGGGGTTTTGCGGTCGCCGGAGAGGATCGAAAATGGCTTTGGGCGAGCGCCGCGGTGGAGGGCGAATCGGTCTTGGTTTGGAGCCCGCTGGTCAAAAATCCGATTGCCGTTCGCTATGCTTGGGCCGATAACCCCGACGGCAACTTAGGCAACCGCGCGCAAATGATGGCTTCGCCATTCCGCACCGACGATTGGCCAGCAATGCTGGTACGTAATACGGGAACTTCAAGACCCGCTTTAGGTTTACCGGTTCAGGCAAGAAAAGGGGCTGAGAAGGTCCAGAATTCGCGCCAATGATTCCCCTTGGAAAGTAGCGTCCGGATTCGCCACGCAGGCGATTTGACGGCGTCTCGAGGAGGACTCACTTGAATATTAAGACCCCAATTCGCCAGTCTTGGCTGAAATTCGGTTTGTGTGTTGCCGTCTCGGCCATGTTTGGTCTGTACGGCTGTGGTGGTGGCGGCGCATCAACAGGCACCGGCGGCACCGGCGGTGGCACGACCGATCAAGCTCAGCTGAGTGGCCAAGTTACCGCGCCCGGCGCAACACTGGCTCAAAGCCGAGGACCTGAAACGTATGTTCCGGTTCCTGGCGCAACCGTCGTTTTGAAGAAAGTCGAAGATGATTCGACCGTCGGTACAACAACGACCGACGACCAAGGCAACTATGAATTCACTAGCGGTGTCGAAAACAACACCGATTACCTGATCGAAGCACAAGCAAACTTCAATGGCAAAGACATCAAAGTCAAGGCCATTTGCTCGGTCGATGACGTGACGGTCAATCCAGAGCAACGAGATTTGAACCCGCTCACGACGACTTCGGCGGTCGCTGCGCTCGACCAATATCAGCAAGCAAAGCAGCTCGACCCGAACTTTAAGCCGAGCAAGCTGGAAGACATCTGCTCCGACATGGAATCTCGAGAAGGCGACGACTTCGTTGCGCCTGACTTGAGTAACGACGAGGATGCGGCTGCGAAAGCTAACGACCTCCTCGGAAAGAACAACCCAGACGGCAACTACATTGGCCGATTCAAGGGCGACGATGCTGGCAATTTGGCAGCAATCATCGCCAACGGCAAGTTCATGGTTACCGTTCTTTCGGACACCGAAGCCCAAGGCATTCAAAGCGTTGTCGCCAAGGATGCTCAAGAGGGCGGAGTTGATGGCGGAGCTGGTGACGGCTTTGCAGACCCAAGCGGCGACGGCCCAGAAAGCCCAATCGCGTTTGGCGATATCGACGGCAAGGGCGTTTTGAACGCAACGACGCTGGACGGTTCGGTTTCTCTGACCGGTCTGCTCGTCGGCAACGTTGGAATCGGCGTCTGGACTTCTGAACTGCTCGATGGCTCGACCCACTCTGGAACATGGGTGATCAAG
>CAYRAX010000100.1:0-6719 GCA_964422285.1 uncultured Chthonomonas sp.
GATTGGTACGGACCCAAACGAGTGCTCGACTACGGCGAAATCGATGACCGCGTGGTGAAGATCATGAAGGGTGCTGAGCGCGAAGGACTGCAGTTTGCTGTGGTCTACGAGGATCAATCGGCGAAACATGCCCGGGAGAATGGGGCACAAGAGAGCCTCGGCCAGCTTGCGCATGATGCCAGTCGAACGATCGCCGATCGGTGGCTGAGCAATAAGCTATGGATAAAGCTGGGCGGTCGACCGATCGTTCTCGTTTTCGGCCCCCAAGCATTTGGCGAAGCTGAGTTCGTACAGTTTCGCCAAGGCGTGGGCAAAGTCAACTTGCTGACTCTACACGCACAAAAGCCGTTCGCGGATGGCGTGTTCGACTGGCCGTTGCCGAGTCAGGGAACCTCGTTTACCAACGCATTCATGCGCCGCACACCAAGTGCGCGACTTTGCATCGCCACCGCCTATCCGCGATTTCGTGACTATTACGAAGAAGGCGGGCAGGCTGGCTTTCCAGAAATACAGGACAAAAGCGGAGCAACCTACCGCGAAACTCTTCGTGCAGCGCTCAAATCCAACGCCGATGCGGTGCAAGTTGCGACCTGGAACGATTGGCAAGAAGGAACTCAAGTCGAACCATCCATCGAGTTTGGCTGCCGCGACCTGATCGAAACCCAGAACCTTAGGCGAGAAGTCGATCCCAACTTTCGTTACAAGCCCGAAGACATCAATTCGACGCTCCAGAATTTCCTGAACAAAAGGCGAGCGAAAGAAACCGCGCGGAACTAGTGCTCCGAAGAGCCCGCATTGTTCGCAGGTTTGAGTTCAAATTTGACCCTACCTAGCAAAAACCGTCGTACAATGTATCCAAATTCGCAAGCAATTTGCGGAGGGAAACCATGAAAAGACTATTGCAATTGGGGATCAGCGCGACGATGCTCGCGAGCGCGGCAAGCGCACAGTACACTTGGGTCGGCCCACTCTTCCCGCCTGATGGCGGAGTAACCATATCCAGCTCCGGTGATATTGGCATCGGCACTGGCAGGACCATCACTTTTTCGAACCTGAATACAACGCAGTATACGGTGCTACTTTGGACGCTTGTCCAAGGCGCGACCAAAATCAACATGTCGTATCAGGGCGCGTTCAGCGGCTCGGATGTTCTCACTTACGATGGAATCACCGCAAGCACCATTCGCTGGACCGGAACGAGCAACATGGTGTACTTGGTCTCGAGCTTGCCCACGAACATTCCGTGCGAAACGCGGCTGACCGCGACCGCGATCAACAAGTGCGCCCCGGTGGACGGCGGCGATTACAACTTGGGCTCGCAGGGAGGACTGATTCGAGTCGTCACCGCAGGTTCAAACACGTTCTCCGTGCGCCTATTGGCAGAGGCACGGCCGCAAACCGGTGGCGCGTGGCTGCCCATTTCGACGTTTTATAGCCAATACAGCCATCCGCAGGGTTATCAACTCGGCATCGCGTACGACGGAGGGTTCTTCGAATCCATGGACCGATTCTATTCTGGGCAGATCATCGATCCCACCTATAAAGGTACAGATTTGGGTCTGAGCAAGATCACATTTACTTGCGAAGTACAAAAGCTTGACGGAACAGTCGTCGCGAGTTTCGATTTCAAGCCCGAAGACAACGGCAACTTCGAAGCTCACGATTCGACACCGTTCGTAACCGGCGCATACAACTTGGTTCTCAAGGGACCGCATTGGCTGAAGAAGAAAATCGGGCCCATTGCATTGCTCGCTGATTCAAACGGTGGACTCGATTTCAACGTCATCAACGGCGATGTCGATGGAAGCAACTACATTGGAACCGATGACTATTTGGTGCTGAATAGCTCGTTCGACACGTCCAAGGGCGATGCTGGATTCGTTGTTAACGCGGACCTTGATGGCGATGGATACATTGGAACTGATGATTATCTGATCCTGAACGCCAACTTCGATACGAGCGGCGATTAACCAAAAAGCTAATGAAGACCTTGAGGAAGTGTGCCGACAATTTTGCTTGGACTCTTCCTCAATGGTCAAATCATGAAATCAAACACTAATGGCGCATCGTCGTATTCCGCCGCTGAACGAACCCAGCGGCTAGAGATCTTTCAAATTACGCCGGCAGACGTTGCTGCTCTGCAGGAGCTTGCAGTCGTGCTGGAACCCCATATGCCTGCGATAGTGGATGCTTTTTATGCCCACGCTGGCAAATTTCCTGAGGCGCTCGACATCATTACCCGCGCGGGAACCAACGTCGATAACCTCAAAAAGACGAATCCTCGCTACTTCGCCGAGCTTTTCCGCGGCGCGTTCGATGATCAATACTACTCGAGCCGCGAGATAATTGGTCGAATTCACGCGGAAATCGGACTCAGTCCGAAGTGGTTTTTCGGCGCGATGAGCACCTACTACAATGTCATCTATCCGATCGTTTTGAACAAGTTCAAATGGAACGCCAAGAAGGCCGCTGGCATGCTCGTCGCCCTGCAAAAAGGCCTCAATTTGGACCAAGAGGTCATCATCAACACGTACATCGAGTTCGGCTACCACATGGTTGACGAGCTAGTCGAAGGCATCGTTGACCAAATTGCGAGTAGCTCCGCCGAGCTCAGAAATAGTGCGACAGCCGCCGGGCACGCAGCCAGCGAAGTGGGCGAAGTTTGTGAACAACTAGCAAACGCTTCGACGAGTCAAGCCAACGATACTCAAGCGGTCGCGGGTTCAATTGCAAGCGTCGCCGATGCCAGCACATCGGTTCAACAAGGCGCAAAGGCCCAGCAAACCGCGATGAACGCTGCCGATAAGGCCGTCAATTTGGTTCAGCAAGAGATCGAAGCCATCAACGAGCGCGCGAGCGTCTGGGAAACGATGCGCACCAAGATCGACGCTCTCGATAGGCTGAAAGAGACCGTTGCTGAGACCGCCCGAAGAGTTCAAGAGATGAGCGAGCGCTCGAGCGAAATCAGTAGCATCGTGCAGACGATCAACAGCATCGCCGACCAAACGAACTTGCTGGCTTTGAACGCCGCAATCGAAGCAGCGCGAGCGGGAGAGCATGGTCGCGGCTTCTCGGTCGTCGCCGAAGAAGTGCGAAAGCTTGCCGAGAGTTCATCCAACTCGACGCGAGAGATTCAAAATCTTATCGAAGTGATCCAGGTCGGTAGCCAAGATGCTTCTGCATCGATGGGCCGCACCCTGGACGATGTGGCCCAGGTCATCGACGTGACCACCGAAGCCGCCGCATGCTTGGAGGCCATTTCCGAATCGGCCGCAAACACCGTCGAATACAACGAGCAGCTTTCGCTCGCGATGTCGGAAGTCACCCGAGTTTCCCACGAATCGGTCGACATTCTTGGCCGTTTGAACGATCAAGTCAATTCGGTGAACGCGTCGATCGACAACATCGCCGCCGTAACCGAAGAGAACGCAGCCGCTACCGAAGAAGCGGGCGCCAGCGCCGAGGAAATGGCGAGCTTGGTCGAAGTCCTTGCGAATAACGTCGCTAGCCTCGATGAATCGGTCGCATCGCTGCGCGGCATCGTCAGCCAAGCAAAGCAACAGGTTGCGATGGGAAGAAGCCGAAATAACAACAATGACGCGAAGCCTAGCTTGCGCGTAGCCTAATCGGAACGACATCAAAAAGCCCCCGCGACAAAGATGTCGTGGGGGCTATTTTTATGCCTTAAGCTGCTTGGCGGACCATTTCGCCAAATCGGGATTCAAACGCTTCGGCCGATAGCGGCTTATCGAACAAGTAGCCTTGACCGGTCGAACAGCCCAGTTCGAGAATGCGTTTGGCTTGCGATTCGGATTCCACGCCTTCTCCTGTGACGTCCAGCCGCATCGTCTTCGCGAGAGCCATGATCGCCTCGACGATTGCCGTTGCGCCCGAGTCTTCGTCGAGCCGACAGATAAAGCTTCGGTCGATTTTAAGCGTGTCGATGGGGAACGAGCGAAGCGTCGAGAGTGACGAATACCCCGTTCCAAAGTCGTCCAGGGCAAGTTTGACGCCCATCTCCTTCAGCTGCGCCATCTTCTCGACGATGTCGGCCCTGTTTTACATAAGGATCGACTCGGTGATCTCGAGCTTCAGGTTCTGCGGAGCGATGCGCGTTCGATTGATGATGTCTCGAACCCGCTGGACGACGTCGTCGCGCTGGAGCTGGCGGCCAGATAGGTTCACGCTCATGGTGAAGTCGGTGAGGCCGTAGTAGTACTGCCAGTACACCGCCTGCATACAGGCCATCTCCAAAATGCCGTAGCCGATGGGCGCGATAAGGCCCGTTTCTTCGGCGATGGGGATGAACAGGGCGGGTGAGACCGGACCACGAACCGGGTGATTCCAACGTGCCAACGCTTCAGCTCCTACGATTTCGCCCGATCGAAGGTCTATGAGCGGCTGATAATAAGGCGTGATTTCGCCAGCCGCAACCGCTTTTCGCAGAGCCGTTTCGATCTCCAGCCGCTCGATGGCGTGGTCTTCCATCGTAGTATTAAACAAAATGTATGTCGATTTGCCGCTCGACTTGGCGTGGTACATGGCGGTATCGGCATTTTTGACCAGGTCTTGGGCTGATAGCTCGCCGCCCGCGCAGTAGGCGATACCCAAGCTGCCGCCGGGAAAAGTCTCTTGACCACCAAGCCAGACCGGATCCTTAAGCTCTGCGAGAATGCGCTGAGCAACAAATTCTGCCTCGGTGGGATCCTCAAGGTCTTCCATGACGACGGTAAATTCGTCGCCGCCGAGCCGCGCAACCAAGTCGCCTGGGCGTACAGATCGATTCAACCGCTGGGCAATCTCGATCAAAAGCGCATCACCCATCGCGTGGCCCAAGCTATCGTTTACGAGCTTAAAGTTGTCTAGGTCGATGAAAATGGTGGCGGTGCCGAGGCCCGATTTTCCTGCTCGAACCAAGGCGTGCTCCATTCTGTTCATGAATAGTGCCCGATTTGGCAGGCCCGTGAGCTTGTCGTGATAAGCCTGGTATTCGATTTGCTGCGTACGCTGCTCGACGATCTGCTCCAAGCTTTCGTTGTGCACGCGTAGCGCCTCTTCACTTTCGCGGAGCCGGGATGCGCCGACTTCCAGCTTGGTAAGCATGTGGTTAATTTGCGTCGCGAGCCGCCCAAATTCATCTTTTCCACTGACGTGAATACGCATGGATTGGCTGTTCATGTCGATCGCGCCGACCTGCTGAGCCAATGCCTGAAGCCTTGAGAGGGCGAATCGCTCGACCATCCAGACGATCATGCAGCCGATGAACAGACTCAACCCGAACAGCTGCCAGTTCATGGATTCGATCATGACCTGGCCGTAAGCGTGCATCCCTCGGTCAAAATTGGTGCGCAAGAGGACGATGTGGTTGCCGCGCAGATCCTTCCAAACGGTGTAGCCGACCATTTTTGCGTTGTTGATGATTCGCAGGTCGGTCCGCTTCTTCGCCAAACTGGACAGAACGGTGCCACGGCCCTGAATGATCAAAGCCCCATGGACAAACGTGGCATCGACATCTTGTTTTGTGAGCGAGCGCAACTCTTCAACGGTTCGGTCAGAGAAGTACTGGCAGAATACGATCCAGCCGCGCGAGGGTTTGGTCCCACTGGAGTCGGTAATTTGCCGGATGGAGACGATGACTGCGCGCCCATTGACCCAGACGAGGCCGCTTGATTCCTTCATTCCTTCCGAATAATTGCCAAATGCTGCGCTGTCGTTGAGTTCGCGCAGGATTTGCGGTGGCGTCGGCTCCGTGGCCAACTCTAGCCGCTTGGATTGCTGGCCACAAAATAGCTGCCGAGCGGGCGTGACATACAAGATCGCGTCGAGATTTATGCTTGAAAGCGAGTTTGGCGACAGGTTGGACTTGATATACGCGTCGGTCGGGTGAGCCATGAACTCGTAGGTATCGTCCCAATTGGACCAATCGCGCGACTTTCCGTGTAAATACTCAATAATTTGGGCAAGACTACGGTCAACGCGCTTCAGATCGGCGTCTGCTCGCGATTGCTCCAGTTCCGTTATTCCGTCAAGCATCGAGCGGGACACCACCAAGTGCATGCCGAAACCGGCGCACACCAAGATAGTGAACAGCGCAATGATGATGCGATATCTAACCGTCATACCCAGCCCAGTACCTCTTGGCCCGAAGGAGCCTAAGCCGTACTACTGGTTCTATTCCATGTCTGCGCTGGTCTCCACGCACAAAAGCTGTGGATTTAGCATCAAAATTCGGGATTCCGAGTATTTATGGCAGGCTAGCGCTCGGATTCGTGGTCCGCGCGGTACGAGTGCTCGATGCGTTTGTCTGGGATGAACCACATTAAGGCCACGACGGCATAGATGCTCATGCCGACCACGGGCCAACTATAGGAAGCAATGATCGCCACCAAGTAGAGCAGAACCGAGAGCTTGCCCTTCAAATCTCGACCAATCGCCCGGGCGAGCGCCGAATTTTCGCCCTGCGACCGAACGATCATGCCCTGCAAAATGAAATACGCTCCGCCTGCCGCGAAGAGGTTTGCGCCATAAACAATGCAAGGAGCTTTAGCAAACCCACTATCACCCAGCCAACTTGTCGTAAATGGCACCAACGATAGCCAGAACATGAGGTGAAAATTTGCCCATAGGATGCGGCCGTCTACGCGCTTGACGGTGTGTACCATGTGGTGGTGATTGTTCCAGTAGATGGCGATATAGACAAAGCTTAAGACATAGCTGAG
>CAYRAX010000100.1:6729-10279 GCA_964422285.1 uncultured Chthonomonas sp.
ACTCAAAAGTATCGCCTTCGGGCACTTTGAGCTCCAAAACCATGATGGTGATGATGATCGCGATAATGCCGTCACTCAGGGATTCAAGGCGATTTTTTTGCATGGCGAGAAGCAAATGGCGCCCCCGACACGACTCGAACGTGCGACCCACTGCTTAGAAGGCAGTTGCTCTATCCGCTGAGCTACGGGGGCATCGCAACAGTTGTACCATTTTGGCCGGCTGGGTTAAAAATAATTTTCGGAAATTGCGGCGCGGATCGGAACTTGACAGTATAGCGCTAACGTTATATACCATTGATAGTCTCATATGGAGGAAAGATGATGAATACACTTGCACCATTCAACCGATTTGCTGAGTTTGATCGCCTCGCCGCGAACCTTGACCGATTGTTCGACAAGTCCGCCGCGCCGAATAGTGTGAGCGGAATTGTGCCGGTCGACATCATGGAAAAGGACGGAAAATACGTCGTGCGAGCGAGCATGCCGGGAATCAACCCCGACAACATCGAGCTCACGGTTGAAAACGACATCCTCACCATTCGGGGCACAACCCAGCACGAAGCTGAGTTCAAAGATGCCAAGGTTTATCGCCGTGAGGTTAGCTCTGGTAGCTTTACGCGATCGATCCACTTACCAGAAAATGTGGACGTGGACGCGGTCGAGGCTACTTTCGCCGACGGAATCGTCAGCATCACCATGCCCCAAGTCATCGAACAAAAGCCCGAGCCAAGGCGCATCGCTTTGCAAGCAAAACCCAAGGCAGTCGAAGCCTAATCCCCCCTGAACAAATGGGGTCGCCTCGTCGGTGGGGCGGCCCCAATTTTTAGTTAAATTTGGTTTTCCGAGCCTTTTCCAACGTGGGGCACCCCAACGCGGCACGCTCGGTGTCGTTGATCGCGTATTCGTCGGTGTAGCAGTGCCCGAGCGGGCCATATTGGGTTCCAAATCGCTGGGAGTGGCCAACGGAACGCAGCATGCGGTCGTAGGTCGCAGCAGTCAGCCAGCGGCCGAGATTCCGATCGCCCAGCACCAGCGAGCACGCGGCGAGTTCATGGGCGAGTTGGTAGCCGTCAAATCGTTCGCTGTGCTGCAAAACCAGCGACGCGTTGGCGAAATCCTGGGCCGTGCTCAGTTTCCCGTCCTTGACGATCTTCAAAATCTGTTTTTGCCGCTCCTTGTCGCCGTGGGCGATCTCGAGCATTTGTTTTTCCGTGAACTTGCTCCAGTCGCCTTGCCGGACTTTTTGGTCCTCATCCACGATCTTCTGCACTTCGGCGTTGTCCTTTGTCGACGAGCCCTTCCTGCGCGCGAGCAATACGTCGGAAATTACGGTCGGCGTGGGTTCATATCGGTAATAGTTCTCCTCACCGGGCCGAAACCAGCCTTCGGCGTTTAGACGCATGGGCTGCCCCATCGTCACCATCAGCCGGTCCCACGCCTTGGGCAAAAGGTCTTTCGCCGCCTTGTCGTTCAAAGCAGCCGCGCACAAAGCCAGTTCGTATTGCACCCGTTGCAGCCTAAATTCGGACTCAACGCCGTCGATCATCAGGGCCGCTCGGCGCATCGAGTCGCCGGTTTTGCATCCGTGATCGTTCACGAACTTCACGACGAGCTCGGCAAATGGCCCACGAGCCTGGTATTCGATCACTCCATCGGTGCTGGGCAGGGCCTTGTGGGCGGCTTCGAGAGCGTCGATCGTGGTGGGCGGCGTAGCCTGGCCGATGAGCGCGGCGGCGATGAGCGTGCAAGTCAGCATACATGCAGTCTTACCTGGTCTAACGGCGCCATTGTGCCCATAATATGAATTAGGCCCGAGTTCAGCAAACAGGGCTATACTGACGGTTTGAACCGGGCGGAGATTCCAGATCAGCGTGAGCGACTTACCCAAAATCAGCATCGTGACCCCCAGCTTTAATCAAGCTGAGTTCCTTGAAGAGACCATCATGTCGGTGCTGAGCCAGCGATATCCCAACCTGGAATACATCATCATCGACGGCGCGAGCACTGATGGCTCGGTCGACGTTATCAAAAAGTACGAATCGCAGCTGACCTATTGGGTGAGCGAAAAAGACAGCGGTCAGGTCGAAGCCATCAACAAGGGTTTTGCCAAATGCACAGGCGATATCATCGCTTATTTGAACAGCGACGACGTCTATTTGCCGGGCACATTCAACGTCATCTTGGACCATTTCCAGAAGGACCCGAACCTGAAGTGGATCTCCGGTCCGTCTTTGCGGTTCGCGGCCGATTACACGGTTTTTGAGGGTGACAACGTTCCGCCCGATGACCCCATGCGCTGGCTACTGGCTTGCTGGATCGCGCAGCCAAGCACTTTTTGGAAGCGCGAGTGCTACGACAAGCTGGGCGGCATGGACCCCGAATTTCATTTTTCGCTCGATTACGAATACTGGCTGCGGTTCATCTTCAAAGGCGGATATCGGCTGAAATTCATCAAGCGCCCGCTCTCGGCCTATCGGTATCACAGCGAGAGCAAGACGGTGGCCCTGCAAGAGCGGTTTCGAGTCGAGGATTCAAAACTCCACGACCGATATTTGCCGATGCTGAGCCCGGCCAAGCAAGCGCAATTCCGAAAACTGCGGCGACAAATCGACCGCGACCGCGAATATTGGGAAGTTAGCCACGCTCTGCGAACGAGCGGCCAAGCGGCGGCCAAAGACAAGCTTCGTGAAGTAATCAAGCACGATCCGTGGCACCTATTCTCTCGCGCCGGTGCGGTCGCTACCCTGCGCGCAATGACCGGCCGGTTTGTGTGATTCGTCGATGTCAGTCGATCCCGAACCTGTAGCGCCAAAAAGCCAGAGCAAATCGCGCGGCGCGATCTATCTGATCTCGGGTCGAATTCTATCGCTTCTATTCCAGCTTGGCGGCGTTCAATATTGCCTTGGCACGCTTGGCGCCGATGCTTGGGGAGCCTGTATGTATGCAGCGGCGATCGGGACTTACGCCGTTCTAGCGGATGTCGGCTTCGGCGATGGCGGCTGGATCTACTTGTCTCGCGGCCAAATTGAAGGGAAGCACGTATCGCGCGAGAGCCTTTGGCGAACCCACATCACGCTTATCGCGATGCACGCGGTGCTTGGCGCGCTGCTCATCGCGGGCATGGGGTTTGTGCTGCATTTTGACAAATACAAGGGCGATCCCAAGCCAATTTTTCTGATGTCCGGAGCGAGCTTCGCCCTCCTCATGGTGCAAATGGCTTATGGTCAGTTGCTGAGCGTGCTCAAACGATTCTCGGCGGCTGCATATTTGAACATGTTCGCCTCGATCGCCGGCAATGCTGTTGCGGTGGTGCTAGTCCATCAATACAAACAACCCGTGTACTATTTCGCGGGGATGTGTATAGGTTCTGCGCTAGGAATTGCACAAATCGCGTTTTGGTTGAGGAGAAATCGGCTGATCCAGCGGCCAGAGGGACCGTTCGATTGGAGCATCGCCAAAGAGTTTGTTCGGCTTGGCAGTAAGAACTATCCCAGCCGCGTTTTGGGTTTGATGTCCACCAATGGCGACACGGTGATGCTCAAGGAGGGCC
>CAYRAX010000101.1:0-10143 GCA_964422285.1 uncultured Chthonomonas sp.
AGCACACGTAGTGACCGACTACGACCGGATGCGCAGAACCCAGATGAGCTTGGTGCTGCTACTCGTCCCATTCGCGCTGTTTGTCGCTATTGTTTCGGCGCGCTGGTTCGCCCAAAAAGCGGTTGCACCCATCGAAGATGTCGCCTCCTCCGCCGAAACCATCACGGAAGAGAACTTGGATACCCGGTTGGAGTCCAAAGGCTCGGACGAATTGGCCAGGCTCACGAATGCGTTCAACGCCATGCTGGGTCGCCTTTCGCGCGCTTTTGCCGACCGCGAAGCCTCGCTTGAGCGGCAACGCAATTTCGCCGCCGATGCGTCGCACGAGTTGCGCACACCGTTAACGAGAATCCGCCTGGTGGCCTCAAGTTTGGTCGAACAACCCGCCGCCAGCGACGATCAAGCGACCAGCATCAAGATCATCCACCAAGCCTCGGTGGACATGTCGAACTTGGTGGATCAGCTACTGCTACTGGCTCGGCTGGAGGGCTCGGGCGTTAAAGAAGGCGAGAGTTGCGCGATCAACCAAGCCGTACACTCAGCGATTGAGGCGGCACGGGGAACGCGGACCGTCCAGCAACAGAGCACGGTCGCTGACGATCTAGCGGTGACCGGTCCGAGCGCCGACATCACCCGCGCAATCCAGAACTTGGTGCAGAACGCAGTTCGATATTCGCCCGAAGGCAATCCAGTCGTCGTCCGAATCGATCGTGAGGACCAAAATTGCATCGTAAGCGTGGTCGACCAGGGCATGGGCATCGCCGCCCAAGACATCGAAAAATTAGGTGAACGATTCTATCGAACTGATAGCTCGCGTTCGCGAGATGTGGGCGGAACGGGCCTCGGTTTGGCGATAACGAAGGAAATTGTTCACCGTTGCGGCGGTTCGCTGAGCTTCGAAAGTGAACCTGGAAAGGGAACAACCGCCACGATCAAATTGCCGATTTTTGAAAATTCGTCAAAAAAGATCAATTCCAAATAACTTCCCAATAACCGAACCCTAAACTAACTCTTGCAAGGCAAAAAAATCCTGCAAGGAGAAATGAAATGGAAAAGACTCTGAACAAATCAACCCGAACGCTCGCTCTGATGGCTGCAAGCGCGCTGATGTTTGTCGCTTCTGCTCAATGGGGGATCGCGTCAGAAAATGCAAACAACTCCATCAAGACCAACGACATGGTTCTCTGCCAAATGCAGGATCATGGTCCACGCGGCGGCGGCCCCCGACAACCAGGCGGTCCGATGCTGGTTCTTCATCCCGATGTGGTGAAGGAAATCAAGCTGACCGACGCGCAGATCAATGCACTGCGGGCGTTTTTCGAGGCCAATCGACCAGAGGGTCCACCGAAGGAAGGCGACGGCAAGAACTTGATGGATGGCGTCAAGAACATCTTGTCCGAAGAGCAATTCGTGCGATTCCGACAGATTGAGCTGCAAGCGATGGGCCCAATGGGTGTCATTCGACCCGATGTGGCGCAAAAACTGCAGTTGACGCAAGCCCAAGTCGATGCGGTCAAGCAAATTCTGGACAACAATCGACCTGAGCGCGGCGGCGGTTCGCCGGAGCACATGAAGGCGGTCATGGATAAGGTGATTGCCGTGCTGAACGCGGATCAACGCGAGCAATATAAGGCAATGCTCGGAAAGCCGTTCAAGCTTTCGCCGCCACCGCGAGACGGCGGCCCAGGCGGACACGGTGGTCCTGGCGGCGGCCCTGGCGGACCTGGCGAGTTCTAACCATTTAGCGAATCTGGCCCGAAGATAAATCTTCGGGCCAGATTTTTTATGCATTTGCGTTGAGCTTTTCGAACGTGGCGACCAAGTTTTCAATCGCGTCAATGCCGCCTTGCCAAAATGCCTCCGAGCGCAAATCAACGCCGACGGTCTGCATAAGCTCTTCCGGCGACAGCGACCCGGCCAACCGCAACAAGTCCACGTACTTCTCAACAAACGCTGGTCCCTCTACCTTTGCGCGTTGGTAAAGTGCCATGGTCAGTAGCTCGCCAAACGCGTACGCGTAAACATAAAACGGCGAGAAGAAGAAGTGGCCTACGTAGCTCCACCAATTGCGGTGCTCGTCACCAAGCTTCACGCTGTCGCCAAACATCGCTTGCAACTCTTCTTGCCAAATATCCTCAAATTGCGTCGGTGCGAGTTCGCCGGTGGTGCGCCGGGCCTCGTGGCATCGCTGTTCGAACGAGTACATCGCGACTTGGCGAAAAACGCTAGCGAAACAGCCCTCGATCTTCTCGGCATAGAGCGCGATCTTGTCCTTGTCGCTCGCTTCCGAAGTCAATCGCTCGAATACAAGCATTTCGGCGAAGATGCTCGCCAGTTCAGCAAGCGGCAGCGTTCCTTGGAAATTGAAGTAACTTTGCTCACGGCTTAGCGAACCATGCACGCCATGGCCAAGTTCGTGGGCGAGCGTCCCAACGTCCTTCATGCGGTTCAAATAAGACATCAGGATGACAGGGTGAGTATCCGGCGTGATATAGCTACAAAAAGCACCGCCTGATTTACCCGGTCGCGGCTCTGCATCAATCCAGCCCTTATCGAAAAACGCTCGCGCCCGGTCTTGCAACACGCTGGAAAACCGGCCGAATGAATCCAACACGATCTCGCGCGCGTGGTCCCAATCGTAGGTTTCGTTAGCTTCCTCTAGCGGTGCATAGCGGTCCACGTGCGTCAACTCGGCGAGGCCCAAAATCTTGCGTTTGACGCGGTAATAGCGCGCCACGAGGCCGTAATTTTTCTTGCAAAGTCCGACGACCACGTCCACAATCGACTGGTCGAGTTCGTTGCTCATGTGGCGGCTCTGCTCGGCATAGTCAAATTTTCTCAGCCGGTCTTCGACCTTTTTGTCAGCGAGCAAATTGTTGTAAGTGAAACAAATTTGGCGCTCCAATTGCTTTAAGCCCGCCGACAAGCTTGCGCCTGCCGCCAGCCGCATCGCCCGATTGGCGGAATATAGGTGCGCAAGCACTTCGTGCTCGGTCAATTCCTCTTTCTGACCGGTCTCTGGGTTTTGGAATTGAAAGACGTGGTTCGCGGTGACTTCTTCAAAAAACCTCACCCAAGCCCGCGAGCCGGTGTTTGAAGTCTCCTCCAAGATGACTTCCTCGGGTTCAGAAAGTCGGTGCGGCGAATACATTCGGCACCGTTGAATAAAGTGTTTATACGGCTGTAGATCTGGACTCGCCAAAGCCCGATCGATCGCCGCTTGCGGCGCGGCCTGTAGCTCCAATTCCAGGAACATCAGCTTGATGCGAACTTCCGATCCGCGCTCCGATTGATGCGCCAAAAAAGCACCAAGTTCGGGGTCGCTGGAGTCGGCGGCAAACAATAGATTTGCGTAGTGCAGCGGCTTATCCAGGTCCTGCGACATTTTCTCCGCATCTTGAATCGCCGCGAGCAGCGTTGCTGGACTCAAATCAGCTTGATTGATCTTGCCGCGGTACTTGCGTGCGAGCTCGTCGGCGCGCTGGTGTGCGGTTTGCCAAGATTCCTCGATGCGTGGGTCATGGATTGAATCAAAAAGGACAGACAGATCCCATCGGACCTTTGGCGGCTCGGGCATTACGGCACTCATAACCTCAAATTATGGTGTTTGATAGGAATTTAGTGCCATACAATTTGGCAAGTTGGGCATTTTGGGCTATAGTGATGGGTGATACGGGAGCCAAGGATGGTTAAACGATTCGCAATTAACATCTCAATTATCGTGGTCGGCGTAGCGGTGGGAGTGTTCTTAAGCCGAGAACCATGGAGCCATTTTCGCCGACAGGAACGCATGACCAAGTCATCCGTCCAAGAAATGCGACTGCAAGTTGGCGAAAAGGCAAAGCTCGCTGAGCAACTTTCCAGCCTGGAAACCGCGAGCGGTCGTGAAGAGCGAGCTCGAGAACGGGGATATTTGAAACCCGGCGAAAAACGACTTGAGCTTGGCGAATAAGTCTGAATCGAGGCCGCCCCATGTTGACCACCATCGCTTTTCTGTGCATCGCCGCACCCGCCGAAATCACGTTGCGATTTGCGCCGCCGCTCGGCACGCGCTTCACCTATGAACAAACGATGGACTTTGTCGACCAAAAAGACAAAAGCAAAACGTCCATGGTGGACAAATTCGATTGCGTGGTTCGGCAAAAAAATTCGCGCGGTGAGCTGGTGACCGAAATGGCGATGACGCCGCTGATGGTCACACTGGACGGGCAGAAGGTTCCGCCGCCAAAGGGCATCAAGTCGTTCCTTATCAAAGAAACTCGGTCGGCGCTCGGCGCGCTCATCTTGCGCTCGGAAATGCCGACCGACACCTTCAACCTCACGCGCTACGCGATCATGACTTGTCTGATGTTCAAAAAGACGCCGGTCGTTGAGGGCGAGCGATGGCGCTACAACATTTCGGAGATCGAGGATTTTGGGACGCCGCCTGCGATCGCCAGCTTCCGGCTGATGGAAGTCAAGCCGGTGGACAAACCCAAAACAGCAGTCTTGGAACTGCAATACGAAGAAATACGCGACAAAGACCCGATGTCGGCGACCGGCAAAGCCGAAGTCGATATCGAAACTGGCATAACGACGCTGCTGGATTTGGCGGTTGATAGTGCGCCCATTCCCGGCGGCGAAGAGGGGCTGCAAGACCTTCACCTGACCTGGAAGCTCGTCTCCCTCAAGCCCGCACCACAAACCACCACGAAAAAAGCACCATAATCGGGTTCATGGTCGCCCAAAGCAACGGCGCAACAATTTCCGGAATCGACGCCCTGCCCGTGCTTGTCGAGGTCGATTTTCATGGTGCCGCCGACAACGGTTTTCGAATCGTGGGTTTGCCGGACAAGGCGGTGCAGGAAAGCGTTGAGCGCGTGCGTAGTGCCATGCGCAACAGCGACTTCAAACTTCCCAACAAGCTCATCATTTGCAACCTCGCGCCGGGTGATATTCGCAAAGAAGGTCCGCTGCTCGATCTCGCCATCGCGATCGCCGTTTTGGGTGGTCTTGGCGCGCTTCCGGTTCAGGAGCTTTCCAATGTTCTCATCGTGGGAGAACTCGGCTTGGATGGCAGCGTTCGCGGCATCGACGGATCGCTGAACGTGGCGCTCATGGCCGCCGAGAAGGGTTACAAGCGCATGATCGTCCCGCTCGAGAATGTCCGCGAAGCTGGCGTCTGCTCAAACATTGAGGTCTACGGCGTTGGCACGCTGATCGAGGCCGTCGAAGTCTTGAACGGATCGCTGTGCGTTTCGCCCTACCGCCCTCCCGCGCGAACCGAGCACGACTTGCCCAAATACGAGTTCGATTTTGAGGACATCAAGGGCCAAAAGCACGTCGTTCGCGCGTTAGAAATTGCGGCGGCCGGCGGGCACAACATTCTCATGGTTGGGCCACCTGGCTCGGGCAAAACGATGCTCGCGCGCCGATTGCCCACGATCCTACCGCCGCTCAGCTTGGAAGAGAGCATCGAGGTCACCAGGATCTATTCGGCAAGCGGCCAGAAGTTGGGTCGTTCCGGCCTTATTTGGGAGCGCCCCTTTCGCTCGCCGCACCATACCGCTTCTTATGCGGCGGTGGTCGGGGGTGGAAAGGTGCCCAAGCCTGGCGAGATTTCCCTCGCGCACCTCGGCGTTTTGTTCATGGATGAAATGCCTGAATTCGACCGCGGCGTGCTGGAGTCGCTGCGCCAACCGCTAGAAGATGGAATCTGCACTGTTGCCCGCGTTTCGGATACCCAAACCTTTCCTGCCGAATGCATGTTGGTTGGAGCAATGAATCCATGTCCATGCGGATTCAAAGGCTATCCCGAGGCCAATTGCGTCTCTTCGCCCAGCGCCTGCGGACGTTACGCTCAGCGCATCAGCGGTCCGCTTCTGGACCGCATCGACTTGCACGTTTCAGTGCCACGGCTGACCCCCGAGGAGCTGATTCGTCAGCCAAGCGGCGAAACCAGCGCGATGATCCGCGAACGAGTTCTACGCGCTCGGCTCAAGCAACGAGCCCGCCTCGGCGAAACCCGACTGAACGCAAAAATGACGCCAAAAGAGATTCGCGAAACGCTGGTGCTGACCGATGAATGCTCCGCGTTCATGCAAAATGTAGCGGCAAAAATGCAGCTTTCAGCGCGGGTGTTTGACCGCATATTGAAAGTTTCGCGCACGATCGCCGACCTCGCCGATTCCGACCAAATCGACAAACAGCACCTAGCCGAAGCAGTTCAATTCCGTGAAATGGGTGGTTAGCGTCGCCGACGTCCGCCGGTCAAACCGCCCAAAATTCCGCCCAGCACACCGCGAATGATGGTCCGTCCAATCGTCGCGCCAATCGCCGTGGTCATGCTGCGAACCACTCCCGTCACGATCTGCTCGCCCATGGTGCGCGGCCGGCGTCTTTCGGCGCGCGCTTCCATTTCTGCTTGTTTCTGCGCTTGCTGTGCGGCATCGACCTGAGCCTGCGCCTCGGCGGCGGCCGCTGCGTGTTGGGTCAATTTTTCGTACGCCGATTCACGGTCGACTGACTTCGAATAGTGGCCACCAAGCACGGATGCGTTGCGTAGAGCAATGCGCTGTTCGGGCGAGATCGGTCCAATTTGGCTTTGCGGAGGCACGATGAATGCGCGTTCGACGACCTCAGGTTGCCCCTTCGCGTCCAAGAATGAAATCAACGCCTCGCCGACTCCCAATTCCAAAACCACATCTTCGATCTTGAGTTTCGGGTTCGGGCGGAATGTTTCTGCCATCGCGGCAACCGCCTTTTGGTCGCGCGGTGTGAAGGCACGCAGTGCATGCTGCACCCGGTTGCCCATCTGCGAAAGTATCGTGTCGGGAATGTCGATGGGATTTTGGGTTACAAAATAAACGCCGACGCCCTTGGACCGAATGATGCGCACGACTTGCTCTACTTTGTCCAGTAGTTCCTTCGGCGCGTCGTCGAAAAGCAGGTGTGCCTCGTCGAAGAAAAACACGAGCTTTGGCTTTTCGGGGTCACCAATTTCCGGAAGGTTTTCGAATAGCTCGCTGAGCATCCACAGCAGGAATGTCGCGTAGAGCTTGGGCGATTGCAGCAGCTTATCCGCCGCCAAAATGTTCACGACACCGCGGCCATTGGAGTCGGTTTGGATCAGGTCGAAAAGGTCCAATGCTGGCTCACCAAAGAACATTTCGCCGCCCTGGCTCTCTAATTCCAGCAATCCGCGCTGGATCGCGCCGATACTCGCAACGGCAATATTGCCGTATTGAACCGTGAATTCCTTGGCGTTATCACCAACGTACTGCGCCATCGCGCGCAGGTCTTTGAGGTCGAGCAGCAACCAGCCGTTGTCATCAGCTACCCGAAAGATCACGTGCAAAACGCCTGCTTGGACCTCATTTAAGTTCAAAATGCGCGAAAGAAGCAGCGGACCCATCTCCGCGACCGTCGCCCGAAGCCGGTGACCTTGCTCGCCAAAAACGTCCCAAAACTCAACCGGGCAGCCCGCAAAAGCGTGGTCTTCGATCTTTAGCAATTTCAATCGGTCCATCACGCGCTGGTTTTGGTCCGAACCCGGCTGGCTGATTCCCGCAAGGTCACCCTTGACGTCCGCCATGACCACCGGCACGCCCATTTGGCTAAAGTGTTGGGCGATCGCCTGCAACGTGACGGTTTTTCCGGTTCCAGTTGCGCCAGTGATGACGCCGTGCCGGTTGGCCATGTTGGGAAGAAGGAACAAATCTTTTGATCCGCGCGCGATGAAGATCGGGTCTGCCATAAGTCAACCTTCATTGTGACCGGAATCGACCACTTTTGAGGTTGCGGGGCTCGAAATGCCATAATGACTATTAAGCGAGGCTATGGAAAACCGCATCTCACCTCAAATATCGGCAAAAGGCAAGCGCATTGGCATTGTAGTCAGTCGCTGGAACGAATTGGTGACGCGGGCACTTCTGGAAGGCGCACTCGATGAACTCGCGGGACTCGGCAATCCCAAAACAGTGGTCGTTCATACGCCGGGATCGTGGGAAATTCCGCTCGCCGCAAAGGCATTGCTTGAACAACAAGAGTGTGATGGCGTCGTCGCGCTAGGGTGCATTTTGCAGGGCGCAACAACCCACGCCGCCTTGCTCGCCAATGATGCCGGCGCTGCGTTGATGAACCTTCAAATGTCCTCTGGCAAGCCCGTGAGCTGGGGAATTTTGACGCCGGAAAACCAAGAGCAAGCGTTGGAACGCGCCGGTATGAAGCTGGGCAACAAGGGCCGAGAAGCTGCGCGCGCGGTGGTTGAGATGCTTAGCCTGCTGGATGCGATGGCCTGACCGCGCGAAGGACGCATGGATGCCCCCCGAGTTCACGCACGCTGAAAAGGTCCTCGAGTTTTCGCGCATTCTCGACCTCCTGCAAGCCGAGTGCGAGACCGAGCCGGGAGCCGTGCTTGCCCATTCGCTCCGGGCCGCTTACGATTTTCCAACGGTGGAAGCGCGGCAGAGCGAAACCGCCGAGGCGAGCCGCCTGTTGGATGTGGCTTCGTTGCCCTCGCTGGGTTCAGTGCGCGACGTTGCCGAAGCGTGCTCCTTGGCGGCAAAAGGCGCAGTGCTTGATGGGGCCACGCTCTACGCAATCGGTGTGGCGCTATCCGCATTTCGTCAGTTGAAAGCGACGCTAAAGAGTCGGAGCGAAGAGTTCCCGCGGTTGACTGAACTGACCCAAGCGATGCCCGAAAATGCTCAGACCGAAGGGAAGTTGCTCAATGGTCTTGATGCAGACGGCGAAGTGCGCGACGAAGCCTCCGCCGACCTGGGTCGGTTGCGTCAACAAAAACGGTCCGCAAGCAAGCGCATCATCGACCGAATTCAAAGCTACACAACCGGCAAGACCCGCGATTATCTGAGCGACACGGTCTACACCCAGCGCGAGGGCCGCTACGTCATCCCGGTCAAGGCCGAACACAAAGGCAAGATTCGCGGCGTGGTTCACGACACCAGCGCGAGCGGCCAGACTGTGTTCGTTGAGCCCGAAGACGTACTCCAACTGGCTAACGCCTTGCGCGAGGCTGAGGTCGCCGAAAAAGCTGAGGTTTCGCGCATTCTGGCGGACCTGAGCAGTCGCGTCGGCGCGGAAGGCGCGCAATACCGCGCGGGATTGGAGGCACTTGCCGAATTCGATTTGATCCTTGCCAAGGCGAAACTCGCCCACAAGTCCGATGCTCAGCCTCCCCACTTGAACCGCGGCCATCACATCAAAATCCGAGCAGGGCGGCATCCCTTGCTTGACCCAGCCATTGCTGTTCCATTGACCTTGGAGCTGGGCGAGGACACCGACGGATTGCTGATCACGGGCCCAAACACCGGCGGCAAAACCGTGAGCATCAAGACGGTCGGTTTGTTCGTCCTCATGGCCCAATGCGGCATGTGGCTACCCGCGTCGTCGGTCTATTTGGGACCGTTCACCCAGGTTTGGGCGGACATCGGCGACGAGCAAAGCCTGCAACAATCGCTATCCACCTTCAGCGGCCATATTCGCAACATCGCCGAAGCTTTGAATCGGCTGGAAAAGGGCGGATTGGTATTGCTGGACGAAGTTGGTGCGGGAACCGATCCCGCCGAGGGTGCCGCGCTCGCCAAGGCAATTCTTCTCGAAATTCAGCGCGCCGGTGGCCGTGTATTCGCGAGCACGCACTACGGCGAGCTCAAGATGTTTGCCTACAACGCGTCTCGGTTTGCCAATGCCGCGATGGAGTTTGATGTCAAGTCGCTCAAGCCCACTTACCAC
This sequence comes from uncultured Chthonomonas sp., assembly GCA_964422285.1. Lineage (GTDB taxonomy): Bacteria > Armatimonadota > Fimbriimonadia > Fimbriimonadales > Fimbriimonadaceae > UBA2391. Next base: position 9,733 of record CAYRAX010000101.1, read on the forward strand.
CTGATCATGGGAGCGCCGGGGGCGAGCCACGCACTAAAGATCGCCGAACGCTATGGCCTGCCCAAAAGTGTCATCACGACCGCGCAAGAGTCAGCTGGTGAATCGCACCAAGAGGTGAGCGCGATGCTGGAAAAACTGGAGACCGCGCAGAAACACGCCCAGCGCGCCCAAAGCGAGAGCGACCGACTCAGCCACCGCTTAAGTGCATTGCAGAAGGAATACGAACACAAACTAGAACTCGCCGACCAGGCAAGAAAGCGCGCTCGCGAGCAGGCCAACGCCGCGCTTGAAGAAACCCTGCGTGACCTGCGGCTGGAAGCCAGCGACATCATCGAAACGCTTAAGAAGAACCCCACCCAAGCGGGTATTCAACAGGCTCGCGAGCAGCTCAAGCGCGTGCAGGAGCGCGGC
>CAYRAX010000102.1:0-1789 GCA_964422285.1 uncultured Chthonomonas sp.
GGACCGCCTGAACCGCGAATTCGGCGTGCAGGCCAATCAGGGCAAGCCGCAGGTCGCGTACCGCGAGACGGTTACCAAGGTCGCCAAGGCTGAGGGCCGATTCATCCGCCAAACTGGTGGTTCGGGTCAATACGGCCACTGCTGGTTGGAAATCGAGCCGCTTGAACCCGGCCAAGGATTCGTTTTTGAGAACAAGGTCGTTGGTGGAACGATTCCGAAGGAATACATTCCGGCCGTCGAAAAGGGCGTTCGCGAAGCTTTGAACCAAGGCGTTTTGGCGGGCTATCCGGTCGTTGACGTCAAGGTCAAAGTCACCGAAGGTAGCTACCACGAAGTTGACTCGAACGAAAACGCCTTCAAGCAAGCCGCCGTGCTCGCATTCCGCGAAGTTATGAAGAAGGCAACTCCGGTGATCAAGGAACCGATCATGCACGTGGAAGTCACCACTCCCGAAGCAAACGTGGGCGACGTGGTTGGAGACATCAACTCACGCCGCGGACGAATTGAAGGCATGGAATCTCAGTTCGGAGCCACGGTTGTGAACGCACACGTTCCGTTGTCGGAAATGTTCGGCTACGTTACCACTTTGCGCTCGCTCACCCAGGGCCGCGCGAACCCGAACGTGACCCCATCGCACTACGAGCAGGTTCCTGCAAACATCGCGACCGAGATTATTGCGAAATCCCAGGGCGGCCGGTAAGCCGAGTAACGAAAAATAGAAAGGCCCGATTCCAATAAATGGAATCGGGCTTCTTTTGTTTTAGCCTAAATTAGCGTATCTCTTGGAGAATCGCATCGAAAATGATGTCGGTTTCCCTAGCACTTCTAGAGGCTGCAACGAAGAGGTCGTTCAGCGCGGCAAAATCATCGCCTTCCGAAACTAAGATGGTGTCGGCGAGCTGGTTGCTCGGCCCATAAACTTCGAGTTTGATGCTCCGCGTGCCATCCTTTGGACCGAACAATTCGAATACGTGGAGCGTGCACGAGTTCAATTTGGCCTGGAAAAAGTCAGCACCGGTGACCGCCTCAACTTCGGTCCACCTGACCTTGCCCGCGGTGGTGCTGTTGGTCAGCGATTCGACTAGTATTTTCTGTGATGGGTCCATTTAGTGCTTGCATCCTCGATGATATTGGTGACAGTAACTACGATTTTGACTTGATTTGCGTTGCTGACTACCGGGCGATAGGGCAATGCGATCCGCATGATTGCATTGCACACAGCCCGAAATTCCCAATGGGGCTAGTCAGCCGCAACCGATGTCGTATGCAATTATCTTACTACAGATTTTCTGTAGATAGAGGCATCTTTTGAATGAAATGAATTTACACCAGCGACCGCAGCACGTACAGCAAGATGCCGCCATGGCGGTAGTACTGAATCTCCTGTGGCGTGTCGATTCGGCAGGTGACCATGAACGATTTGCCGGTGTCTGTGCGGACTTGCAGTTCCTTACCGTGCGCAAAATCCGATTTAATCGCGTCGGCAAGACCGATAAGCTCAAACGTTTCTTGGCCGGTTAGCGCCAGCGAAGCAACGTTTTGCCCAGGCGCGAATTGCAACGGCAACACGCCCATGCCGACGAGGTTTGATCGGTGAATGCGTTCAAAACTCTCGGCGATCACCATTTTCACTCCCTGCAGCGCGGGCCCCTTTGCCGCCCAGTCGCGGCTTGAGCCTGATCCATATTCCTTGCCCGCCAGAACCACGAGCCCAACTCCCGACTCCGCGTACTTCATGGCGGCATCGTAGATGCTCATCACTTCGCCGGTGGGTAGGTAAGTGGTGACG
>CAYRAX010000102.1:1799-9892 GCA_964422285.1 uncultured Chthonomonas sp.
GCCAGTTGGTTCTTGATGCGGATATTGGCGAACGTGCCGCGCACCATCACTTCGTGGTTGCCGCGGCGCGAACCATAGCTGTTGAAAAGGTGCGGGCGAACGCCATGTTCGGATAGGTAGCTGCCAGCGGGTGCAGTCGCCTTGATGTTGCCGGCGGGAGAGATGTGGTCGGTCGTGATTGAATCGCCCAAAATGGCCAGACAACGCAGACCCTTGAGTTCGGCAACCGTTTCCGGTGCGGTCGCGGGCATTTCGTCAAAGTAGGGTGCTTGCTTGATGTAGGTTGAATCGCCCTTCCAATCGTAGCGCTTGCTACCGGTCACTGCGATGTTCTTCCACTTTTCGTCGCCCTCAAAAACGCCGCTGTACGATGTCGCAAACATCGATCGGTCGATGCACGACTCGACGGTATCGGAGACTTCGCGTTGGGTCGGCCAGATATCGCGCAAGTAGACTGGGTTGCCATCGCTACCCGTTCCGATAACGTCATTCGCGAGGTCAATGTGCATGGTGCCCGCGAGTGCGTAAGCCACCACGAGTGGCGGCGACATCAGATAATTCGCCTTGACTTCGGCATTCACGCGGCCCTCAAAATTGCGGTTACCGCTGAGCACGCTCGCGACGGTCAGTTGGTGGTCTTGAATTTCCTTGCTGACTTCTTCGGGCAAGGGGCCGCTGTTTCCGATGCAAGTCGTGCATCCGTAACCGACCGTTTGGAAACCGATGGCGTCCATGTCCTGTTGCAGTCCCGACTTATTCAAGTATTCGGTGACAACTTTTGAACCCGGAGCGAGCGACGTTTTCACCCACGGCTTGGGCTTAAGACCAAGGGCATTCGCCTTTCGAGCGACCAAGCCGGCCGCGACCATGACGTAAGGGTTGCTCGTGTTGGTGCAGCTTGTGATCGCGGCGATGACGACGCTACCGTGGGTGAGCTTTTCGGTGGCGTTGCGCTCCAATACGGCCGCGCCGCCTCGTTCACTCGCCACGGCTCCTTCACTCGGCAGCGCGTCCGGAAACGCTCCCAAAAAGCTCTCGCGCGCCTGGCTGAGCACGACACGGTCTTGAGGACGTTTCGGCCCTGCGACGCTCGGCTCCACCGTCGAAAGATCGAGTTCCAGTTTGCTGCTGAACTCCGGCTCAGCGGTTCCCGCCTCGTGGAACAGCATTTGATCTTTAGCATAAGCCTCTGTGAGTGCAACCGTCTCGTCGCTTCGGCCGGTCAATCGCAGATAGCGCAGGGTCTCTTGATCGATTGGGAAGTATCCCATCGTGGCGCCGTATTCGGGGGCCATGTTAGCGATGGTGGCGCGATCTGCGAGTGGCAAACCGAAAAGGCCCTCGCCGTAAAACTCGACAAACTTGCCGACGACGCCATGCTTTCGCAGCATCTCGGTGACCGTGAGCACGAGGTCGGTGGCGGTGACGCCTTCTCGCAGTTTGCCCGTAAATTTGAACCCTACGACTTGCGGGATCAGCATGCTGACTGGCTGGCCGAGCATCGCGGCTTCGGCCTCAATGCCGCCCACGCCCCAGCCCAGAACACCCAAACCGTTGATCATCGTGGTGTGGCTATCGGTGCCGACGAGCGTGTCGGGATATGCGACTCCGGATTCATTGACGAAAACCACGCGAGCCAGATATTCCAAATTGACTTGGTGGACGATGCCCGTATTGGGCGGCACCACGCGGAAATTATCGAACGCGGTTTGGCCCCAGCGCAAAAACTCGTATCGCTCCTGGTTTCGCTCGAACTCTAGGTCGCGGTTGATCTGCAGCGCTGCATCCGAGCCATAAGCATCGACCTGTACGCTGTGGTCGATGACGAGTTCAACTGGCTGAAGAGGGTTAATCTTGTTGGGATCGCCACCGAGCTTTGCCATCGCATCGCGCATGCTCGCAAGGTCAACAATGCAAGGAACGCCGGTGAAATCTTGCAAAAGCACCCGCGCGGGCATAAAGCTGATTTCGGTGTCGGGATCCTTCTTGGCGTCCCATTGCAAAAATGCCTCGATGTCTTGCTTTTTGACGCCGACTCCGCCATCCTCTGCGCGCAACAGATTTTCCAAAAGAATGCGCAGGCTAAACGGCAATCTCGCCACGTTGTGCCCTTGATCTTGTAAGGTTTTTAGGCGATAAGTTGTATAGTTCTTGCCGTTGACGGTCAGCGTTGAGCGAGCACCAAAGCTATTCATAGCCAACAGAATACCGGACGCGGTGGGTTGGCGACCCGATTTAGCGTTCGCTTGCGGATTCGCGGCGCGTTTTTGCAGTTGCCGCGAAATGAGCAGCGGTCATCGTGACGAACATCACGAGGCTCAACGCTAGGTTCATTACGGCAATCGTCGTCGGTTTGCCCTCTGCGGCGACCTCGTTCATGCGATAGATCCAGAACCCGGCGAGACCCAAAACGAGCACTCCCAGCACGCGAAAAACGGATGGCCTGGTTTTGGTCAATAGGGTGAGCGCAATGACGGCGGCGCCGAATGTGCCGCCCACGATTAGTGACATGCCGCTACCTTTGGTGAATCCGATCACCCCGCCGACGATGTTGATCGCGCCGTAAATGATGAGCAGAATTTGTAGCCAGGTCATGAATCCAAATTTTAGCCCCGAACCTTGATCAGGTGCTCAGCAATTTGGACCGCATTGAGCGCGGCACCCTTCAGCAACTGGTCGCCCGCGATGAACATGCTGATCGCTGACGGGTGGGAAAGGTCTTTGCGAATTCGACCCACGAACACGTCATCTTGGCCCGAAACCTCGTTCGGCATCGGAAAATGGTTGGCTTCGCGGTCGTCAACCAACTTTACGCCGGGTGCATTTCGAATCGCATCGCGAATCTCATCTTCGCTTGGCGCGGGGCCAGCGAACTCAATCGTCACGCTTTCGCTGTGGGCGCGCAAGACGGGAACACGAACGCAGGTGACGTTCATACGCAGGTTCGGCTCGTCCAGAATCTTTCTGCATTCAGCCATCACTTTCCACTCTTCATCGTTGTAGCCATGCTCATTGATGGCAGTGTTGTGGCTGAACAGGTTGAACGCGTAGGGATGCGGCATGATCTGCGGCGTGATCGGCTCGCCGTTCAACCACTGTCGCGTTTGATCCTTAAGCTCTTCCATCGCCGCCGCGCCAGCGCCCGATGCGCTTTGGTACGTGCTGACGATCAGTCGTTCAATTGTGCCAAGTTTCCGCAACGGCGCGATTGCCATAAGAAGAATTGCGGCCGTGCAATTGGGATTTGCGATAAGATTGTCCCCATTTTTGATGGCGTCCGGATTCACTTCAGGCACGACAAGCGGGATGCCATTGTTCATTCTAAATGCGCTGGAATTGTCAATAACCCAAACACCCAAGTCTGCTGCCGTTAGCGCAAATTCCTTGCTCCTTGTCGCTCCCGCAGAAAAGAATGCAATGTCAATATTCTTGAACGAATCTGCGCAAACTACTTCAATCGGCAACAAATCTCCGCAAAACTGCATGGATTTGCCGGCCGATCTTGGGCTTGCAAGTAGCTTCAAATCGGCGATGGGAAGAGCCCTTTCCTCAAACAGCCGGAGAAACTCTTGACCCACTGCGCCAGTCGCGCCAACAACGGCTACACGATACGATCTTGTCATTTTTGTTTGTTACCAGAATTTTCTTGCTACTTTCTTTTTGTGTTGAAACGTAGACATAATATAAATATGGACAACGTAATCTTGGAGAACGGATACCGATCATCTATTGAGCAGTCTCCGAGAGACGCTGAACTCGTCCTCAGACCGCTCGTAGACATCGCAGGAATGCATGCCACGCACCAATCGGGCATGAGGAAGAAGCCATTGAAATGCACCTACGAGGTGGAGCAAAACCATTTCCTCCTTATTGCTAATTTGGAGGGCTGCTCGATGCTTCGGACAACCGATCGAGCGAGGATGCAAGTGCTTTCCTCAAACTCGGTCGCAGTGCTCGGGGGCGGAACAAAAATTGAGTTGCTGATGTCGCGAGGCTTTCAGCATCAAATTTTGTTTTGTTGGCCCCGCGATCGCAACCGCGCGCTTGCCGATTGGTGGCAAGAATATGCGCCAAATGGCAGATCAACCGTCGGATTCATTCAGTGCCACAAAGGTGCGTTTCATGGCCAATTGCTTGAACGCGTTGCGCAATGGGAACAGGAGGTGCGGCCCAATCAGGTCGCAAGCAAAAAGAATTGCCTCTATCTCCTGGTCAGCGAATCTCTTTCCTATGAAGAACGCAATCTGCTCAGCCAGGCAGCGAGCGATGATTTGGCAAAGCCAATCAGCCGCCTCGTCAACCTGGTCCGCGAAAATCCTTGCGCACCTTGGACGCTAAAGGAGGCGGCCCGCATTGCCGGGTATTCCGCTTTCCACCTGAGTCGCACATTCAAGGCGACGGTGGGATACGGATTCCCTGAATTTGTGGACCGATGCCGCGCCGAACTCGCGTTGCACGTGATCTCAAATCCCGCGCACACGATGGAGGTTGTGGCGACCCAGTCTGGCTTCGGTTCGACGCAAGCGATGCGCGATGCGTTTCGCGATTACACGGGGTTCTTACCCTCGGAGGTTAGATCATTCCTGGTGGATCAGCACGCCCTGGTTCAACTGGATCGTTTGCACCTATAGTTGAAGAATTTTTGACGCGGATTCCATGTCCTTATCGCCGCGACCAGATAGGTTGACGAGGACGTGATCGCCTGCATGCAAGCCAAAGTCCTCTAGCACTGGCACCAGCGCGTGGGCGGACTCAAACGCGGGAATGATCCCCTCTGTTTCCGCGAGCCTGCGAAATGCTTTGAGCGCGCTTTCATCTGTCGCGGCTCGGTAAACGACGCGACCAGAGTCCTTGAGGAACGAGTGCTCGGCACCGACGCCTGGGTAATCGAGTCCAGCGGAGACCGAGTGCGTACCCAAAATCTGGCCCTCTTCGTCTTGCATCAAATAGCTAAACGAACCGTGCAGAACGCCCGGAGCACCAGCGCTGAGCGGCGCGGCGTGCATGCCGGTTTCGATGCCGTGGCCGCCAGCTTCGATTCCAAGAAGCTTCACGCTGTCATCGCCGGCGAAACCAGCAAAGAACCCGATCGCGTTCGATCCACCGCCAACGCATGCGATGCCGACATCAGGCAAGCTGCCAAAACGCTCCAGGTACTGCGCCCGCGCCTCGATGCCAATCACCGACTGAAATTCGCGAACCATGTACGGATAGGGATGCGGCCCGGCAGCGGTTCCAATGATGTAGTGCGTGTCGCGGACGTTGGTCACCCAATCGCGCATCGCCTCATTCAGCGCGTCCTTCAGGGTTTTTGTGCCGGAAGAAACGGGAATCACCCGCGCCCCCATCAGGCGCATTCGAAAAACGTTGAGCTGTTGGCGGGCGCAATCCTCGTCTCCCATGTACACGTCGCACGGCAAGCCGAACATCGCGCACACGGTCGCGGTGGCGACTCCATGTTGGCCCGCGCCCGTCTCGGCGATGATCCTAGATTTGCCCATGCGTAGCGCCAACAGCACTTGGCCCACCGCATTGTTGATTTTGTGTGCGCCGGTGTGGTTCAGGTCTTCCCGCTTGAGCGTGATGTGATAACCTGTCAACTCGCTCAGGCGGCGAAGATGGGTGATCGGTGTGGGACGGCCAACATATTCGCGCAACAAATCGTGAAATTGGTCGCGAAAATCTTGCGTCGCCCAGGCGCGTTCAAACTCCTCCGCCAATTGGTCAAGCGCGGGAATGAGCGTTTCGGGCACATATCGACCGCCGTAAGCGCCGAATCGACCTCGCGAATCTGGTTGAGAAAGCATCGCTAGCGATCATTATGGTTCAGATTCAATCGAGCTTACCGGTGGTATATTTCGAAGGTGATTGATGCCGACTTGTTGTTTACCGAATCCTCCGATTTGGCGAGTGCTGTCGATTGATGCCGTTCAGGTCGCTTTTCAAACTTGGGGAACGCTGAATGCACAAGCCGATAATGCGGTGCTCGTGTGCCATGCGATTAGCGGCGATTCCGACGTGTTTAGCTGGTGGAGCAAGCTGGTCGGGCCTGGCAAGCTGCTGAACCCCGAAGAGCACTTCATCATTTGCTCGAATGCGCTTGGCGGTTGCCGAGGTACGACTGGTCCAAGTTCACTCGCACCGGACGGCAAAAAGTATGGGAGCCGCTTTCCAAAAATCACGATCGGCGACATGGTCACGGTTCAGCAGGCACTGCTCAATGGGTTAGGCGTTGCGCGCCCGTTGCTCGTGTGCGGTGGAAGCATGGGCGGTGCTCAGGGCCTTGAATGGGGGCGCCGTGGCGCAGCAGAGCACGTTTGGTTGACGGCATCTTGCGCGGCCCACAATCCGTTCCAAATTGCCTTCAACGAGGTCGCGCGGCAAGCAATTTTTGCCGACCCCAAGTGGCGCAATGGCGACTATCCGGCCGACGATCCACCGACCGCTGGCCTAGCGGCGGCGCGCATGGCGGGTCACTTGAGCTACCTCAGCAGCGAGGCCTTTGAAAACAAATTTGCGCGCCGATTTCAGGCGGGAATGGACGACGTTTTTGAAGTCGAGAGCTACTTGCGATATCAAGGCAGCAAGTTCACGACGCGATTCGACGCGGGAAGTTTGGTAGTGCTTTCTCGCGCGCTTGATCGCTACGCCTGCACCTCGCTAGTTGGGTCCAGCACCAAATTCCTGTTCACATCCTATAGCTCAGATTGGCTATATACAAGTGCGCAGTCTGCAGACATGCACAAAATGGCGCAGCAAGCGGGTTGCCAGTCGCGTTTTGAGGAGATCGACTTGCCTTACGGGCACGACTCGTTTTTGCTTGACGATATCCACCAACCGCGCATCGTGGGCGAATTCTTGCAGGGTTAGCAGGGCAATAACGCGCTACAATGATGGGGCGCAGGCAGAACAATGCAAAAGAAAAAAGATCTCGATCAATGGCTCTGGCAGGTTGGCGCCGAACTGCAAAGGCTCAGCGCAGAAATGAGTCCGGCAGCACCAAAGATCGCTCGACGCGGAGGCTGGTGCCCGCCGGTTGATGTCTTGGTTGCCGAAGACCGGGTCATCATCAAAGCCGAAATCGCGGGCATGCGCGGCCACGAAATCAAGATTTTGTTCGACCCCGAGCGCGAGGTAGTTGTCATCCGCGGAACCCGGCAAGAAGAGGATCTGCCCGATGGATACCGCCGAGCCCACCAATTGGAAATCGTTTACGGAGAGTTTGTGCGCGAAGTGACATTGCCCGAAGGCGACTGGAACGTCAGTCAATCGGAAGCGGTCTATGGAAATGGGTACTTGATTGTTTCGATACCCGCCGTCCGCACGCCTGATACTGTCGTCATCAAGCGCACGATTGCAATCAAGTTAATTTAATGGCTGACATAGATATTGAAGATCGTATCGAGGATGTTCCCAGTTTTGTCGAGGCAGAACTGGATGCGCTTTCGGCGCTGAACGAGGACGACGAAGAAGAGCATCGCCCACAAATCCCGCTGGAAGTGAGCTTGTTGCCCCTGCGCGACTCGGTCATTTACCCCATGCTCATTGCGCCACTCAGCGTTTCGCGCGAGCCTTCCATCCAGCTGATCGACGACGCAGTGGCGACCTCCAACCGAATCATCGGCGTCGTCGCCCAACGCCAGCCTCACACCGAAACGCCAACCAAGGACGAAGTTTTCGATATCGGTTGCGCGGTGATTATTCGAACTTTGGTGAAGATGCCCGACGCCGTGCGCCTGATCGTACAAGGCGTTTCGCGCATCAAAATTGTCGAAATAACGCAGACCGAACCCTACTTGCGCGCCAAGATCGAAGTGGACCCGGCGGAACCCCGCCATTTGCTGACGGAAACGGGCATCGGTTACCGTTTGGCCGCAGTTTGAAACATACTATTTCTCCTTATGCGTTCCTGATGCGTGCTGCTCGATAGTAGCCGTCTGTTCAACGCCAGGGAATTGCCATGGAGAATGCTTCCGCTTCTTCCACTTCTTCCACATCCAGCAGTCGGGAAAAACTTGCCACGCTCATGCTGGGCGCCTTGGGCGTGGTGTACGGTGACATTGGCACCAGTCCGCTGTACACCATGAAGGAGA